>CAYRZU010000031.1:0-33809 GCA_964428895.1 uncultured Planctomycetaceae bacterium
CCGTGACTTAGTTCAACGCCCACGGATTACCATTGTCGCTGACGACGTACACGTCAGCTCGGTGTCCCACATGCAGAAACCGTCGAAATGCTTGGCGGTGATGACGAGGTACTCCATCCCCGCCGCCTTGGCCAACTCGACCCACTCGGTCGCGTTGAATTCGGTGGGGTTGAATTGGGCCGCCAGCCTTTCGTACTCGGCGGCCGGGGTGCGCTTGGCCTGCATCACCCATTCCCCTTCAGCCGGAATCGCGTACAGGCCCCAATGAATGAACATGCCGAACTTGGCGTCATCGAACCAAGCTGCTCTGTCAGGCCGAACTGCTCCGGTGGAGCTCTCCGTGGCCGCTGGCTGCTCATCGCTGCTGTCGCAACCGGCTAAGGCGATCGTTGCGATGATCGCCGCGAACAGGATCATCCGAACGGACATGGTCGGTTTCCCTTCTGTATGATCCGAACCGAGCATCGAGGCGCGCCGGCTCGGCCGGCATGGCTAGCCGGTGATGAGTTCCCTCATACGGTCGAGGATTCTCTTTTCGGCTTCCAAGGCTGCGCCAAACGTCTTCTTGATTGCTTGCCGACCAGCATGCGTGGCGCGCTTCTTGCCCAGCCCTTCGCTGCCGAACCGACGTATGCCCTCGGCGGCAATGCTGTAGTCCTCGGCCACGTCAGCGAGAATCGTGGCCGTCGGACCGGTCAGCTGTTGCGCGGCCTCGGCGAAGTAGTCGGCCAGGGCCGATCGCGCATTGTGCTGGAAGTTGATTGCCGTACAGCCGCCTTCGGCGCCGGGGATATCAATTTCCGGCTTCAACAAGTCGGCCAGGAACTGCTCAAGCGCGCTGACGCCGAAATTGGACGAATCGCCGAAGCGTCCCACAGAGGGGTGATTATCCTGCCAGTCGACCACTCGGTTGGCCAGTACCCGGATGGCTTCGTCCAGGGAAGGCTTCTCGATTGCCTCCGCGAGTCGATACATGCCTCCCCCGCCCAACGGTACCCAATGAGGGACGTGGTTGGCGAACGTCTCCCAGGATACTGTGCCCTCCAAGGCGGGCCCGCCGACCCCGCGTGCCATCAGAGACCGGCGTTCGATGTCCTTGGCGTCGGTGTAGGCACAGACGACCGAGTCTTCCGGGCCGGCCATTTTCACCGGGTCGCCTGCGTCCAAGCCGGTCTTGATGAAATCCCACGCTTCGTCCGGGTCGGCTGTGTAGGTGGCGTCGAAGCGGCACCCCAGCAGGTCGCCGCGCTGGGGTAGGCCCATGTTGGAGGAGTAGACGGACACGCCGAAACCGTCCCGCATGTAACAGAACGCCAACCCCAGCCCATCGGCGGCCTGGGCCTCTCCCCAGGTTGTCTCGGTGTACCCGGCGGCCTGGGCCAGCAAGTAGAGCACTTTCGCGCCGCTGATATTGTGTGTTTGCAGGATGTCGAAGTTCGCGGCAAACAGGTCGGTCATGTCCACTTTCGATGAACGTTTCTTATTGTGAGCCATAGGCCGTACTCCTTTGAGTAGATTGCACACCGCGCGGGGGTTGTTTCGCAAGTGCGCGGTCGGACAAAAGCGCGGCCGTCGGCGGGGCGCGTTGCGGGCCGATGTGGTAGACTCAACGCCTCGTTGAGCTTGAGGAGAGGCGCATGGTTCTGACGATTCCGGAGCGGTTGGATTATGAGCGTGTGGTGCGGGTGGGGTTTGTGGGGTGTGGGTCGCATGCGTTTCGGAATATCTACCCCGCGCTGCAGTTCTTGCCGGTGCGGCTGGCGGCGGTGTGTGATCTGGATGTGGGGCGGGCCGAGGGATTTGCGAGGCAGTTTGGGGCTGAGGCTGCTTATGGGAGTGTGGGAGACATGTTGACCCATGAGGGGTTGGAGGCGGTAATTGTTGTCACCAACTACGACGAACGCGGTCGGCCTCGGTATCCGGTGATCGCCCAAGAGGCGCTGGCGGCGGGGATGCATGTGTGGATCGAAAAGCCGCCCGCGGCCACGCTGGCTGAGATCGAGGCACTGCAAGCGGCGGCCGATGCTGCCGGGAAGAACGTGGCGGTGGGCTTCAAGAAGATGTTCGCCCCCGGTAACGAAAAGGCCAAGGAGCTGATCGACGCGCCGGACTTCGGCGCCATCTCGCTGGCGACGTTCCAATATCCGCTTCGCGTGCCGACCGTCGATGAAATGGCGCGCTACGCCGATGGCGAAGGCCTCGATGAGGTCGTCAGCTTTCTCGACCACATTTGCCACCCGGCCTCGCTGATGCTGATGTTGCTGGGCATGCCGAAGACCCTTTCCTGTCAGGTCGGCGCCAACGGCGGCAGTTCAGCCACGTTCACCTTCGAATCCGGTGCGGCCGCCACGTTGGCGATGAGTCACGGCGTGCCGATGGGGCCACTGTTCGAGCGGACCATGATCGTCGGCGACGGCCAGGCCGTTACCGTCGAGAACAACATTCGCGTAACGCTCCACCGTCAGCCCGGCCTGGGCTACGGCGACGAGCCGGACTTCTTCGGCCCCGGGCTGGACGGCGCATCCTTAGGATGGGAGCCGGAGTTCTCGCTCGGGCAGCTCTACAACAAGGGCCTGTTCACGCTGGGCTACTGGGGTGAGCTGTATGAGTTCGTCAGTAGCATTATCGAAGATCGCTCGCCATCTAAAGGAACGCTCCAGGACGCATGGAACGTGACGCGAATCTTTGAGGCATTCAGCCAAGGGCCGGGTAAGGTGATCGACCTGTGAGAGACCCAGGCCGCGCGGCCTGGGCGTAGTGAAAGGACAGACGCATGAAGCAGACCGCAGCCCAGAAGCGCGATTGGCTCAAGGGCGTCCGAGAAGCCGGCGTCTACAACAGTGTGACTGGCTACCGCAAGCGATTGGCCTCGTACCTGGCCGAGACGCGCAAGCTGCTCGGTAAGAAGGTGTATCTCGCCGACCTGCACACGCATTCGGCCTACAGCGACGGGGCGGGTACGGTCGCCGAGAATGCCGAATGGGCCGCCCTGGCGGGGTTGGACTTTATCTTTGCGACCGATCACGGCACGACCAAGCCCAAGCGCGTCGTCGGCAAGATCCCCAACGCGAGTTGGGGCGAGGAGACCGGCGGCGGCTGGTACCACGTGGGCATCCTGGAACCGACCCCCGACCACAAATACAAGAACGAGCAGTCGCTCCCCGAGGCCTGGGAAGAAGTCAAAGCCCTTACGCGATTCCAGTGGGTGGCCCATCCGTTCTGGGCTTACGAACAGCCGCCCGAGGAGCAGTACCAGCAAGTGCTGAGCGATATGAGTGAACTCGGCGACATGGCGTTCGAGATGGCCAACGGTTGCGCCGAGGTGGCCGACGCATATTTCCTGACCGGCCCGGCCGGCTCGCGATTGGCAGATGATCTGCTCTGTCGGGGTCAGCGGGTCACGCTGGTCGGCGCCAGCGACTGTCACCGCGTGGTGGAAATCGGCACAGCCTGGACCGGCATCTTCGCCGAGCGCTGCACGTCAAAGTCGCTGATCGAAGCGCTACGCGTGGGCAACTGTTTTGCCTCCGAGGCCCCGCTGCTGGATGTCACTTGCAACGGCAAGCCCATGGGTTCGACGCTCAAGCCCAAGGTTGGCGCGGCGCTGAAGTTCCGCGCCCGCATCGCCGCCAGCCGCGGCGTGGCGTTCGTGAAGGTGATCGCTGGCGGCAAGATCATCAAAGAGGTCTGGCCCAAGCACGAGCCGGTGGTCGACCTGGCCATCGACCGAAAGGCCGGCCGCAAGAACAGCTACCTCCGCGTTGAAACCGTCGACGCCAACGGCCGACACGCGTTTTCGACCCCCATCTACGTTCGGCCGTGACGACCGACCCAGCGCAAGAAGAAGCGGGGCGTTCCTTCCGGATCGCCCCGCTTTGCTTTGTTCTCATTCGCTGACTAGCTGCGCCAGGGGCGTGCGCGAGAACCCGCGAGCTTCTCGTTGATGATCCGCGCGGCGATCTCGACGTCGCCGGCGATCTCGTAATCGAACATCCCGGCGAAGATGAAGTCCGCCCCGTGCTCGAACACGTACTCGAACGCGCTGTCGGGGGCAATCGTTCCGGCCGCCATGGTCTTGAAGGCGATCCAGGGCTTCTCGACCGTCTGCATGAACGCGGCGGTCTCGGCCGGGTCGCGGTCCCAGTAGCCAATGTTCTCTTCGGTCGCCCATTCCAATTGGCTGGGGTCGCGGTTCGGGCCGGACTCGTAGTCGTGGTGGTGGAAAGTCTTGACGTAGAAGTCCGGGTCGAGCCCTTCAGCCTCGGAGGCCTTGATGACGTTCAGGTCGTGAGCGCCCACGCCTGCGGGCACGCCGCACTCTCGGAAAATGTCCAAGCATCGGCCGATCACGTCGATTTGGCCGCCCGCGACCAGCCCGTCCGAGTGACAGCCCCACACGTAGAAGGCGTCGGCCCCCATCTCCGCCAGGCGAAGGACCTCTTCGCGATAGGGCTCCGCGGCCGTATCGGCCGTCGGGCAGAGCGCCCACTGCAGCTTGCCGCCGCGCTTGCGGTGCTCGACCAGCAATTGGTGCACCCAATCCACGGTGTGCACGTTCATGCCCGTGATCCCGTTGTCCTCGGCGATCGCGAATGTCTCCAGGACCTTCTCGGGCGTGTTGTAGTGCTCGACCAGGCGGAACACGTAATGCTGGTCGCGACAGTGGTGGTAGTGGGTCAGCAAGTTGCCGCCCAACATCATGCGGGACAACTCCAGCTCGCCGATGCGGCCGGTCGGCAACGCGGCGGTGACGGCTTCTGATGACATCGTCTGCTCCTTGGGTGCGGACAGTGCGGGGCGCGCCTAGCCACCGAAGGGGCGGGCGCGGTTCTTGACGGCGTCGCTGTTGAGGACGCTCGTGGCGATCTCGACGTCCTCGGCGATGTCGAAATCGAACATGCCGGCGTAGACGAAGTCGGCGCCGTTCTCGTAGACGTACTCGAACGCGCTTTGCGGGGCGATGGTCCCCGCGGCCATGGTCTTGAAGGCGATCCAGGGCTTGGTGACGTTGGCCATGAACGCGGCCGTCGCGTCCGGGTCGCGGTCCCAGTAGCCGGGGATCTCGGTGTAGGCTTCGGTCAATTCCGAGACATCCTTGGGCGCGGTCGGGTAGTCGTGGTGGTGGAACGTCTTGACGTAGAAGTCCGCGCCAAACCCTTGGGCTTCGGACGTCTCGATGACGGCCAGGTCGTGGGTGCCCACGCCGGCCGGCACGTTGTGCGAGCGGAAGATATCCAGGATGCGGGGGATCACGTCGCTGCGGCCGTCACGGACCAGCACGTCGGAGTGTTCGCCCCAGACGTAGAACGCGTTGGCGCCCAGGTCGGTCAGGCGAGCGATCTCTTCCTTATATTCCTTGAGGTCGGGGTCGTCGACATCGGCCGTTGGGCAGAAGATCCACTGCAGCTTGCCGCCGGCGTCGCGGTGCTTCTTCAAGAGTTGGTGCGTGAAGTCTACGGTGTGGACGCTCATCGTATTGATGCCGCACGCCTCAGCCTTGGCGAACGTCTCCAGGAGCTTCTCGGGCGTGTTGTAGTTGGCCACGAGGTTGTAGACGTAATTCTGGTCGCGACAGTGATGGTAATGGGTCAGCAAGTTGCCGCCCAGAATCAGACGCGAGACTTCCATGTCGCCGATCTTCCCGGTCGGCAGCGCGGCGGTAGCCGTTTCCGATGACATTGACTACTCCTTGGTAAGGGGATGGCCTGAACATAGCAATTCTCGGCCGGCCAAACAAGGCGACCCCGTTCGTTCCATTCGTCCCCATACCGTGCTATTGGTCCGTGTATTTTCGCTTGTTGTCGCGGCCTTGGGCCCACTCGGCATCGAGATCGAGGCTGGATTTGGCCGCCAGTTCGAACAGCAGGAATAGCACGTCATAGACCTGATGGCTCAATCGCTCCGGGTCGTCCAGCGCCGCCTTGAGCGCGGCGTATTCCTGATCGAGCATGGCGAGGATGTCGGAAACGCTCTCCTTGCCGGCCGGATCAACGGCGTTGAGGAACTCGCCTGCTTCATCTCTGTATGCATTGAGGCTCATTGGGAAGGCTTTCTGGCGATGACGCGGTTGACCGCGTGCTGGCGCGGCACGCCGCTGGACATGCAGTCGAATATCTCTTCCGTGCACCATTCGATGCGCCAATCGTGATAGTAGCTGAGCAACTCGCCGGACGTCCAAGGATGTGAGTTCGCGTCGCCGTCCGGTGATCGGGCGATGAAGGGCTTCCGGACAAACACCGAGAACACATTCAGCCCGCCGGGCGTCGTGAAGGATTTGTAGTTGGCGAACAGTTCCGGCCGCATGGCTTCAGGAACGCATTGGAACACGGCCGTCGAGAACAGAATGTCACACGGCTCTGAGAGCCGGAAATCAGTGACGCTTGCCTGGAATGCGTTGATGCGGACCCCGATGTCCTCGGCCAGACGCGATGTCTTCTCGACCCCCTCGTGAGAAATGTCGAAGGCGTCGACGAGGTATCCATTGCGCGCGAAGAACAGGGCGTTGCGCCCCTCGCCGCAGCCGATGTCCAGGAGCCTCACCGGCCGATCAGGCGGCAGGAGCTTGAGGACGTCATAGCACGTAGCCGACGGCTTCATGCCCCAATACAGCGCGTCAGCACCGTATCGCTCGTCGTACTGCTGTGCCGTCTCTTCGTTCTTGTCCATGATCCATCTTCCCAGGCCAGCGTTAGGATTGGCTTAGGCGCCATTCTCCCTCGAACGTCACTCGCGCGGCGAAGTAGACCTTGCCGAAATGCTCCACGGATACGTCGACGCCGTGGTCGGTCGCCAGGGCTGCCAGGTCGTCTCGGTCGAAGTACTTCTTATAGATCTCGAACGCTCGGCCGTCGGCGAGGGTGCGCGTCTGTGGGCCCTTTTTGGAGCGGCTCTGGGCTCGGGCGTCATTCCAGACCGAGTCCAGGATCAGGATCTGACCGGCCGCTTTCAGCGCCGTCTTGAGCCTGTCGAAGAGCTGCGCCTCCTGTCCGACTGTGAAGTGACTGATGAGGAACGCTGCCAGGGCCGTGTCGAACCGGTCTTCGCCGAAGTCATAAGCCAGCGCGTCGCCGGTGATGGTGGTCGTCCGATCGGTGGCGCCCGCCGAGGCCGCGCGGTCTCGTGCGACGGCCAGCATCTCCTGCGACTGATCGAATAGCGTGATGTGGCTGCAGCGGCTGGCGTAGTAGGGCAGCCAGAAGGCCGTCCCGCACGCCAGGTCCAGCAGGTCCCCCTGGCAGGTGCGTTCGACGATGCGGGCGAGGATGTCGACCTCATCCCGATAGGCCTGCGGGTCGGAGATAGACGCCGGCCCGCCGCCCAGATAGACGTCGTCAAACTCGGGCGCACGCTGCGCGTAGTAGTCAAACATACTGCCTGTCAAATCGTCGCTCATTGTGCTTCTATTCGCCCAAGGACCTTCGCGCCGCGGCGCTCAAGGAGCGCGACGATGGCGGCGTGGCCTTCGGTGGTACCCGGCGAACCTTCCTCAGCCAACTTGCCGTCTACGTCATCGAGCGCCAGCGCCAGCGGGGAGGGGTCTTCGTCCATTCCATCCACGTCGCACCCGCGCTCGACCAGGAGTTCGGCGATGTCGGCCCAGCCGTGCCACGCCGCGAAGCCAAGGGCGGTGCCTTTGTAGAACGCGTCCTTGGCCTCGATGTCGGCGCCGCGGGCTAGCAGCAGTTCCACCACCGCAATCTGATTGGCGCAGGTAGCATGAATGATCGCCGGCATCTCGTCGTCCGACCGGCAGTTCACCAGCGACGGCTCAGCCTCAAGCATCTGCTCAAGCGCGCCGGCATCTCCGGCCTTGCAGGCGTCAATGAATGCGTTTGAATTATTCATCGCGCGTCTCGCCCTCGTTATCGAACGCCCAACGTCGCGGCCAGGGCGTGCGGCTCAGCGCGGCCCCTTGGCCTTGGCCCACGTGGCGGATTCCTTGGTGGCTGTGAAGACGTGGTATCCGTCCACCTCACGAATCCTGACAGCCCCAAAGATGCCCTTTAGCTTCATCTCATACCACTTCCGGCGTTTGGTCACCATGACCATCTGCCCGCCGATGACGAGCCGGTTGAATCCCTTGTGGACGAACCGTTTGGGCACCGAGAAGTCTTCGTGGTAGGGCGGATTGCAGAGGATCTTCGTGAAATCCGTCTCGCCGAATTGGTCGAATCCGTCGCTGACGCTGATCGAGACGTCGGGCACGTGGTTCTGCCTCGCGTTGGTCTGCGCGCACGCTACAGCCGCCGGGTCATTGTCGATCATGAACACCCGTTCCGCCCCGATCAGCCGGGCCGCCAAGATTCCCACCACGCCATAGCCACACCCAAGGTCCAGGACCTTATCTTCCGGCAGGAACTCAACCACCGACAGCATCGCCAGCGTTCCGGGGTCGACCTGCCGGGGCGAGAACAGGCCGGGTTCGGCCTGGAACACCAAGTCGATGCCCTTGATGCTCGCCGTGATGTCGTTCTGCCCAGTCATGCTCTTCTCGTCCGCTCTCACGCCTACCAGGCGGTGATGCAGTTGTCTCGCTGGTCGGCCTGTTCGAGTGCGTAGTCTCTCAGCGGGAAAGGATACAGCACCGGCAGCAGGAGGTCATCGGCCGGGTCGATGACGCCTTCTCGCTCAGCAATGTGCGCAAGCTCTGTGTCCTTGTAGATTCGAAACTGCGTGAACAGCCCAGCGCACGCCGGCTGCAGGCGGTCGATCAGGGCGAAGGTCTCATCGATTGTCTCCCTGGACTCCCCGGGCCCGCCGAGGCCGAAGCACAAGGTCACCGGGATATCCCTGTCCTTGAGCGCTTCGGCAACCCGCGCGATGCCGCCAACGGTGATGCCTTTTCTGTAACGGCGCAACATCCGGTCTGAGCCGCTCGCGGCGTCCACGTAGGCCGAGACGAGACCGGAGCGCTTCATGGCGTCGGCCAGGTCGTCCGAGAAATGCTCCTCGGCCGGCCAGATCGTGCCCACCCACGCGAAGTCACTGGGCAGGCCGGCCATGGCGTCGAAGAGGCGCCGCGCATGGTCGATGGGGAAGTTCGCCATGTCGTGGGGGAAGGAGATACTCTTAGCCCCTTGGTCCAGCAAGTGTCCGATCTCGGCAACCACGTGCTCAGGTCGCCGCAATATCGCCTTCCGCTTCGAGCATGGACAGAACATGCACGTGCCCGGACAGCCGTACATTCGCGAGACACATGCGGAGAACTCGTCTTTCGAGTATTCCTCGGGCGCCACGACGTCGCGTCGGAATGCCAGGTCCAGGTACGGCTGCGGCTCTTCGGCGACCACGACCGTGCCGCGCTCGATCTGGCCGGTCTCAATCCTGCGCAGGAGCGTTGTCACCGTAGGGATCCCACAGCCGGCGAGGCCGAAATCAGCGCCGACGTATTCAAGCGTTGTCTTCGGCTGAATGCTGAACCCGTATCCCCCCAGCAGAATTGGCGCGTGCGCGAGCCGCCGCACTTGCGAGACCAGCTCCCTGACGCCCGGCAACTGGGATTGCGTTGACTCCGGCGTTCTCAGTTCCGTGTTGAAGATGCTGATGCCGACGACGTCGTAGGGCCCAGCGCCGAACTGGCGATCGACGGCCGCTTCCGGCTCATCCTCCGTACACAGGTCAAGCACATCGACCATGTAGCCCCCATTGAGCAGCCATTCGGCAACGTATTCGACACCGGTCGGGCGAAAGGGGCCCAGTGTCCTGGTCCTGGCGTTGATCAGTAGCACTCGGTTCATCAGGTCTTGTCCAACCAGATCATCTTGCGGGTTAGGCTTGGGTCGTCGGCTTGGGTCTTCAGGAGCGTGCCGGTCGGTTGGTATCCCCAGGCCGCCAGGTTCTCGTCCAGGCCCGTGCCGTCCCGGGCGACCGCCCAGGGGCCGAGGATCAACCGTCCGCCAGGGCTGACGTAGTCCTCCAGCAAGTGCTCCAGGAACTCCCGCTCCCGATGCTTCGGCGCGTAGCTGATCTCGTGGGCGTGCACGACGTCGAACGTGCGGGGCGGCGTCCAGGTAACGGCGTTGGCGGCGAAGAACCGATCCGCCCACTCCGGCAGTCGCGTCCTGGCCAACTCGATCAGTTCGTCCGAGATGTCGACGCCGTAGAACTCCGCCTTCAATTCGGTGCCGCTAACCCATCGCTCCAGACACTCGACCAGATGGCCGTTTGCGCACCCGACATCCAGAAAGCTCCCGCTCTTGTGAATCCCCTCCAACACCATCAGCACGCGCGTGTATCGCCAGCGGGCCTCATCCCCGCCGTGGCCGGACTGGGCGCGAGGATTGTCCTTGGGGAGATAGGCCTCAGCCGTGGCCTTCGCGCGACACTCGTACCACTGGTCTTCAGAGATCGCGCCGTTAGCCAGAGCGATGTCCAGTTCATCGCAATAGGCATTGAGGTTCCCGGGCGTGGGCTTGGGGACGGGTGCATTCATGAAGCTGACTCCCTGGCCTAATTGTCTGCTTCCCAGTCCTCGGAGTCCAGCCGTTGGATGATGTCCGTTGGAAAAGCCCGGCCGGCTAGGACGTCCGCTACGATTCGCCGAAGCTTCTTCGGCCGTAGAAATTGCTCATCCGGAAGGGCGGCCAGTTCCTCCGGCGATAGCCACTCGGAGGCGAGGATGTCATGGCCGGGGGTGGTCGCCGTGACCTCGGCCTGGCCTAGGAAGACGACATTCACGCCGCCCGCGTCCGTGTAGACCCCGATCAGCCCCAGTAGCTCGGCCGTCAGTCCGGCCTCCTCGCGAAGCTCCCGCAATGCGCACGCCTCGGCCGACTCGCCGGGGGCCACATGCCCGCCGGGAAGGTTGATCTTCCCGGCCACCCGCCGGTCGCCCTCCCGCACCACCAGAAAGCGCCCGTCCGCATCGCGAACGACCACGCTCGCGGCCAGTCGGTGTGGCGTCGGCCCGGTCACGTCCCTTGGCCGCACCCGCAATTGACGATCAGCAGGGCGATCCAGGGGATCACGGCGAAGACGAGCCAGAGGATCTTGAACAGGCCGATGTAGCCGTAGACGGCCGTCTTGGTGGTCTCTGGGGTCAGGCCGAACATTTTGCCGTGCATCTTGGCGATCACGTTCTTGAGCGCCATGCACAGCAGGCTCGAGAACACTAGCAAGCCGCCGCCAATGATCGTGCACCACATGAAGAAGTCTGTCAGTGTATCAAGGTCCATGGTATTGCCCTTTCAGCTTATGTTGCGCCCAACGTTGTGACCAGCAGTCTATTTCCCTAGTCGCCCGTGCGGCCCGGTGGGTTCATTGATTTGAAGGTATTCTGTGGGCAATGAATTGCCCACCCTACAACTACGGCGGGAACTCCTCGAATCTGCTTGAGAACGAGAAGCCAAGCTCTCTCTCTGTTCGGTCTACGTCGTAGTTGGCGCGGGCCTTCTCTGCGCCAATGACACAGTAGAGCTCATAACCGTCAAGGTCCCTTCTGAGTGCCCCGAGGCACGCCTGCGCAACATCGTGCCGACACACCCAACCCCCTCTGCAGTACCGCAGATCCACCAACGGTACGCCCTTAGGATCGACGGCCTCCCTGCCGTCAACAATGTGCCCCGCTCGCAATGTCGCTGCTGACATGGAATGTGTATCGCAGAAATCCTCGGCTATTACCTCCTGAATGCGTTTCGTGAGATCGTAGACGTGATCTTCCCCGGCGGAGCTTCGCCATGACAGTCCATCACCGCACGGATCGACAGCAAGGTGGACGGGGGCCGAGCTCATCATGACTATCTTGCCTACGCCCTTCTTGCGGGCGCTCTCAAAGATGTTGTATGTGCCGAGAACGTTGGTCCTGAAGGCCCGCGGCGGCACTTCGTACTCGCTAGGATCAATCGCGACCGCAAGATGAATCAACGCGTCCGCACCGGCGATGGCCGTCTCTACATCTCCGCTGACGGCAACATCACCTTCCCGCCAATCTGCGCACAAGGGCCGAAGGTTGTGTGCGAAGGCGGCATCGGGAAGATCAAATCCGACAACCTCATGAGATGATGATAGGAGCCGTTCGAGTATTGCAGCCGATGTCCATCCAGCCGCGCCTGTAACAAGTATTCTCATGTCACTTGGTCTCGCACAATAGTTGGCTGGAGGGGAACGTGGCTCACGTCCCTCTATGTCGCTCGGCCTGCCTACTGTGCGTCCTTGATTTCCATGATGTAGTGAATGACCCGCGCCGCCTCTTTGAATCCACGTTTGGGATAGAACTCCTGACACACGGCATTCTGTTCGAGCGTGTCGAGCCGGACATGCGTCATGCCCGCTCCTTGAAGGTGCGCAATGGCTTGGTCTAACAGTGTCTTGGCCAGCCCTTGTCGTCGGTGGTCGGGAAGAACCGCAAGGTCGGGGATGCTTCCGATCCCTTTCCTGCGGTCAACGCGCGTGGTGACGAATCCAACGACGGCGTCGTCGATCTCCGCGACAAAGATGCCGTCCGGGTAGTTGTCGATGTCGTCTTCGATCTGGAGCTTCTTCCGCCACGCCCAGTCCTTGCCCGCAATGGGCCCGGAGAGCTGCTCAATGTTGTGATCGATCGAGACCCCCTCGAAGCAGACCGCACTGATCCGCTTCAAGGCCTCGCGGTCGGGCTCGCTGTATCGTCTGATGGTCATGTCGTCCTCGCGGAACGCCGTCGCTGAGTCACACGCGTTACGGCGGCGCCTCTAGCTCCTTGTTAAGAAGCTATCGTTCCTTCCTTGCGACAATATCGAATGTGCCACCGAGATACAGACGCTGGTGATCCCAACTTCCAGGAGCGTCGCTGGGGTCCGGCCGTCTGTCGTGGGGTCCTTCGTAGACACCTTGAATGGAGAAGCCCAGCTCGATGAGGCCGTTGAAGATGTCGTCCATGTAGTGGCGGAACTCGATGCCGTTCCCGGCGTCATCACGCTCGAGGATCCTCTCGGCGTAGGGCTGAGTGATGCAGTAGGCCTCACCGTTCCATTCGGTGAAGTCCAGCGCAGACTGACCGGAGTCGCTCAGGTAGAGCCCGCCGACTCTCAAGGCCCTGGCAACCTGCGCGTAGACTTCGCGAATGTCGGGGATGAAGCAAAGTCCGACATCCGTCACCCGGTCGAAGGAGTCCGGTTCGAGAAACGACAAATCGCGCATGTCGCCGCAAATTGCGGTGACTTCGTACCCGTAGTGCGCCGCGGCCTTTCGATCGCCCTCCACTTGCCTCTCGGCCAGGTCCACGACGGTGACACGGGCCCCCAGAAGCGAGTAGACGGCCGATTGCTGCCCTCCGCCCTGGGCGAGCAGTAGCACGTCCTTTCCCTGAATGTCCGCCATGATGACCTTCGCCGCTGGATCGTCACAGTAGGGGTCGGGCAGCACGTCTGTTTCACGCTCTCTGAAGGCGCGGAAGGCCTCCACGTCGAGATCTAGCCAAGGGATCGTGAATCCGCACCCCTTCTTCGCCTCTTCCTCCCATCGTCTTCGGTGCGCGGCGGCGACTGGGTCATCAATGGTCATGTTCTCACACCTTTCCAACGATGCGATTCAGGCGCAGCTGAAACCAGGACACGAGGGACAGTTACCTAGTTCTGCGCTTCATCTCCACGTTGTCTGCAGGTCAATTGAAGATAGGCCGACCGCCAGTACGCCCACGTGGTGCTGCGTGTGCCTGAGGGCATAGACCATCTGCTCCAGCAGGCAGTCGTTACTGAACTCGTCGATGCCGTCGGCGGCAAGGTAGGCCTCGTCATCATGCTGCAGCAACCACGTTCTCAGGTGGGCGTGGACGTCCTGGAGATAGGCCAACATCTCTTCCCGAGTCGGCGGGTCCGCCAACTCCACATCCCAGTTGTAATGGCCGCTGGCATCCTTGAACCGCTCGTCCCACACGTGGGCGCGCGTTCTGCAATAGAAGTCGAGCCCGGCAACGGTATGGTACACGTGCTTCAGCCGCATGCCGCCGACGCCCTCGCGGGTCCATTCGTCCACGGGGCACAGCTCGATGATCTCACGCACGCTCCGGCAGACCTTATCGAACTGAGGCAGCAGGGCCTGCCCGATTGTCTTTGCGCTCATCTGTAGTCTCTCCGGCATAACGTGGCCATCGGCCGCTGCGCCTTCGCGCTCGGCTGAAAGCCGCTGTTCGGCAACGGCTACTTGCGTTCGCTCTGCTCAACATGCCTCAGCCAGTTGTACAGGGGGTGCTTTGCGAACTCGTTCAACTGCGTCTTGGTTGGGCGAAGGAACTTGATCTTGATGTTCCGGACCTTGACGTCGCAATCGGTCATCTGATTCACAAGAAAGCCCGGCATGCCCTGGGTGCCGCTTGGAATGCGAGCGCTGGCAATCTCTTGGCCGTTGACCATCCCGGTGACCCGGCCTCGAGACGCTCGCATCGCAAAGGTGAACCATGTCCTGTAAGGGACGCGAATCGGCGCGGGTGCAATGAGATGAGTGAAGCCCTTCGGCTTCGTCTTTGGACGGCCGCAGCAATATGCGATCAGCATGCAGTGGGGGACGAGTTGGCAATACACGCACGTGCCGTTGGCTGTCAGTTGCACGCAGTACTTTGGCGTTTGCCCCTTTGGGTCGATCAGAAACTCGCCGCGCAGAATGTAGTTGTCGTACGATTCGCCACCGGTTTCAGCGCGGACATCCCCCCCTCGAATCGCTAGGGCCGTGCCGTCGAGGTCGACGTTACCGATCACCCACTTGTCCAAGTCTGATCCATCGAACAGTGTGCGCCAGCCGGTTGCTTTCATGGTTGTCTCCTTGTCGCCCAACAGTCAGTGGAAACCAAGTCCGTTGGGCCAAGGCTGGGGGCGACGTGATACGGAGCCGAGCCCGGCAGGGCAATCGCCATGCTCAACAGAAAGGGCGCATCCCGCACCATCACACTATCCCCAGACCGACATGCCGGAGACCATCCCCGACGGAAATGATTGTCACGCGGCAAGGCCGCCAGGTAAAGCGTTCTTGTACGGCCGCGGCCCGGGGATGGGCGACGGTCGCTACCTGTGGGCGGCGAAGATCGTGACGATGCCGCCGTGACGGGGTATCTGTTGGGTGTTGGCGAGACCGGCTTGGGTCATGGCGGCTTCGATGTCGGCCGGGGCGGGCAGGTGCTCGATGGAGTCGACCAGGTAGCGATAGGCGCCACCGCGGGCGATCAGTCGGCCGGCCGGGGCCACCACGCACCGTAGGTAGAGCCAATGGCCGGCGCGAACGAGCCAGCCTTGCGGGCGGGTTAGCTCCAGGATCACTGCCCGCCCGCCGGGGGTGAGCGTTCGGCGCATCTCCGCGAAGGCTTTGGCCTGATCGGCAATGTTGCGAAGGCAAAACGCGCTGATCACGCCGTCGAAGGCGCTCTTCTCGAAGGCCAGAGCCGTTGCGTCGCCATCGTCGAAGGTGACCCGGTCGGCCACGCCCGCGCGCTGTGCCTTGCGCGCCGCGATTGCCCGCATGGCCGCCGACGGATCGATGCCGACCACCCGCGCCCCCGGCGCCTGGCGACACACCTCGATGGCCAAGTCCCCCGTGCCGCAGCCGACGTCCAGGTAACGCCCGCCGCTGTGCGGGGCCAGCCGCGCCACAGCCGCCCGTCGCCAAAGCCGATCCAACCCCAGCGACAGCAGCCCGTTCATCCAATCGTAGTGCCGGGCAATGCAGTCGAACATCCGCCGATTGTCGTCGGCCGACAACAGCGAATCTCGCTGCGATGACTGTGACATGTGCGACCTTGCGTCGGTGGGCGAGTTGCGGGCCTACGCTATTGCGGCCACAGGCTCGCCATGGCCTGTTGAATGCGTGCCTCCGTGCCGATTGCCAAGGCTGCGCCCAGGTTGCCCGCCCACCAGCAGGGGAACGTGCCCGCCTCGTAGCCGCCTTTGGCGCCCATGGCCAGGGCTTCATCGCTGGCTACGTAGCCGTCGATGCCGTTGGTGTAGCCGAACGTCATTACGCGGTCGAACGGCGCGGCCTCATCCGCCCAAAGCTCATACTCGCAGAAGATCTCGCCACCGAACGATACCAACGCCCACTCACGGCCCAGCATAACGGCCGCGACGTCCAGCCGACGGTCGGCCGGCTGCTCGTCGCGCTCGATCTGCCCTTTGATCTCGTCCAGCCGCGCGAGCATCAACTCGTGCACCTCCTCGGTGATCCAATCGACCGGCCGGCCGGACTCCGTGCCGCGTTTCCAATCGAGCTCCAGGTGATCGAGCGTCTCCTGCCAGACCGCCATCGACGGCAACCGCTGGCAGGGCAGGTCGACTCGCTTCTGGCCGAACGCCAGCGTGTCAGCCACAATCGGCTCGGCCGAGCGCATCGCCTCCAGCGCCGCCTCGCCCAGCTTGGCGCCGGCCGCGTCGGCGTTTTCGTGTGTGGTCCGCAGCGGATAGGCGTTGACGTTCGCCCCGCAGCCTTGGCCGAACATCACCACGCACTCGTCGCCCAACTCCGCCCGCATCCGCGCCACCGCGCTGCCGGGGAAGTCGGCGCTAATCAGGTTGCTCGTGTCCGGCACGATCACCGGATGCGCCGCATGCTCCAACAAGACTGCGATTGGTTTACCCCGAGCGCCGTCGAGGGGCTCGCCGCCGTCGGCCGCCTTGCCCTGAGTTTCTTCGAAGGGCTCAGCCACCAGCACGTTCACCCACGGCACGACCGCGCCATCCTTATTATCCCCCATGTGGATCTGCCCGCCGTCGAGCACGATTCGTCGGTTGAACCCCACCTGCGCCGCCGCCCGCCCGGCCCGCAACGTGGCCGGGGCCGCCGCGCCGTTGGCTTCGACTACGCAGGCCACGATGGCCTCATGCACGCCCGTGTTCCATTCAATCTCGTCGGCTCCGGCGACTGTGCCGCGCTCGCCGCCTTCGCCGCGCTTGGCGAGGAACCGCGACGAATGCTGATGGCCGAAGTTCAGCAGCAGGTTCCGGATCCCGGTCGCCGCCTCGATCGTCTGCCGGACCTGCTCGGTTACCTCAAACCCACAGCCGATCAGGTCGCAACACACAATCGCCACCACCCCGTTCCCTTGCGCGGACTCGCCGCGGCCGTCATCCAACACCAACGCCCGCACGAACAACGGATCGTGCACGCCCACGCTCGTCCGGTCCGGGGCCGCAATCGTCATCCCAACCGGCGGCGTAACGTCGCGCTCGGCAGCTCCAACTCTCATTGCATTTCTCCTCTGAGCCTGGGTGCCATGCTCACGCTCGCGTGAGCATGCCTATCGTCAGTCGCGCCATCAGCATGGCCACGCACTTGTCCCGGCGTAGCCTTGGCGAAGTCGGAAGCGTGGCCATGGCGCCCGGTCTAATCGTTATCTGTGGCCTCGGCGCCAAAGGAATCTTCCACCACATCTTCATCCGTCACAGCCGGCGGGCGCACCCAACCCCAAGGCCGCACCGGCAGCAGGTTCCGCAACACGTGGATCGGGTGCGAGCTGCCCGGCTCGCGAATCGTTCGGACCCAGACATTGCACAGGATTCGCAAGCAAACCGATACCCCAAACAGCACGTGGTAGTTAATCCACGTTCGCCCGAACGCCTCGAACGACCAGCCGTCCAGCGCCGCCACAAAGTGCATCGACAGCATCAACATGGGGATGCCCGTGATCAGCCCGAAGTGATAGCCCTTCGCCCCGATGCTCTTATAAAACGCAGCCGTCACCGGCGTCCCCAGCAACGCCCCATACACCGCCGCCAACGCCCCCCCCACAGTCATCAACCCCCCCGACCGCCGCACCCCCCGCACCAACCTATGCCGCTCCATGTCCATAAGAAGCCCCCGACTGTAGCGGGTGGGGGATGAGAAACAAGCATGGAAAGGCCAGGGCGTTGGGCATGAGGGGGAGGACGGCACCAGCCGCTGTCAATGTTACGCAATCTTGGAAGCAATCATACTTGCCCCCACGATCCACGGAGCCCAGCCCATGATCTTGTCGGACTTCTCGAGATTGTGCTTCGCACAAAGCAACCGAACGTTCTCGTCGGTGATGCTGCTCCCGCCTTTGGAGTAGGGGATGTCGTGATCGAAATGCAGGTTCTTGGTTGAACCGCAGACTACGCACTTGCCTTGGTCCCTCTTCCAAACGGCCACCTTCACCGAAGTGGGGATGACGCGTGTATGCCGAAGGATAGGCTCCGCTGATCCCGCGTTGGCCACGGGACGCAGGAAGAAGCGAAACACATCTCGCGTGCCGTCGTTCGTGATCTGCGCGTCGACCAGCTCATACCGTCCCCGGTCGCTCCAGACTCCTTGGTGTATCTTCTCGTAGACCTGGACGGTTTCGGGCGGCTCTCCTTCGTTCTTGTGGGCCATTGCCGCTTCAAAGAACTTGCCATTCTCCGTCAACGACCCTCCGGCGTGACGCATCGGCTGATCGACAGCCTTGGGGTCTACACTAGCTTTGCGAGCAACATCGTGCCCTTCGTATTCGAGCAACCCCGTGTCCTCATGCCAGCGGTCGTTATAGGGAGCGCCTTTTCGCACACTCATCAGCAAGACGGAGTACTTAGGATTCAGACGGAAGTTCATTCCGCGCTGGAGCGAAGCGCTTTCTCTCCTGACCATCTCTGGATAAGAGATGATTGCCTTGAACCGCGACATGAGAGAACTCCTATTGCCGCCACTTTGGCGTAACGCACCCAGAACTGCAGGGATTCTACAGGCCCCGATGCTACGTTACCAACTCTTGTCAGACGCCGTAGGATAACCCCATTGTCAGATCTGCTCTCCGGACAAATCTTAACTTACTCGGCAGTCGGCCGGCGCGGACGGGTCAGTTGGTGGGAGCGTATAGTTGAAGCGGCGGGGAAAGGGGGTTGTTGCGATGGGAAAAGTGTTCGGGGTTGTGTTCGGAATTGGCATGAAACCAGAGCGAACAATCGGTGCGCGCTACCCGACAAACCCGTGTGCGCGCAGTATGGATGTTCGGCGCGCGCACAATCGAATGCGGATTTCGGAATGCGGATTGCGGATTGGGGGAGAAAAGCGGAAATGGGAGCGTTCGATTGTGGATTGCGGAATGCGGAATGCGGATTGGAGAAAGGATCTCACCCCTCCCGGCGTCGCCTTCGGCTTTGCCGTGGCAAGCAACCCTCACCCCGCAGCCCTCACCCCTCCCCAAGATCGGCCTTGATGATGGGGGGCGGAATGCGGACCATAGCCGCACAGGATTCATCCCACGGAGAAAAGCTATGCCTAAGAAGATCGCGATGATTGGGGCGGGGTCGGTGGTGTTTTGCAAGACGTTGCTGTCGGACCTGATGGCCACGCCCGCACTGGCGGGTAGTGAGTTTGCGTTGATGGACTACGCCGAGCCGAAGCTGCGGCGGATGGAGGCGTTTGCCAAACGCATGCTGGCGGAGAATAGCGTGGACGGCAAAGTCACAGCCACGCTCGACCGCCGCGAGGCGATCACCGATGCCGACTTCGTGGTGATCATGATCCAAGTCGGCGGCCTCGATGCGTTCGGCCACGATTATGAGATCCCGCTGAAATACGGCGTGGACCAGTGCATCGGCGATTCGATGGGCCCCGGCGGCGTGTTCCGGGGTCTGCGGACGGCCTTGGTCCTCAAGAGCATTGCCGACGACATGGCTGAGCTGGCCGCACCCGGGGCCATCATGCTGCAGTATGCCAATCCGATGGCGGCCAACTGCTTGGCGTTGGGGATGGTGACGGACGTGCCGTTCGTCGGCCTGTGCCACGGCGTGCAGACCACGCTGGACCTGATTGCCGGTTACTGCGACGTGCCGAAGGAGGAGATCGTCTTCACCTGCGGCGGCATTAACCACATGGACTGGTTCCTCACGCTCGAGCACAACGGCCGCGACCTGTACCCGCACCTCCGCGAGGTGTTCGAAAAGCCCGAGTACTACAAGAACGAGAAGGTCCGCGGCGAGATTTTTCGCCATTTTGGGTATTTCATGACGGAATCCACTGGGCACCTCAGCGAATACCTGCCGTGGTTCCGGGCGTCTCAGGAGGCGTTGGACCTTTACTGCGACGAGCCGGCCTTCGGCGGTGAGAGCGGGGCGTATTACAACTACTGCAAGGCCTTGGCCGAAAAGTACGCCCAGCACGATCCGTTGGAGTATGACAGCGCCAAGATCGAATCGCGATCCGTGGAGTACTGCTCGTATATCGTTGAGGCGGTCGCGACGAATCGGCCGTTCAAGCTGATGGGCAACGTTCCCAACCGCGGGTACATCTCCAACCTGCCGGACGGCTGTTGCGTGGAGGTGCCCACCATTGCCGATAACACCGGGCTGCATCCGGTGAGCATCGGGGCCTTGCCCAGCCAGTGTGCGGCTGCGTGCATGACCAACGTGAATGTGCAGATCCTGGCGGCCGAGGCGGGGCTGATGGGCGATACGGAGAAGGTGGTCCAGGCCGTGGCGCTGGATCCGCTGACCGGGGCGGTTTGTACGTTGCGTCAGGTCCGCGAAATGTGCGGCGAAATGCTCGAGGCCGAGCGCGAATGGCTGCCGCAGTTTGAGGGCCAAAGCGTCCGCCAGGCTCCGACGATCAGCATCCCGAAAAACTGCAAGCCGGTGGATGTGCCGCTCGACCCGGCCTTGGCGATCAACAAGCGTTTCGGCACCCTGATTCAGCAGGAGACGGAATAGCGATCTGATGTGAAGCAAAACGGGCGGGCCTCGCTGTGGAAGCCCGCCCGTGGGGGTGAATCGATGTTGTTTCCTACTTTCTTCGTCACGCTCCTTGCCCCGGTAGCGTTAGCGTTTCTTCTTGTACCAGTAGCTGGGCAGGATGTTCTTTTCAGCCTTGAGCAGGTCTCGGATGCAGGCGTCGGCGTCGGGGATGTTGTTGCAGAGGGGGTCGGTCATCATGGCCCGTCGCAGCAGGGCCTTGTCGCCGGTCATGGCCGCTTCGGCCGTCATCTCATGCACATCCAGAATCAGGTGCGTCATGCCCAATACGCCGCGCGGCATGGGGCCGACGGGCTGGGGCCGCGGGCCCTGCATGTCCAGGTCGCAGCGCAATTCCAGGAACGCGTCGGCCGGCAGGTTGGGAATCGCATCGCCGTTAGCGGTGTTGATGAAGAAGGGCTTTCGGAGGTCGCCCCACATCGATTCCATGATGTCGGAGGCGTGATCGCTGGCGACGTTCTTCAGGAACTTGGCCTTGGAGAGCTTGCCGGACGCGTATTGCTTCGTAACGGCCATCGCTTCGTCCATGATCTTCTGGCGGTGCGGGCCGTCGAAGGGATGGAGCTTCTCGGGCTTGACGGGCTTGACGCCGTAGCCCTGGTAGTACGGCACGTATTCCTTGGTGTGGGCCATGCAGTCGGGGTAGATGCCGAAGATATCGAACAGCTGCTTCGTGTAGGCATCGTTGAAGCGGGCCTTCGAGTCGGTCTGGGCTCGTTTGTTCTCCTCGGCCGCCCGAGCGTTCACGGCACGGTGGAGGGTGGGCATGAGGTCCTTGCCGTCATACTCGCAGCCCATGATCCAGGTGAAGTGGTTCACGCCGCCGATCTTGATGGAGAACTTGCGGGCGATCTCATCGGGCAGCTTGAAGCCAAAGTAATCCTTCGGGTCCGCGTCCATGACGCCGGCCTGAAGGGCCATGTGGGCCGAGCAGTAGGGCTCGTGGTGGCCGTCGCAGAGGGCGAAGCTGCGAACTTCCGGAGCGAAGCGTCGCAGACCCATGCCGATGACGGTCGTGGGATTTACGAAGTTGATGACCCAGGCGTTTGGGCAGAGGCGCGCGGCGTCTTTGGCCATGGCGACGGCCCGGGGTACTTCGCGCAGGCCCCGAAAAATGCCGCCTGGCCCGATGGTGTCCGAGCTGCACATCGTGATGCCGTGCTTCTGGGCGATCTCGGTGTCGAGGCCGCGGTAGTAGGCGTTCTTCTCACTGAAGGTGAGGACGACGAAGTCGGCGTCCTTCATGACCTTCTTGCGGTCGACGTCGCCGATGACCTTCACGTTGCACTTGGTCTGGCTGAAGATGCGGCGGGCCAGCTTCATCATCGTCTTCAGGACGGCCGGCTGAGTGTCCACCAGGGCGAGTGTGCCGCCGGCCATGATGGGGCTGGTGGCCATCTTCTTAATAACGGGTCGCCCGAAGAAGAAGCTTCCGGCGCCGATGACGACAACTTTTGGACCTCTCATGGTGTGTCCTTCCTGTGTTGGCTAGCACCGCACCGCCGGGCCGGTCAAATCGGCCTCGCGGGGGCGTGCGGAAAGGGACTGTTTAACGTGGGGCGGGCGTTTTCGCAAGGGGGTTGGGGGCATGTGTTAGCGGCTGGCCCAGGCCGCGGCGATGGTGTCTTTGATGAGTTGTTCACTGCCGACGGCGGGCGGGCCGAAGTGGCGGCTGGAGGTGGCCAGGCCGCCCCAGTTGGGCAGGCAGGCGGCTTCGTAGCCGCCGCGTTCGCCCATGGCCCAGGCCTCATCGACGGCGATGTAGCCGGCGCCGCCATTGGTGTAGCCGAAGGTCATGGTGCGGTCGAAGGGGGCGTTGGCGTCGATCCACAACTCGTACTGGCAGAACATTTCGTTCGGCATGGCCGTCAGGACCCATTCGGTCCCGAGCATCAGGGCGTAAACGTCCATTCGCCAGGGCGGGGGCGGGTCGCCGGCTTCGATGGCGGCTCGAAGATTCTCGAAGCCCTTCATGCGCCCCTCGTAGACGTCCTTGGGCAGCCACGGGTTGTCGCCTTTCTCATAGGCGGCGGTGATGTGGTCGACCACCTGCTGCCAGATTTCCATGCTCGGCAGTTCGCAGGCGGGAAGTTCGGCGTGCGTGACGGCGAAGTCGATTCTTTCGGCCTCGATGGGTGTGGCTTCGTGCATGGCCTTGAGTGCGGCGTCGCCGAGCTCGCGGCCGGCCTCGTCGGCGTTTTCGTGGTTGGTCCGCAGCGGGAAGCCGTTGATGTTGCCGCAGCAGCCCTGGCCGAAGATAGCGACGCAGTCGTCGCCCAGCTTCTCGCGAATTCGCGCGACGGCTGCTCCGGGGAAGTCGGCGCTGATGAGGCAGCCGGTGTCGGGCACGATCACGGGATGAGCCGTGTGCTGGAACAGCAATGCGACGGGATCGCCGGAATCGGCGGCCTCGGCCACCAGCACGTTGACCCACGGCACGGCCGGGGCGTCGCGGTTGGGGGCCATGGAGGCGAAGCCGTCATCCTTGATGATGCGGCGATTGAAGCCCACCTGCACGTCGGCGCGGCCGGCCCGGAGCGTAACGGGCGCGGCCGAATCGCGGGCTTCGGTCAGCATGGCCATGATGGCGGCGTGCGTGCGTCGGGACCAGTCGACGGCGTCGGACGGCTCGGCGTTCTCAGCCGGCAGCGGCCCCAGGCCCACCGACGAATGCGGATGCGAGCAGTTGAGCAGCAGATGGTCGATGCCGAGCTCGTCGCGAACGCGCCCGGTAAGCTCCTGGGCCACCTCAAAGCCGGCGCCAATCAAATCGCAGCAGATGATGGCCACGGAAGTCCCGGCCTCATCGTCCAGCACCAGCGCCCGCACGAAGAGCGGATCGTGCAGGCCGACGGATTCTCGCGGGGGGTGGGTGATCGTCGTCCCCACGGCGGGCGTAACGTCTCGCTGGGCAGCTCCGGCTTTCATGATGGGGTCTCCAGTTCGGCGCTATGGCCACGCTTGCGTGGCCATGTCTGTATCGCAGGATCGGCATGCTCACGCAAGCGTGGGCATGGCGCCCGATCTCAGATCGCTACGCCTTCAATTGGCGAGCGTCATCTTGGCCTCGCCCGAAAACGTCCGCCAGCATGCCGCGGGCGCGGCTTCGGCCGGGCTCGCGGACGGTGCGAATCAGGAAGATGCAGACGATCCGCAATAGCAGCGACACTCCGAAGACCCAGTGGTACTTGGTCCACGTCAGGCCTCCGAGGTGGAGGGTCGCGTCGCTTTGGCTCTTCAGGAACACGCCGGCTGCGATCGCGGCCGTGCCGGCGCAGATGCCGGTCAGTCCGGTCGCCGCGGCCAGGAACATCGAGCGGTTCTTGGCCGGGGCCATCTTGATGCGGTAGCCCTGGGTGGCCACCGACAGCCCGCTGTTGACCACGCCGTCGAGCACCATGATCGGCAGCAGCACCCACACCGCGTTGGCGGGCGTCATCACGAAGAAGCTGATCGCATAGATCGGCTTGAGCGCGGCGCAAATGGTGAGGATGGGGCGGTGTCCGTGCTTGTCAGCCAATCGTCCCCATGCCCTGGCCGTGACGGCATTGACGGCCAGCAGCACGCACTGGAGCAGGATCAGATGCACGAGCCGAACGCCCAGCACCTTCAGCAGGTAGTAGTGCGCGAAGGCCCCGACCAGCAGGAACCCGGTGCGCCACACGCACATGAAGCGCAGGAACGTCCGGTAGTTGGGATGGCGCACGGGTTCGATCAGAAGGGCCAGCGGATGCCGGTCGCGGACGGCGGTGTGGGGCGGCTCGCGGATGCCGAAGAACAGCAGGATGTCGGCCAATCCCATCGCGACCCCGACTGTGACCAACACCGGGAACTTGACCGTGATCGGCCAATCGGACAGGTACACGAAGGCGCTGACGGCCAGGAGACTGACCACGGTGGTCAGGGACATCCATACCTGGCGCCCGCCCAGGTAGCGGTTGAGGATGCGGTGCGGGATCAGGTCCGCCAGCCACGATTGGAACAGCGTTTCGCCGACGTTATTCATCGCTCCGTGCAGGGCGATCATCAGGATGATGGCGCCCATGACCCAATCGATGGGCGCGTCGGGGGCAATCAGCGGGATGAAGGCGACCGGCAGGAACAGCAGTCTGCCGGGGATGAACAGCCGGAAGAAGGTCGGCTTGCGGCGGGTCAGGCGGTTGGCCAGCAGGGCCCCGACGAAGAACATCGACAGCATCACCGTGGGCACGCCGCCTACCAAGGCGATGTGCAGGTCGTTGGCGCCGAGGTGGAGGAAGAATTTCGTCGTTGCCGGGCTGCCGATGCAGGCGGCATAGGCCACGTACAGGCAGGCGCTGAGCGTCAGCAGCTTCACCGACCGCTGCAGCGATCCGGGCGACTTGGTGTCGACGGAACTCATTCAGGCTCGATTCGAAATATCTTGGCGCCGGGACTCGTTCGTTCGGCACCAGCTATGGCCATGAGCACGCTTCTTGATGTTGGGCGGTTCGACCAGCCGCTCAGGGTCGGCCATGGTCTGTTCGGGGCCCGCCGGAGTCAAGCGTCGGCCAAGACGTCGTTGAGGGGGGCGATATCCGCCAAGATGTCCGCCATATCGATTGCCGCCGGACGTGGACTGATCGGGTCGCCGATGGTCGTCGTTAAGAGGGGACCGAAAGCGGCGGGCCGATCCCTTCGGCCGACCTGCTTAGTCCGACTTGACGACGTGCCCCCTGGGGCCTTGGTGGGGAACGACAAGGGGCGGCCCGTCGAGAGGATCGCGTCGGGCGTGTCTTGAGCCAGGATCGGCGCCTCGTCGGTAGACAACGTGATGGCGTCATCAGACGCGAATCTCAGTGAGGCCCCGGCCGAAACGACACCGGTGTCCGGAGTCTCGGTGGCGCTGGTGGGTTCGGGGGAGCTTGTGAAGCCGAAGTACTGTCGCAGAACCATCAGGTCCGTGAGGTTGACGACCCTATCGCCGTTGAGGTCGGCGTGGGCCCAGCCGGCGTCGATGTGGCCGAAGAAGGCCTGCATGGTCATCATGTCGGCGGCGTCGATGCGGCCGTCGAGGTTGGTGTCGCCAAACTCCGTGCCCAGGATATCGCGGACCAGGAAAGCGACGTCGTCGGCATCGACGTGGCCGTTGCCGTCCAAGTCGCACTCAAGGTAGCCGTCCGGGCCGACGTTGGCGAAGACCAGGTCGATGTCGAGGTCGTCGATCGAGCCGTCGCAGTTGACGTCGCCCAGGGGACCACCGGGATAGAACGCGCCGAAGTTGTGGTCGGTTGCGTGGTCGTCCCACAGGAGTTCCAGCAGGTAGCTGGTGGCCGATCCGCCGGGCGCGCCGTCACCGGCCATGGCGGCAGTCGGGCCGTCCCAGAGGTCGTAGCTGCCCAGCACCGCCCCGGTGGCCGGATCGACACGGTAGATGGTGTTGAGCATGGTGATATGCGGGCCAACCAGAAGCTCGCCGCCGGCAAAGGCCAATCCGCCCACGTAGGTCATGTCGACGGCGAAGGGGGTGGTGCTCGTGATGGCGCCGGTGGCGGGATCGATGACGACCAAGGCGTTGCCTTCGGCGGCGCCGTAGAGAAGGCCCGTCGCGTTGTCGGCCGTCAGAGCCGAAACAGCCCGGTCGAGCGTGAAGCGGTCGACGATGGATCGGGCGGCGATACTCCAGCGGATGATCTCGTTGGAGTCGTACTGGCAGAACAGGTCGCCATTGAGGTAGGCGGCCCCAATCAGCTCGGCGCCGACCACGCCGGCGATTCGGTCGAACCACAGGACCGAACCGTCGTCAAGATCGAGGGCGAGGACCATCGCGTCGACCTCGGGGCCGCGCGAGTCCAGGTAGTACAGGGCCCCGGGGCCCAGGGCCATGCCTTGGAACTGGACCAGCTCGACCGGGGTTGGCGCGTCGAAGGAGTTCCGGATGATGCCGGTCATCGGGTCGAGCTCCACGATGGTCAGCTCGGTGGTGTTATTACCGGTAGCGATGAAGAATCGCGAGCCGTCGGTCGGGGCCGTCGCCTGCCACCCCGGCGGCAGGATCTGGCGGACCTCGTAGTCGCCGGGCTCGATGCCGGTGAATTCGTATTGGCCGGTCTCACCGGTGACGGCCGAGGCGACGACGGCGCCGCTGTCACGGTCCACCAGTTCGACCGTCCGCCCGCTGAGGCCCAGCTCGGCGGGGTCCTGTCGGCCGTTGGCGTTGGCGTCGGCGAAGACCTGCCCGGACACGGTGGCCGGAATCGCCACGCCGAAGGATTCGGCCATCGGCGCCAGGGGGTCTGCGGTCAGGCAGATCTGGACGTCACTATCGGTGGTGTGCTGCATTCCGGGCGGCAGGATGAGGCGGAGCGTGTAGTCTCCGGGAGCGATGCCGGTGAACTCGACGTGGCCCGATTCATAGGCGGGCCAGATCTCGCCGTTCTCGTCCTCATCGATGCTGGCGGTGACGGCCGAGGCGATGGTCTCGCCGGTGGCGCTTCGGATCAGCTCGACGGTCAGGCCGTCTATGCCGTCCTCCTGATAGTGGTGACTGCCGTTGCCGGTGCGGTCGATGAAGACCTGCACGCTGATGATGTTCGGCAGGGCGCTGCCGAAGGAGCGGTCGAGGGCGTCTTGGCCGTAAGCCAGGCCGAGGGTGTAGGTCGCTGGGAACGGGCTGGTGTGGGCGTGGCCGTCAGCGAGGAGTTGGCGGAGTTCATAGTCGCCGGGGGTGACGTAGAGGGTGAAGTGGCCGCGTTCGTTGTCGGTGATGAATTGGTCCGCGTTGAGGTCCACGAACGTGGTCTCACTCGTCGCAACGACCATGCCGGTGGCGGTGTCGACCAACTCGACCGCTCGGCCGTCCAAGCCGACCTCGCCGGCGCCGAGCGCCCCGTCGCCGTCGAAATCCTCAAAGACCTGCCCGGAGACAACGCTCATCCGCCCGGCGCCGAGGACCAGCCCCGTAATCGTCTGTCCACCAACAACGCTCACAAGCATAGGCCCCGTCGGATGGGTCGCCGTCCACGGGAGCGGGTGGGCCAAACGGATCTCGTAGTTGCCCGGAGCGATGCCGAGGAAGCTGAACTCGCCGCTTTCGGTCGTCGTTGTGGCGACGATGCGCTGGGTAGCGGTGTCGACGAGTTGAAGGTCGCTGCCGCTGAGGCCGACTTCCGCTGCGTCGTAGAGGCCGTCGAAATCGATATCTTCAAAGAGGTGGCCGGATATGACAGACAGCGCCTCCCCGGCGCTGACGCCGAAGTTCAGGTCGGCCGGGCTGTCACCGGCGGCCAGAACCAAGCAGTAAGTGGGCGGCGCAACAGGCGACGTCTGGCTGTAACCGGAAGGCGGCGTGAACCAGAGCTTGTAGGATCCCGGCAGCAGGCCTCCAAAGGCAAAGCGCCCGCGTTCGGTCAGAGGGTCAATCAGCCCGTTCCCGTCGATGTCGACATCGCCCGTGACGGTCGCGACCAGGACAGCGCCGGTGGCCGGATCGAGCAGCTCAACGGCTACGCCGTTGAGCCCGGCGTCATCAGGCCCGGCCGAACCGTCGGCGTTGACGTCATAGAAGACCTGGCCGGAAGCGGCCGCTTCGGGGATCAGGCCTAAGTCGGCGCTATCGATGACGTCGTGCCAGGTCAGGATGTATCGCTTGGCGCCGCGAATCGTGTGAGTGACATCACCGGCCAGGCCCGTCACGTCATAAGGGGGCTTGTCGATGTCGTTCTCGACAATGAAGGAATCGATCACGACTCCTGTGGCCGGATCGATGCGATAGACGGTCTCGGTCCCCAGCGCTGCAGCCAGGACGTGGCCGTTGTGATAGGCCAGGCCTCCCATCAGGGGCCCCAGGCCCGTCGCGGCGGTGACCAACACGCCGCCGGTGTCTGGATTGATGGTCAGAATGTTGCCGAGGCCGTTAGCAGCGTAGAGAACGCTGGCCTGGTCGTCGCCGGTCAGGCCGCCCATGACGTTGTCAGTCACGGTGAGGGTGTCGACCACGGCATCAATGGCGGGATCCCACACGAGCATCTGCGTGGGCGTGACCTGAACGTAGACCAAGCCGTTGAGAACACCGACGCCCATCAGCAGTGCGCCGGCGGGGGCGGTCATCACGTTGCTGTCGAGGACCTCGCCGGTGTTGATGTCAAGTTCCCAGATGTCGGCTTGCCCGTCGAAGTCGCCGTCATCAACCAGGAACAGCCGATCAGATCCGACGGCCAATCCCTGGAAGCCGACATGGGCGGTGTCGGCCGGCGCGGCGAAGGTATTGACGGCCTGGCCGGTGGCGGGGTCAAGCTCGTCGATGCGGAGTTCGCTGGCATATCCCCGCAGAGCGAAGACCCGTCCGCTATCCAGGGCCGTCGTGGCGACCCAATTGGCGGGGGAGACGACGCGGACGTCGACTTCGCCCGGTGCGAAGCCGGTGAAGGTGTAGCGGCCAGCCTCGGTTTGCGGGTCGATGGCGCCGTTGTGGTCGAGGTCGATTCCCGCCGTGGTCTGTTCGGCCAGCACCTCGCGCGTGCCCGGGTCAACAAGTTGCACCGTCAGCCCATCCAGGCCGGTCTCGGCGCCATCTCGCAGGCCGTTGGCGTTGGCGTCGTGGAAGACTTGCCCGCCAACGGAGGGGGCCGGAGCGTCGACGTCCATGATGTAGAGCATTCGGTCGACTTGCCCGGTCGAGCCGCCATCGCGCAGCTCGATGCGGAAATGCCACGTGCCGAAGTCCGTGGGCGTGCCGCTCAGGACGCCCGTTTCTGAATCGAGCGTCAGGCCGTCCGGCAGCGAATGCAGCGGCGTCCAGGTGTAGGGGGCGTCCCCGCCGATCCCTTCGAGCGTGAAGCTGAAGGGCTGTCCGATGGCGGCCGCGGGGATCTCGGCGGTGGTAATGGCCAGCGGGGCGGTAACGGCGATCGTGTAGATCGATTCGGTCGATCGCCCGCCGCCATCGGTCAGTTGGACCGCGAACGTGAACTCACCCGGCGCCGTCGGCGTGCCGGTGACCAAGCCGGTGGTTGGATCGAGCGTCAGGCCGGCGGGCAAGGCGCCGCCGGTGAGCAGCCAGTCGTAGTCGCCGTCGCCGTTACGGGCGACCAGAGCCAGTTCGAACGGGTCGTTCAGGATCGCTCGGACCGGCTGGTTGTAGCTACCCAAGGAGAATGCCTCGGACGTCATCGACAGGGCCGGGTCGCCCAGCAGCGTGGTGCACATGATGACCCAGCGATACGCGAACACGCCGGCGAAACTGAGGCTGTCGACATGGCTGTCGGCGTTCATAGCCCCGAGGGTGGTAATGTCCTCGGCGAACAGGGCGTCCCAGAACTCCCGGTTGAGGTGCTGGCTGGGCCCTTCCGTGGTGCTGTCGTGGTAGCTCCAGCCGAAACTGCTGTTGAAGAGAACCGCGTAGGCCCCGTTGCGCGAGCCGGTGGTGAAATCCTCGCCCACCGAATCGCTGAAGAACTTGCCCGGCTTGCAGGACCCGGAGTAGATGAAGAAGAAGTTGTCGTTGGTCAGGGCGAGGATGTTGTCGTCGACCAGCTTCATGATGCGGGCGGCCACGGCGTGCCCGGCGTGGTCGATGACGCTGTAGGTGTTGCTGTTGAGCAGGTCCTCGACCTCATAGTGCAGCCACGAGACTCGGTCGTCTTCGTCGACCACGTCGGCGTCGTTCAGGTCGCGCTCGTAGAGGGTGTCCTCATATTCGGCGATCCATCGGTCGTCGGAGGCAAAGCCGGCGGTGGTGTAGCCGTGGGTGTCGGCCCCGAGGCGGATCTCCTCGAGTTTGTATTTGGCCCAGTTGCCGATGCCGGAGTGTCCCATGTACTCGCCGACGAACGCGGCGTTCCAGCGGTGTTCGCTGGCGACATCGAGTTCATGCGTGACGGTCTTGTAGATCCAGTTGGCCATCTCCTCGGCGGTCTCAGCCGGCGCTCGGCCGATGTAGACCTCCGGGAGAAAATCGATCTCCATACCGCCGATGCCGTCGGTGGCCTCGCCCCAGTAATCGTCCCCGTCGTAATTGAAGTCGCCGTCCAGGCACTGGTAGTACATGTCCGAGGCGATGAAGTTCTGCTTGTAGTCGGGCTCCCAGTAGGGGTGGTGGATGTAGAGCATCCGTACGGGGATGAAATTGATGTCGCCGCCGAGGAGAACGTAGTCGGTCTCCCAGTTGCTGTAGGCGTCGGTGATGAAGGTGCGGATCATCTCGGGGGCGTCGATGCCCGAATACGTCGCATAGATGTCTTCGACCGTGACGACCGTGGCCGAGAATCCCATGGCCTGCTTGTGGGCGATGAATTCGTGAATGGTGTAGTCGGTGGTGGCGTCGACGATTTCCTGGGCGGTGATGACGACGTACTCGTAGGTGTCGGCGGGGTCGCACAGGCCGGTCGACAGGGGCGCGGCCGGGGGGGGATCGATCTGAGCGTAACTGGCCAGCGCGTCGGGGTTGTCGACTTCGTTAGCCAGGGGGCGAATGTCGTCGGGCCGAAATCGGATCGTGTCGGCGTCGGCGCCGATCGCGGGCGTCAAAGAAACGTCGAGGGTCAGGCCGTCGTAGTAGGCGAGTTGACCGGTATCGGCGTTGTAGTCGACGGGATTGAGGTTAACGGTTAGGATGTCCACCCCGCGCGACCGCTGGATGCCGACGATATCGAACAGGCCGCTGGCCTCGATGGTCAGGCCGGTGTGATGGAGAACGAAATCCCCGTCGCCGTCGGGCGCGATCAACAGGGGGTCTTGCTCGAGGGCAAGCTCGTACGATCCGGGCAGCGAGACCCGTTGCCCGCCGGTGACGGTCAGGCCCGCGAGCTGTTGGCCGTAGGGAATGACGACTTGGGTGGCCACGACCGGCAGGAGGGGTTTGCCAAACTGGGCCGATAGCGGAGCGTCCCCAAGGGTGGCCACGCTCAGGGCGTCGTCGGTTTCGGCCGGGCCGACCGACTCGACCTGCAGGGCGGGCATGTCGTACTGCAGGCGGATTCGTCCGTCGTCAGCCAGCAACTGGTTGCAGGTTACGGGGGCGACTTGGGCGCTGAGGAGCAAGCGTTGCTCAAGAGTTTCCAGGCAGATCTGGCTGTGCATACCTCACCTCACAACTTGTGCACCCCGCCTGGGTGGGCGTCAGGGACTCACCGAAAGCCCTCCAGCCTCGGACGCGCTGAGTCCATTATGCCCCGAAATAGCCCCTCTTTCAAGATGGCCGCCGCCGGGCGGTCAGTTCTCGATGCGGTGGAGTTGGGCTTCATCGACCTCGCCGACCTCGACGTCCGCCGGCTCGGCCGGCAGATCGATCTTCACCGAGGAGCAATCATCGAAGACGATTTCCACGGGCTGGTCGATGGTCAGGCCCAGCACGTGGCCACCGATCTGCAAGTCTTGGCTGAGGAAGTGAAAGTGATAGCTCGGCACGTTGATGCTCTTGGCCCAGGCGGGCATGTAAGAGCCGACCAACGTACCGGTGATGTGTTGGTGTTCCCAGACAACCTGATGCTTGGCGGCCTCGGCCAGGGGCGGGTAGGGCTTGGTCTGGGCGGGCACGCTCCGGATCTTGAGCAGCTTGAACTGCCCCGTCAGGCGGACGGCGTAGGGCCGATGGGGGTCGGGCAGGGCCGCGTCCAGATGGGCCTTGAGTTGGTCCAGGTCGGCCGGGGCGGGGGAGGTGTGAGTCTGGTCAATGTCGAAGAATGTGATGGTGGCAAAGGGCGTGGTCAGGGCGTCGTCGACGCGGACGACGGTTCCGTCCACCCGAGCTTGGTAGACCTGTCCATCCAGGACGATCATTTCGCCGTCGAGGGCGTCGAACGTGCCCAGGCCGAAATCCCCGTGCTGGCGGAGTTGGCCGCAGGTCAGGTGGCCGTCGTAGGACCCGGCCATCAGGGCGGCGATGGTGGAGGTCTGGAACAACTCGTCGCGGTCGGCCGAGCCTTGGCAACCGGCCAGCGCGAGCGTTACTGTGAGGGTGGCGATCAGCAGGCGGCGTGTCACGGTCGGGCTCCTTGGGCGGGCGGATCGGGATTTGTCGGCGTCGGGTCTTCCGTAGTCTTCTGTCGCTGCGGATTGCTCCGGGCGGCGGGTCATCGTATAAGTAACAGGATGAGCGAGCCAAGGCGAGAGTCTGATCCGGCCAGTCCGAACATTACGTGGCATGCGGGCGCGGTCTCGCCCGAGGATCGCCGCCGTTTGCTCGGGCAGCGCGGATGTGTGATTTGGCTGACGGGCCTGTCGGGATCCGGCAAGAGCACCGTGGCCCGCGCCGCCGAGCAGCGATTGATGGAGGTCGGCCATGCGGCGTATGTGCTGGACGGCGACAATGTGCGCCACGGGCTCAACGGCGACTTGGCGTTCTCGCCGGCCGACCGCGACGAGAACATCCGGCGAGTGGGCGAGGTCGCGGCCATCATGGCCGATGCCGGGCTGATCACCTTCGCGGCCTTCATTTCGCCGTACGCGGCGGCGCGCGATCGGGCGCGGACGGCCGCTGGCGAGAGGCCGTTCTTTGAGGTGCTGGTCAACGCGCCGCTGGACGAATGTTCACGCCGCGACCCGAAAGGGCTTTACGCCAAGGCCCGGGCCGGCAAGATTACCGACCTGACCGGCGTGGATGCGCCCTACGAGGCGCCGGCCGATCCGGACCTGGTGTTGGATACGGCCGCACAGTCGGTCGAACAATGCGTCGATGCGATTATGGCGCTCCTGAAAGACAAGGACGTCTTGGACGCCAGAGAGGACGGCTCGTGACGAGCTACAACCTGACACACCTGCAGCAACTGGAGGCCGAGAGCATCCACATCTTCCGCGAGGTGGTCGCGGATTTTGAGAACCCCGTGATGCTCTACTCGGTCGGCAAGGATTCGGCGGTCATGCTTCGGCTGGCCCAGAAGGCGTTCTATCCGAACAAGCTCCCGTTCCCGCTGATGCACGTGGACACGACCTTCAAGTTTCGCGAGATGATCGAGTTTCGCGACTGGATGGCCCGCGAGAACGACTTCGAGCTGATCGTCAGCACCAACACCGAGGCGCTGGAACGCGTTGGCGGCGTGGAAAACTGGACCTGCACCATGTGCTCGGAAATACTGAAGACCCAGGCGCTGGTGGCGGCGCTTCGGGAGTATCAGTTCGATGCCGCCTTTGGCGGCGCCCGGCGCGATGAGGAACGGTCGCGGGCCAAGGAGCGGATCTTCAGCTTCCGCAACAAGGCCATGCAGTGGGACC
>CAYRZU010000032.1:0-33688 GCA_964428895.1 uncultured Planctomycetaceae bacterium
GCGACCAAGGGCCGCGGCATGGTGGCCGGCTCGACCAAGAAGATGTTCAAGCAGAAGGGCACCGGCCGAGCTCGGCGTGGCCCGGCCCGCACCCCGATTCTTCGCGGTGGTGGCCATACCTTTGCCAAGAGCAGGAAGCCCCACAGCTTCCGCAAGCGCCTGCCCAAGAAGATGCGACGGGCCGCCCTGAATACCGCGGTCTTGGCCAAGATCCTCGGCGAGGACCTGCTGATCATCGACGATCTGTCGTTCGAGGCCGTCAAGACCAAGCAGATGGCCGAGGTCGTTCGCAATCTCAAGATCAACCGGTCCTGCTTGGTCACGCTGGCCGAACGCAACGACAACGTGTACCTGTCCAGCCGCAATATTGCGGACCTGACGGTTCGCATTGCCGAAGAACTCAACGCCTTCGACGTCGCCACGCGCCAGAAGATGCTGATTACCCTCCCGGCCATGAAAGCGTTGCTGGCCGGTAGCGGCAAGGCTCAGGAGGTCGAGGCATGAAGGATACGATCTACGGCGTCGTGATTCGTCCGCTGGTGACGGAAAAATCCACCCACCAGGCCGGTACCCGGAACGCCTACGCGTTCGAGGTATCGCTGGATGCCAATAAGGCCCAGATCAAGCAGGCGGTCGAGAAGATCTACAGCGTGAAGGTCCGGGAGGTCCGTACCGCCAACCGCAAGGGTAAGCCCCGTCGGCGCGGGTACCGTTCGGGAATCACCTCCCATTGGAAGAAGGCCGTTGTCGTCCTCGACGAGAACAGCCGGATTGACCTGTTTTAGGTAAGCCGCACGAGCAACGAACCATGGCGATTAAGGTATACAGACGAACGTCGGCCGGGCGAAGAAACAGCTCGGTGAATACGCACGACGCGGTCACGACGAAAAAGGCCGAAAAGTCCCTGTTGCGCCCCCTCAAGAAGACGGGCGGCCGAAACCACCACGGCAAGATTACCTGCCGTCACCGCGGCGGCGGCAACAAACGGAAGTACCGCCTGATTGACTTCAAGCGGAACAAGGATGACATGCCCGCCACGGTGGTGTCGATCCAATACGACCCGAATCGCTCCTGCCACATCGCGCTGCTCCAGTACGAAGACCAGGAGAAGCGATACATCCTGTCCCCGGTGGGCCTGGAAGTAGGGCAGACGGTGTTTTCCGGCCAGAAGGTCGAGCCGCGTTTGGGCAACTGCATGCCGCTGGCGAATATCCCGGTCGGTATGGAAGTTCACAACGTGGAAATGCGACCCGGGCAGGGCGGCAAGCTGGTCCGGTCGGCGGGCAATGTAGCTCGCCTGGCCGCCCGCGACGCCGGCAAGGCCCAACTGATCTTGCCGTCCGGCGAGAGCCGCTTGGTCAACGCCAAGTGCCGCGCCACCATCGGGCAGATCGGCAATGTAGAGCATCAGGGCGTCCGCATCGGCAAGGCCGGTCGGAAACGCCATATGGGACGACGCCCGCACGTGCGTGGCTCGGCCATGAACCCGGTGGCCCACCCCATGGGCGGCGGCGAAGGCCGACGCGCCGGTGGCCGAGACCCGGTCAGCCCGACCGGCAAGCTCGCCAAGGGCGGGAAGACACGTAAGCGCCGCAAGGCCTCGAACAAATTGATCCTACGCCGTCGACGGAACGTGCGACACGGCCAATTGACGCTGTAGGGAAGGGACGTCCATGACGCGAAGTGCAAAAAAAGGCCCGTATGTGGACGAGAAGCTGTACCAGAAGGTTCAGCGGGCGATCGATTCCGGCAGCCGCGACCCCATCAAGACCTGGGCGCGGGCATGTACCATCGTGCCGGAGTTCGTTGGCTTTACTTTCATGGTTCACAACGGCAAGACGTTTCACAAGGTATTTGTGACCGAAGACATGGTCGGTCACAAACTGGGTGAGTTTTCTCCGACGCGGATGTTCCGCGGCCATACGGCCGGCCGGGGCGCCCGGTAGCAAAGGTTGAGCAATGGCTTGGCAGGCACAACATAAATACGCCCGCATTAGCGCCCGGAAGGTCCGGCTGATCGCCGACTTGATCCGGGGCCGCGGTGTCCAGGACGCATTGAACGTCCTGAAATTCTCACCGAACCGGGCGGCTGGCATGATCTCGAAGGTCCTGACCAGCGCCGTCGCCAGCGCTAATGAGGGCGAGGCGGATGTGGAGAGGCTCATCGTTGACAAGACGTTCGTCGACGAAGGGCCGACCATCAACCGTTGGCGGCCGAAGGACCGCGGTCGGGCGCACCCGATCCGGAAAGGAACCAGTCACATCACCGTGGTGGTGGAGCAACAGAGCTAGGCGTCAAGGACGCTGAGAAGAAGCTATGGGACAGAAAGTATCACCAATTGGGTTCCGGACAGGCATCACAATCGGCTGGAAGAGCCGATGGTTTGCCCCGAAGAGCAACTTCGGCGAGTTCCTGGTCGAAGACGCCAAGATTCGGCGCTTCATCGACAACCGCCTGAACCGTCAGCCTCCCTACGCCGCGATTAGCGCCGTGGAGATCGAACGGACGCGTGAAGAGCTGAAGGTCACGTTGAAGACCGCGCGACCGGGTCTGGTGATCGGCCCGAAGGGCGCCGAAGTGGACAAGCTTCGCTCGGCCCTGGAAGACCTGACCGACCGTCGCGTGAGCATCAATATCGAAGAGGTCCGCAACCCGGACCTGGACGCACAGTTGACGGCCGAGAGCGTGGCCGAGCAGTTGAAGCGACGAGGCAGCTTCCGTCGCATCCTGAAGCAACGGGCCGAAGGCGCCATGCAAGCCGGCGCCCGCGGCGTCAAGATCAGCGTTGGCGGCCGACTGGGCGGTTCGGAAATCGCCCGTAGCGAAACGAAGATTCTCGGCAGCATTCCGCTGCATACGCTCGAAGCGGACGTGGATTACGGGTTTGCCCCCAGCCACACCACCTACGGCACGATCGGCGTGAAAGTGTGGATCTACCGCGGCATGTTTGGCGAAAAGCCTGAAGAGACCACTGAACGACCGGAAGAGATGACACGCGTGCGTCGTCGTCAGCGTGCCGGAGGCCGATCCGGTGGACCGGGCGGATTTGGCGGCCCCGGTGGCGGTCGTGGCGGCCGTCCTCCAGGCCCGGGTAACCCCGGACGTGGCCGAGGCGCCCGAAGCGGCGGCCCCAGGCCCCAGGCGGCGGGCCCGACTGAGAAACCGGCCGAAACGCCGGCAGAGGCCCCTGCCGAGCCGGCCCCCCCGAGTGAACCCGAGAGTAACGCTCCGGCGGGCGACAGCGCCGCCCCGAGCGAGAGCTAGATAGAGAATAGGTGTCCTCATGGCGTTGATGCCCAAACGCGTAAAACACCGGAAGCAACAGCGCGGCCGAAACCGCGGCATGGCGACTCGTGGCAACACGGTTTCCTACGGCGAATTCGGTCTGCAGGCGCTGGGGCCCGGTTGGATTACGGCCCGGCAGATTGAAGCCGGTCGTGTCGCGGCCACGCATTTTCTGCACCGCGAAGGCCGCGTGCATATTCGTATCTTCCCTGACAAGCCCATCAGCAGCAAGCCGCTGGAAGTGCGAATGGGCAAGGGCAAGGGCGAGGTCGCTAACTGGGTGGCAGTGGTCAAGCCCGGCACGATCCTCTACGAAATCGGCGGTGTGGATGAAGAGACCGCCCGGCGCGCCCTGCGGCGTGTCGCCAACAAGATGCCCGTGCGTTGCCGACTGGTGTTGCGTCGGTCGGCCGTGGCAAGTTCCTGAGGTCACTCCTGATGAAGTTCAGTGAAGTCCAAGCATTGACAGACCAAGAATTGGTGACCGAACTCGACCGGCTCCGCCGGCACGCGTTCGATCTGAGGTCGCAGGCGGTGACCGAGAAGTTGGAAGACCCGTCCCTGCTGACCCAGGCCCGGAAAGATATCGCGCGGCTCCTGACGGAGCTTCGCCAACGGCATATCCGCCTCGAGGCGGCCACGGCCGAAGCGAATGGTGAGCAATGAGCACAGAGGCGACCCCCCCTACGAACCAGCCCACCAAGCGGAAGACCCGACAGGGCGTTGTCAGTTCCGCCGGCGGCAACAAGACGATCCAGGTCGAGGTCGAGAACCTCGTCAAGCACCCGCGGTATGGCAAGTACCTCCGGCGCAAGACGAAAGTGGCGGTCCACGACCGGGAGAACACCGCGTCGGTCGGCGATCTGGTTGAGATCGTTTCCTGCCGTCGTTTGAGCAAGACCAAGAGTTATCGGCTTCTGAGAGTCGTTCGGCCCGCCAGTTTGTCCCTGGCGATCCGACGAGGATAGAGTTGTGATTCAACAAGAAACACGATTGGACGTGGCCGACAACAGCGGCGCTCAGGTCGTCGGATGCATCCGTGTATTGGGTGGTTCGACGCGCCGGGGGGGCCATTCGCGTCGCGTTGCGTCGCTGGGCGACCTGATTGTCTGCTCGGTCAAGAAAGCCGCTCCCGGCTCAGAGGTCAAGAAGGGAGACATTGTCCGTTGCGTGATCGTTCGGACGGCTTTCCCGATCCGCCGGAACGACGGCAGTTACGTTCGGTTTGACGGAAACGCGGTGGTCCTCATCGATGATGACGGTAATCCGCGCGGCACGCGAATCTTCGGGGCGGTGGCCCGAGAGCTGCGTGAGAAGAACTATATGAAGATCGTTTCGTTGGCTTCGGAGGTGGTATAGACGTGGCCAAACACGTGAAAACAGGTGACGTGGTCGTTGTCATCACCGGCAATGACAAAGGCAAGACCGGCGAGGTGCTGCGCGTGCTGCTGGACCAGGACAAGGTGTTGGTCCAGGGCATCAATCGCGCGTGGAAGCACCTCAGGCCGTCCCGGGAAAATCCGCAGGGCGGGCGCATCCAGAAGGAGATGCCCATCGCGATTTCCAACGTTCTTCCGGTGGACCCCAAAACGCAACAGGCAACACGCGTGGGCTTTCGGATCAACGAAGACGGTTCCAAGGAACGGTTCGCCCGTCGGAGCGGCGAGTCCTTGGGGCAGGTCCGAAAGGCAAAGCAGGGCTAGAGCCATGGCGGCAAGGTTACAAGAGAAATACGCAAGCGACATCGCCCCGGCGCTGGCCGAGCGGTTCGATCACAAGAACCGCCTGGCGATTCCGCGGCTGGTTAAGATCGTGATTTCGATGGGCATCGGTGATGGCCATGCGGAAAAGGCCAAGATGGAGGCCGCTCAGCAGCAGCTCGGGCTGATCGCGGGCCAAAGGCCCATCATTACGCTTGCCAAGAAGTCGGTCAGCAACTTTCGCCTTCGCGAGGGTATGGCCGTTGGGCTGAAGGTGACGCTTCGCGGCGAGCGAATGTATGAGTTCCTGGACCGGTTGGTGTCGCTGGCCATTCCGCGTGTGAAGGACTTCCGTGGGCTGAACGCCTCGGCCTTCGACGGACGCGGGAACTACAACATGGGCCTGGTCGAACAGTCGGTGTTCCCGGAAATCGACCCGGCGGCGGTGACGTTCACCCAGGGCATGAACATTGCCTTCGAAACAACCGCCCAAACCGATGAAGAGGCCCGCGAACTGCTGACCCTATTGGGCATGCCGTTCCGGACCAACTAAGGAGCGAGAGCGTCAATGGCAACCAAGGCCCAAGTCGCAAAAGCCAAACGCGAGCCGAAGTTCTCCAGCCGCACGATCCGTCGTTGTCAGTTGTGCGGTCGGCCCAGAAGTGTTTACCGCAAGTTTCTCATTTGCCGGATCTGTCTGCGGAGCTTGGCCAACGAAGGCAAGATCCCGGGCATGAAGAAGGCCAGCTGGTAAGAGGATACACAGACGATGAGTCTTTCCGATCCCATTGCCGACATGCTGACGCGGATCCGTAACGGTCTGCGGGCGCGGCACACCACCGTCAACGTACGGGCGTCCAAGATCTGTCAGGGCGTCTGTCAGGTGTTGAAGGACGAAGGGTACATTGAGGACTTCAAGCGCATCGAGGATGACAAGCAGGGCTTGCTCCGGGTGTACCTGAAGTACGGCCCCCACGGTGAAGACGTGGTCACCGATATCACGCGCGTCAGCCGCCCGAGTTGTCGGGTCTACTGCGGCGCCGGCGAATTGCCGCAGGTGCTCAACGGACTAGGCATCTCAGTGGTCTCGACCTCCAGCGGGATCCTGAGCGACCGTCAATGCCGCACCAAGAACGTCGGCGGCGAAGTCCTGTGCACCGTCAGCTAGGAATCACGAACCAATGTCACGCATAGGTACAAAACCGATTACCGTTCCTTCCGGCGTGAAGGTTGTGGTCGCCGACCGCACCGTCAGCGTGGAAGGTCCCAAGGGCAAGCTCAGTTGGACGCATCGGCCGGAAGTGACCGTCTCGCTTGACGAAGGTGCCAAGGTCATCACCGTGACGCGGCAGGACGACGAGCGGCTGTCCCGGAGCCTTCACGGTCTGACCCGCAGTCTGGTGGCCAACATGATCGAAGGGTGCACCAACGGGTACACCAAGGCGCTGGAAGTCTACGGCGTCGGGTACGGCATTCAGGAACAGGGCAACAAGGTTGTCTTGTCGGTTGGCTATAGTCATCCGGTGGAGATGGAAGTTCCCATGGGCGTGACGGTCGAGATTCAGACCCCCCAGGCCCGTGGCGACACAGACCCCGCGAAGTTCTCGGTCAGCGGGGCGGATAAACAGGCTGTCGGCGAGTTTGCCGCCCGGCTCCGCAAGAGCCGTCCCCCCGAGCCCTACAAGGGCAAGGGTGTTCGTTACGCGGGTGAACACGTTCGTCGGAAGGTTGGCAAGGCCTTTGCCGGCGGTGCGGCGTAGCCGTATCGCAGGCCGATGAAGGCAGGTCCGAAACTATGAAGTCAGTCATACAAAAACGAGTTCGACGGCAGCGACGAAAGGCCCACGTGCGGAAGCGCGTGTTCGGCACGGCCGATCGGCCGCGCCTGAGCGTCTTTCGCAGTCACAAGAACATCTACGCCCAGATCATTGACGACACGGGCGGGCGGACGTTGGTGACGGCGTCGTCGCAGGAAAAGGACACCCGCAGCGAAGTCGCTTACGGCGGCAATCGCAAGGCGGCCGAAGCGGTCGGGCAGGTGTTGGCGGCCCGGGCGGCCGAAGCGGGCATTACCGAGGTCATTTTTGATCGCAATGGATATCCGTACCACGGACGCGTCCAGGAGTTGGCGGACGCGGCCCGGAAGGGCGGACTGAAGTTCTAGCGAAGGCAGGAGTCGATCGTGGCGTGGCAAAGAAGAACATCACCGGCTTCGGACAGCTTCGAAGGCGGCAGTGAACTGGAAGACAACGTCGTCCAGATCTACCGCTGCTCGAAGGTGGTCAAAGGCGGTCGGCGCTTCAGTTTTGGGGCGTTGGTGGTCGTTGGCGATCGCAACGGGCAGGTTGGCATCGGCTACGGCAAGGCCAACGAGGTCCCCGTGGCGGTCTCCAAAGGTGTCGCCGAGGCCCGCAAGACGATGAAGCGCGTCTCCCTGGACGGCCAGACGATTCCGCACCGGATCGAAGGTCGATGCGGCGCGTCGCGCGTGCTATTGATTCCGGCCTCGGAAGGCACGGGCGTCATTGCCGGCAAGAAGCTTCGACCTTTGCTGGAGTTGGCTGGCATTCACAACGTATTGAGTAAGGCTTACGGCTCGACGAGCCCCAAGAACCTGATTAAGGCGGGACTGGACGCCCTTAGAAAGCTTCGCACGGCCCAGACCGTCAGCGAGCTTCGCGGCGTGAAACTCCGCTAGAGGTTGGAACGATGAAGTTGGACGACATTCTTCAAGCAGGTGGCCGAAATAAGCGTCGCAAGCGCATCGGTCGCGGCACGGGCTCGGGCATGGGCAAGACCAGCGGTCGTGGCCACAAGGGCCGCGGCGCGCGAGCGGGCGCCAATAAGTTGCTGGGCTTTGAGGGCGGGCAGAACCCGATTCTGGCCCGGATTCCGAAGCGCGGCTTCTCCAACTTCCAGTTCCGCAAGCCGCGGCAGATCGTCAACCTGTCGAGCCTGGATCGGTTCGACGACGGCGCCCGGGTCGATGCCGACGCAATGGCGCAGGCCAAGCTGATCGACGATGCGGGCATGGCGGTCAAGGTGCTGGGCAACGGCGAACTGAGCAAGAAGCTAACGGTAGTGGCGTCGTCGTTTTCGGCCAAAGCCGAGGAGAAGATCTCCCAGGCCGGCGGAACGTGCGAACGCGTGGACAAGTAGGGCATAAGAAGGATCGAGAACGGTGAATCTTCGGGCTGTCCGACAACTGGTTGCTGTGGCGTTGGTGGTGATGGGATTGCTGATGGCAGTTCCGTCGGCGACGGACGTCTTCGGCCAGCTCGGCAAAGGCGCCGAGTGGACGACCATGGCTGGCGCGGGTGCATGGGTGCTGGGCGGCCTGGCGCTGGTCATTGCCGGCGTGTTCTGCGTCCGCGCGGAGAACGCCTTCCAGCTATTCCGGCTGATCATGACCGGTGGCACGGCGGTCGGCGCCCTCTGGCTGATCGTGGCCGGGCTGGCGGCGACCTTTAAGTCGGTGGCGGGCCAGGCGGTCGGGGTAGGACTGCTGGGGCCGGTCCTGCAAACGGTATTCGGCTTTGTGTTGGTCGGGATTCTGATCTTCTGTCTGTGGTCGGCCTCGCCCGTTCGTCGCAGTCTGGAGAACATCTGCGCGATTCCCGAACTGGTCCAGAAGCTCCTGTTCACGCTGGCGCTGCTGTGCATTTACCGGATCGGCTTCCACGTGCCGCTGCCGGGGTTGGATCAGGCTCGACTTGAGCAGTTCATGACCGCCCAGGAAAAGGGCGTATGGGGCCAGGCCATCCAGACCGCCACCATGTTCACCGGCGGCAACTTGGCCCAGTCGACGCTATTTGGGCTGGGCATCATGCCCTACATTTCGGCGTCGATTGTGATGCAGTTGCTGGCCACGGTGATTCCGGCTTTGGAGAAGCTGCAGAAGGAGGGCCAGGCCGGCTACAAGAAGATTCAAGAATACACGCGTTACCTGACCGTAGGTCTGTGCCTGGTCCAGGGGACGTTCTGGATGAAGTTCATGGCGAACCCGCGGAACCCGATGGTCTATCCGGAATACGCGGCGGAGGGGACATTCGTCATCATGATGATCGGCGTGCTGGGCCTGACGGGAGGGACAATCTTCCTGATGTGGCTCGGCGAGCAAATCGATGAGTACGGCATCGGGCAGGGCATCAGCCTGCTGATTATGGCCGGCATCGTTAGTCGTCTGCCGGCGGCGATCGGGCAACTGGTCGCCACTGCGGACTTCACCCTCGGCGGCGAAGGGATCGGGCCACTGCAGATTCTGCTGCTAGCGGGCATGTTTGTGTTCGTTGTCGCCGGAGCGATTCTGATTACCCAGGCCCAGCGGCGCATTCCTGTCCGCCAGGCCAAGCACGTCCGCGGCCGAAAGGTCTACGGTGGCCAGCAGCAGTTCCTGCCCCTGCGGATTAACCACGGCGGCGTGCTGCCGATTATCTTCGCGTCATCGCTGATGATCTTCCCCGGCGTGTTGTTCGGCTCATTGGCCGGCAGTTTTCCGAATGCGGGCATCTGGGGCCTCCTGTCCGAAGCGTTCCAACGTGACAGCTACATCTATCAAGTGTGCTTCGTCGCGATGATCTTCTTCTTCGCGTTCTTCTGGACAACGGTGCAGTTCAAGCCGAAAGAGATGGCCGAGCAGCTTCGCGACCACGGCAACTTCGTTCCTGGATTGCGTCCGGGCAAACGGACAGCCGACTATCTCGAGCGTGTGATGGAGCGCATTACGTACTGCGGCGCCGCGTTCCTGGCCGTGATTGCCGTTCTGCCCATGGTGATCGCTGAAACGCTTGGGATTCCCTGGAGCATTTCGGCGTTCCTGGGCGGCACGGGTCTGCTGATTGTCGTCTCCGTGACGCTGCAACTGGTGCAGTCCATTGAGGCGAATCTGGTGATGCGAAACTACGGCGGTTTCCTGGGCGGCAGCGCCCGCATTAAGGGAGCGTACCGATGAGGCTCGTGCTAATGGGCCCTCCGGGCGCTGGCAAAGGCACGCAGGCCAAGCGCCTGACGAAGGCCTTTGGTGTGGTGCACTTGTCCAGCGGCGATATTTTCCGCGCCGAGCGGGCCAGCGGGTCGGAGCTCGGCGAGAAGCTGGCGGCCTACATGGACGCCGGCGAATTGGTTCCGGATGACGTGGTTGTTGCCATGATGGCCGGGGCCATAACGGCCCAGCCGGGCGGCCTGATGCTGGACGGCTTCCCGCGCACCGTGCCACAGGCCGAGGCGTTGGACAAGCAGTTGGTCGCCGCCGGCAAGCCGTTGGATGCGGTGGCAGTCATTGAAGCCGACGACGACGCGATCGTCGGGCGGATCACGGGCCGACGCAGTTGTCCCGAATGCGGCAAGGCGTTTCACGTGACGTTCCTGCCGAGCGCCAAGGGCGACGAATGCGACGCCTGTGACACGCCCGTCACGCTGACACAGCGTGAGGATGATACCGAAGCGGTGATTCGGCGTCGGCTGGCGACGTATCACGAACAGACCAAGCCGGTGATTGCCTACTACCGGTCGACGGGCGCTACGGTGTTGACGGTCGACGGCAACGACACGCCGGATGTGGTGACCGCGGCGATGGTTGACGCGTTGCAGTCGTTAGGCGCGGCAACTTAGGAAGGTCCGCTCGTGGCGATCCACTACAAGACGCCAGAGCAGATCGATTTGATGCGACAAGCCGGACGGGTTGTCCGGCAGGTTTTGACTCGCCTTGGGCAGATTGTAGGCCCGGGCGTAACAACTGAAGAATTGGACGTTGAAGCCGAACGGCTGTGCCACGAAAACGGTGCCGAATGCCTCTTTAAGGGTGTTCCGGGCCGCGGAAAGGCCGGGCCCTATCCGGGCAACATCTGCTGTTCGCTGAACGACGAAGTCGTGCACGGCATTCCGTCGGCCAAGCGGGTGATCCGCGACGGCGACATTGTCAGTGTCGATTTCGGCGTGAAGTTGAACGGCTGGTGCGGCGATGCGGCGGAGACCTATGTGGTCGGCGACATTCAGCCGGACGTGCAACGGCTGGTGGATGTCACCCGCAACGCCCTGGCGCTGGCCATCGAGATGATGAGGCCGGGCCTGGGTTGGTCGGCGGTGGCGACGGCCATGCAGGCCTACGTCGAAGGCGAAGGTTTCTCGGTGGTCCGGGAGTTCGTGGGCCATGGGATCGGACGCGAGATGCATGAAGATCCGAAGGTACCGAACTTCCCGTCCGCGGAGTTGCGAACGCGGGACATCGAGTTGAGGCCCGGCTTGGTGTTGGCGATCGAGCCGATGGTAAACCTCGGCGGCGCGCAGGTGCAAATGGGCGACGACGGCTGGACGGTCTTGACGGCCGACAGCAAAGCGTCAGCCCACTTCGAGCACATGGTGGCTGTGACGACCGACGGCGTTGACGTCCTGACGGTGTAGCAAAGATAGGTGAGACAATGAAAGTACGGTCTTCCGTAAAACGAATCTGCGAGAAGTGCCGAATCATCCGCCGTAAAGGCGTGTTGCGGGTGATTTGTACAAACCCGAAGCACAAGCAGCGCCAGGGCTAGCCTGGCTGGGAGTAACGTTATGCCACGTATTTCGGGCGTCGACATCCCCAACGACAAGCCGACGGTGATCAGCCTGCAGTATATCTACGGCATCGGCGACAGGAGCGCGAGGCGCATCTGTGAGAGCCTGGGTCTGGATCCGGCCAAACGGGCCAAGGACCTGACCGAGGATGAGCTCTCGCGGATCGCGGGCGTGCTGGGTGAAGATTTCGTGGTCGAGGGTCAGCTTCGCCGCCAGGTGCAGCAGAACATCGGCCGTCTTCGCGACATCACCTGTTATCGCGGGTTGCGTCATCGTCGCGGCCTGCCGGTCAACGGGCAGCGCACCAAGACGAACGCGCGAACGCGTAAGGGACCGCGCAAGACGGTGGCCGGCAAGAAGTCGGTCAAGGAGATGCGGTAAGCCATGGCCAAGAGCAAGAAGGTACGGCGAAACGTCGGACGGGGCATCGTCCACGTCAAAGCGACGTTCAACAATACGCTGGTGACCATTACGGACGCCACCGGCGAAGTTCTGTGCAAGGAATCGTGCGGGACGATGGGCTTCAAGGGCTCGCGAAAGAGCACGCCCTTTGCCGCCCAGCGCGCCGCCGAAAATGCCGCCAACAAGGCCCGCAAGATGGGCGTGAACGAAGTGGAAGTGCGGATCAAGGGCCCCGGCAGCGGCCGCGAAAGCGCCGTGACGGCGCTGCAGTCGGCCGGGCTGCGGGTGACCAGCATCGAAGACATCACCCCGATTCCGCATAACGGGTGTCGCCCGCGAAAGCGACGCCGGGTGTAGCCAATAGCTACGGGAGCAGTGATCGATGGGACGGTATAGAGGTCCAACAGACAAGCTTTCTCGCCGCGAAGGCGTCAACCTGATGCTCAAGGGCGCCCGCTCCGAGTCGGGCAAGATTGAGCACCGCATGACTCCGCCGGGCCCGCATACGTGGCGCCGCGGGCGGGTCAGCGATTACGGTGTTCGCCTCCGCGAGAAGCAGAAGGTCAAGCGTTACTACGGCGTTCGCGAGAAGCAGTTCATGAAGTACTTCCGCGCCGCCGAACGTCAGAAGACCGACACCGGCGCGGCGTTGCTGAGCTTGCTCGAGCGTCGCCTGGACAACGTGGTCCACAAGATGGGGCTGGCGCCGTCGCGTCCGTCGGCGAGGCAGTTAGTCTCGCACGGTCACGTGTATGTGAACGGCCGGCGCGTCAATATCGCCAGCTATTCCGTCAGCGTCGGTGACCAAGTTGCGGTCAAGCCGTCGGAACGGTCGCAGAAGCTCGTCCGGGCCAACCTGGAAGAACTCGGCGAGCCCCGCCTGCAGAACTGGCTGAACCTGGACATGGTGAAGCTGGAAGGGCAGGTCGTAGCCGTGCCTACCCGGGATGACGTGATGATCCCGGTCGAAGAACAGTTAATCGTCGAGTTCTGCAGCAAGTAATCGGCGAAACGAATGAACGAACGAGCTAACAACCGGATGGAGGCCTACATCGATGCGAATTAGATGGCGCGGCCTGGAACTGCCCACACGTGTCGTAAGCGACGCGTCGGTTTCAACCCCGACGTACGGCCTGTTTAGGATCGAGCCCTTCGAACGAGGGTTCGGCACCACGGTCGGCAACTCGCTGCGACGGATCCTGCTCAGCAGTCTCGAAGGGGCAGCCGTTACGAGCATACGACTGGAAGGCGCGAACCACGAGTTCACGTCCTTGCCGGGCGTTCTCGAAGATGTCGCCGATATCATTCTGAACGTGAAGAGCCTGGTCATTAAGAGCCACTCTGACGAGCCGCGGACCGTGCGGGTCCACAGCGAAGTCAAGGGGCCGATCACGGCCGACATGATCGAAGCCGATCCGTCGATCGAGATCGTCAATGGCGACCTGGTCGTGGCGACCCTGACCGACGATGTCAAGTTCGACCTGGAAATGGTCGTTCAGACCGGTCGCGGTTATCTGCCGGACAATGAGATGATTGATCCGGACGTCGACCAGGAAGTCGGGAAGATCTTTGTCGATGCGTCCTTCTCGCCGGTGACCCGTGTTCGGTACCGAACCGAGGAAACGCGCGTCGGGCAGAAGGTCAATTATGACCGACTGGTTCTGGAAATCTGGACCAACGGAACCATTACGCCGGAAATGGCGATGATCGAGGCGGCCAAGATTCTCCGCAAGCACCTGAACCCCTTCGTGCAGTACTTCGAGGTGGGTGAGGAAATCGTCGATGCCGCGCCGAGCGAAGCCGGCGGCGAAGTCGACAACGAGATGCAGTTGAAGTTCAACATGAGCATTCACGAGCTGGAGCTTTCCGTGCGCAGCAACAACTGCCTGGAAGCGGCCAAGATCGAAACGGTCGGTCAGCTCGTGAACTTCAGCGAAGCCGACCTGCTCAAGATTCGCAGTTTTGGCAAGACCTCGTTACGTGAGGTCAAGCGGAAGCTGGCGGACATGACGCTGTCGCTTGGCATGAGCGTGGCCCTGCCGGAAGGCGAGCCCGTGGTGGCCGGCTTCGAAGATAACGACGTGAACGATTCGGAGTAGCCGTATCCCGGCTACGAGCCGGGGAGAGTGATTATGCGTCACCGACGTGATGGTAAGAAACTGAGCCGCACCACCAGCCACCGCAAGGCGTTGTGGCGGAATATGGCCGCATCGCTGTTTCAGCATGGCGCCATTCGGACCACCGAGGCCAAGGCCAAGCAACTCCGCCGATTCGTGGAGAAGCTGATTACCACCGCCAAGAAGGACACGCTGCACGCGCGTCGGCAGGTGATCAAGGCCCTCAATGACCGCGAAATGTTCGACGACAGCGGCGAATCCACCGATCAAACGGTGGTGCAGAAGCTGTTCAGCGAGATCGCCCCTCGGTACGCCAATCGTCCGGGCGGCTACACGCGAATCATCCATTTGGCCGAGCGCCGGATCGGTGACGCCGGGCGTCAGGTTGTGCTGCAACTGGTCGAAGAGGAAGCGGTCGAAGGCGATTCGTCCGGCGGGGGTTCCCGTCGGAAGGCTCGCGCCGCCAAACGGCACGATGCCGCCGCCGCGGTAGCCGCCAAGGCGCCGGCCGACGAAGTGGTTGAGCCCGAAGCCGACGCTGTGGCCGATGACACCGCTGGGGATGAACAAACTGAGTCTCAGGAGTCCGACGTAGAGGAAGCTGTCGAGGACGCTGACTCGGAGGATCAAAAGCAAGAGTGACGCTTCCCGGCCGATCTGTTGGCCGTGATACGTTTTGAAGAATCCCTCTCGCTCGCCAGGCCCACACCTTTCACGGGTGTGGGCCTTGTCATAGAATCTGGGCCGAGACCTGAACGAGGAGCCATCCATGTCAGATTCGGATTGCATCTTCTGCAAGATCGTGGCTGGGGACATACCGGCTGAGGTGATCCGTGCCGATGACGCGGCGGTGGCCTTCCTGGACGTCGGCCCGTTGGCCGAAGGGCACGTGCTGCTGATCCCCACCGGGCACTACGCTACGCTTGACGACATGCCCGCCGACGGGGCCGCCGACATGTTGCGTCACTTGCCCGCGTTGGTCCGGGCCGTCAAGGCCGCTACCGGGTGTGAGGGCGTCAACGTCCTGCAGAACAACGGACGCGTGGCCCATCAGGTGGTGATGCACGTCCACTTTCACATTATTCCACGAGATCAGGGAGACGCCTTCCAGTTCAATTGGCCGGCTGGGGCCTACCCTGAGGGGCGAATGGCCGATCTAGCTCAGGCGATCCGCAGCGCGCTATGATTTCTCGGCGGCCGGGGCTGAGGGTGGTCCTTGACGGCCAGGGGGCCTGTGGATACAATTCTCGGTCAATATCCCAAGCGCCGTCCGGGGTGATGGTTATGAATGTGAGCGGCGCGATCCCGTTATCAAGAGGACTTAGCGGACGTGAACTGGACTGATCTGGCTGAGAAGGTCTTCATGGTGTTGTACACCTTCGCGCTAGTGATGGTGTCGGTGTACGGACTCCATCGCTACAGCTTGATCTACCTTTACTATCGCCACCGCCGCAAGCATCCCGAAGCGCCCAAGCCTTTCGACCAACTTCCTCGGGTGACGATTCAACTGCCGATGTATAATGAGATGTTCGTCGCGCGGCGGATCATCGAGAAGGCGTGTCAGATCGACTACCCGCGCGAATTGCTCGATATCCAGGTCCTCGATGACAGCACGGACGACACCCGGACCATCGCCCGTGAAGCCGTCGACCAGGCTCGTCTACAAGGCCACGATATCGTCTACATTCATCGCGATAACCGCATGGGTTTCAAGGCGGGCGCGTTGGCCAACGGCCTGAAGGTGGCCAAGGGCGAATTCATTACGATTTTCGATGCGGACTTCGTGCCGGATCCGGACATTCTCCAGCGGTCGATTCACTACTTCTCCGACCCAAAGGTCGCGGTCGTTCAGACGCGATGGGAGCACCTGAACCGCAACGATAGTTTGCTGACGCGAACGCAGGCGATCCTGTTGGATGGCCATTTCGTGATCGAGCACGTCGCGCGAAATCGCAGCGATCGGTTCATGAGCTTCAACGGAACGGCTGGCACGTGGCGGCTGGCCGCGATCAACGACGCCGGCGGCTGGCGTCACGACACGCTGACCGAAGACCTGGACCTGTCGTACCGAGCCCAGATGCGCGGGTGGCGGATCTGCTACTTGCCGGAGCTGACGGCCCCGGCCGAGCTGCCGCCGGAGATGGCGGCCTTTAAAGCCCAGCAGTTCCGCTGGACCAAGGGCGGGGCCCAGACCGCGCTGAAGCTCCTGCCGCGCGTGATGATGAGCCACCTGCCGCTGAAGGTGAAGGTGGAGGCCTTCTTCCACCTGACGGCCTTTTCGCTCCATATCTACATGGCCATGCTGGTAGTGATGATGTTCCCGGCGATGGTGCTTCGGAACCTGCCGATGGAGCAGGGCACCTACATGCGAACGGCGTTCGACTTCGGCGTGCTGATGTTGGCGACGCTGTCGGGCAGTGTGTTCTACCTGGCCGGGCAGTTCGAACTGTTTAAGAGTTGGCGGACCATCCTGTACCTGCCGATGATCATGGCCTTGGGCGTGGGGCTGTGCGCGTCAAACACCAAGGCGCTGATCGAGGCGTTGCTGGGCCGAAAGAGCGATTTCGTCCGTACGCCGAAATACGGCCGTCGCCTCGGCCAGATCGGCTTGTCGGCCGCGGCACCGAAAGCGGCTCGCCGGAAGCGGAAGGGAAACGTCCTGCCCTACGTGGAGTTTGTGTTGGGGCTCTACATGGTGGCGTGCGCGATCTGGAGCATCATCAACTATGAGGTCGCGTGGATGAGCACCGGCTTCTTGACGCTGTTCGCCTTCGGCTTCTTCTACGTGTCGTTGCTGACGATACAGGCTCAGCACGAGCAAGCGGCGGTGGCAGAATCTACAGGTCGGGCCCAGCAAGGCGCCTACGTGCCCGAAGCCGCTTCACCGGTCGTCGAGACGGCGTCCGTCGAAAGCTAGATCGGCGCTTTGGGGGAACTGCGAGGGGTGGGACTCGAACCCACATCCTTATTCAGGACCAGGACCTAAACCTGGCGCGTCTGCCAATTCCGCCACCCTCGCGGCTGTGTATTCTGATCGGCCAACGCCTGTCGGTCGGCCGAGCGAAATTACCCAAACGAATCTCCCCATCTTGGGAACCTCGCTTGGCTTGGCGCGTCTAATGGTACGGCGAGGCGCAGCGGTCGTCCACAAGCTTTCGCTCCCGCGGGCGGAACGTAAGGGAGACACTCATGCCTGCAATCATTCGTTGCCCCAAATGCGACCGGATGTTGTCAAGCCAGGCCCAGACCGAAGGCTGGCTCAGTTGCCCCCACTGCGAAGGCTCGGTGTTCGTCACGGCCGAGCAGGCCGCCTGGCCGAATCCTCAATTGCCCGGTGAGGCCGCACCCGCTGACGCCGAGGCCCACGCTCTCGTCGCTGAAGACGAGGTCGACGTCACCGGCGCCCACAGCCGATTGGGCCAGGCCATGCCGTGGCTGATGAGCATATCGATCAACGCGGCCGTCATCCTGGCGCTGACGTTCGTGTCGCTGTTCACCGTTACCCCGCCAGGCCGCGACATCCCATTGGCTGGCTTCATGACGGTGGATGATTCGACCCCGATGAGGCCGCAGGACGACACCGAGATACCTACCCCTCCCACGGAACGCCCGCCGCTGAGGCCCACCTACCAGCCCAAGGGGCCGGAAGCGCCGACCATCGGTGGACACGACGACGACACGCCAATTGACCAGATTGGCCTTCTTGGCTCACATGGTCCGGCCATCGGCATCGGCATTGGGGGGAGACGAGGGCCCAGCAGCAACATGTTTCCTCCGTCAGGACCAAGCAGCGGCAGTGTGGCCAACACGGTCTTCGTGATCGACCGATCCGGCTCGATGGAGAGCACGTTCGCGATCGTTCGTCGTGAGCTGCTGAAGCGAATCGCACGGATGGACGCACGCAGCAAGTTCCACATCGTGATGTTCGCCGATGAGGCGCCGATCGAGAATCCGCCCGGGCGGTTGGTCAAGGCGACCGATTCGAACAAGGATCGGGTGGCCGATTTCCTCGACGGCATTGTGGCTCAAGGTCGTACGCGGCCGGGCCCGGCCCTGGAGGTCGCCTTTCGCGACTTGGCCGGGGCCAACGACGGCGGCAAGCAGATATATCTCCTTACGGACGCAGCGTTTCCGGATGATGCTTCAGTATTGGACGTGATTGACTGAAACAACCCGCGCAGAGATGTGCTGATCAGCACCATCCTGTTCGGCAATAAGTCGCCTCAGGCGGAAGTTGTGCTACGTAGAATAGCTACAGACAACGGCGGCCGGTTCAAGTTTGTCAGTTGGGACGAGTTGTACTAGCGCCCACCGAACGGGCCGCCGGCGGGCCAACGGCAAGACAGGCATTGCTTGCCGGAAGCGCCTATGGTAAAAGGTGACTTCGCTCCAAGCCTGGAGCGTCTGGTCGACCCGCCAGAGGCACAGTGAACCGACGTTCAAAGCTGTAACCGTGCCAGTAACCGATTTGCGGAGGCCCAATTATGGCCGTTGAGTTTCGATGCGAGCACTGCGGCGCCTTGCTCAGCGCCGACGCCGACGCCGGCGCCGAGGCCGAGTGCCCCCATTGCGAAAACGTGGCGATCGTGCCGGCCGGGCTGGCCTCGCTGCCGACCCCGCAAGTGCCAGGCCAAGACGAACACGTCCCCACCCCCGAGCCTCCTGAACTCCCCGCCGACGAGGCCGATGTCGTCCCGCCGTCGGTCCCTCCCGAGCCGCCCGCCGAGGGCGACGAATACGCCGAGGACGAGGACGAAGAAGACTACAATTACGAGCAAACCGGCTTCATGAAGGTGATGACCGAGAGCACGCCGTGGGCGGTCTCGATCTTCGTCGTCGGGGTCCTCATGGTCATCTTGGTCTTCATCGACATTCTCGTCCGCAGCACGGGCGCGGGCATCCCGATTACGGTTCCGGACGCGCGCCTCAGCGACAATCCCGGCGGATCGATCAACCCGACCGAGTCGGAGATCTCCGAACGGTCGCGCACGGTCCGTCCCACGCCGACCCGAAAGTTCTCACGGAAAGAAGCGGTCTCGGCCTCTTCCGAATCCGATAGCGAAGCCACCGAGGTCATCGGCATGGGGGCCGGCGGCGGAGGCGGATCGCCCTTCGGCAGCGTGGGTGGGGGCGGGGGCGGCCCGCGGTCGAGCTTCTACGGGACGGGCGGCAACGCTCACCATATTGTCTACGCCATCGACCGATCCGGGTCGATGCAGAAGTTCAACAAGTGGCAACTGGTTCGCAAAGAGCTGCTGATGTCCATTTCCCGACTGCGTCCGGTGCAGGACTTCCACGTGATCCTGTTCAGCCGTGACCGTAGTTCCCCGCCGGAAGAGAAGGTCCCGCGCCAGCTGACGCTCTTTACGGAGCGGTCGCAGGACGCCGTGGCCGACTTCCTGGACAATGTCCGCCCGGTGGAGGGCAACACCGTTGCGGCTCCGGCCCTCAAACGCGCGTTCGACGTGCTCCGGCGAGCCGACCCCAAGCGGCCGGGACGAGTCATCTACTTGCTGACGGATGGCGAGTTCAGCGACATTGAAGACGTCAATAAGACCCTGATCGAGATGAACGAGCGGGGGGATGTGTTGATTAACACCTTCCTGTTCTCGGAATCCGAGAAGGAGATTCCGGCCAAGACGCTCAAGCGGATCGCCAAGGATAATGGCGGGCGGTACAAGTTTGTCAGCCCCGACGAGGTGTACTAATGCGACGACACGCAATCATCGCGATGGTGTGCCTAGCTGTCACCGCCAGCGGCTGGGCCGATGAAGTCACCGCCGGCAGGATTCCGTTTCGAAACGTGATCGTTACCGGTGTTTCGGATTGCCAGCTTGTCTTCCGGACGGCGGCGGGGTCGACCTCCAAACGACCGTTGGCGGAGATTACGTCGATCCGCTTGGACGACTACGACGAGTTCACCAGCGCCGAGCAAGCCCTCCTGGCGGGGAATATCAACGACGCCCTCCGGACCTACGTTCAGGCCAGCGCCGACACCACCGAACCGTGGCTGAAGACGCTCATCAACATCCGCCGCGTGGATGCGCTCAATCGAGACGGGCGACTGGGCGAAGCCCTGCGACTGTGGAAGCGCGTTTACGATGCGAACAAGGGCTCGGCCAACGCGCTGGCCCTGATGCCGACCACGCCCGGTCCAATGGGCTCCAATGCCAACACGCAAGCGATCGAGTACCTCAAGAGCATCCGCCCTGAAGATGGTTCGTCCGAGCTCGGCCAGGCCGTCTCGAAGCTGCTGATGGCGGTCTACGAGGCCGACGGTGATACCGAAGCGGCCGCGCGCGAAGCCAGTGGCACCTTTACGGACGCGGCCGACGATTCGGACGGGCCTGATAGCAGCGCCGGCGGCAGTGTTGAAGATCGTCTCCGTGCGGCCAAGCTGATGCTCAACAGCCCCGAGCGCGCCTCGCAAGTGGCGCAGGCGATTCAGAACGACCTGCACGAGTATGACCTGGACCTGCTGGGCGAGGCCATCATGGTCTGGGCCAAGGCCACACGCATGCAGGCCGATGCAGCCGCCGAAGCCGGCGAAGACGACGAGGCCCGGCGCCTGCTGGCCGAAGCCGGCGTTCACTTTATGTATGTGGCGACGTTCTTTCCCGACTCGCCCCAAGCCGCCGAAGCGCTCTTCGAGGCCGGTCGGGTCAATGAGGGCATCGGCAACCCCCGCGCGGCCTGGAGTGCCTACGACGCGGTGCGAACGCTCTACCCGGACTCGGAGATGGCCGGGCGAGCTGAGGCTGCGATTACGGAACTGGATAGCAGCGACTAATCAAGACCGTCGGCGGGATTGGCCACCGGGCCAGCGTCGGCAAGACGAAAACGTTCGAAAGATGCGCATACCGAAGGAGACGTGACGCATGTTCGATTTTGCGATACTAGCCCAAGCAGCAGAAGAGGCCACGAAAGAGACCACCAGTTACTTCCAGGTGCTGGTGACCGGCGGCGGGGTGATCGGCTACGTGCTGTGGATGTTGATGGTGCTGATGATTGCCCTGTCAATCAAGTACTTCATCGACATTCGCCGCGGGACGGTTCTGCCCCCCGTGACGTTGGCTCAACTGCAAGAATACTTCGAGAACCGTCAGTACCGGGAGGTCCTCGAGGTCACCGAAGAAGACCCTAGCTTCATCGGCCAGCTCATGCATGCATCCTTGTCTGAGGCATCGTATGGGTATTCGGCCATGGAACGGGCCATGGAAGAATCGGCCGAGGCATCCACCACCAAGATGCTGCGAAGCATCGAGTGGCTGAACCTGATCGGCAATATCGGGCCGATGCTGGGCCTGATGGGCACGGTCTGGGGCATGATCGGTGCGTTTTTCTCAATCGTTGAAGTCGGCCAAGCCGATCCGGAGCTGATGGCCAAGGACATCGGTGTGGCCTTGGTGACTACGCTGCTGGGTCTGGTGGTGGCCGTGCCCGCGCTGAGTGTCTACGCGGTGATGCGAAACCGCATCGACAGCCTGACCAGCGAAGGCATGCTGACGGCCCAAGAGATGATTTCGCAGCTTCGCCCCAGCAAGAAGAGCAGCTAACCTTGGCGTTTGGCCCGCGCCCAAGCGGGCCGGGAGGTGAGCAATGGCAAAACGAAAGCAGCAAGACAACGTCGAGTTCAACATGACGCCCATGATTGACGTGACGTTTCAGCTGATCATCTTCTTCATCATCGCCGGGACGATCGTCTCGGACGAACTGGAAGCCTTGAAGGTCCCCGAGCCGACCAACACCATCGCTCGGGAAGAGTTCAACGAAGACACCAATATCATCGTCAACATCGTCTCCAAGTATGGGGATGAGGATCGTGATGACATCGACCCGGTGATGGCGTCGCGGGCGGACGCCTGGTATGTCCGGCGAGAGAAGATCGACGTCGGCGACATCGAGACCTTGTCCAGCCGGTTCAAGGCCGCGGTGGAGAAACTGTCAGAGAAGGACCGTGAGAAGTTCACTATCGAAATCCGAAGCGACTACCGGATCAAGTACGCCGACGTGGAGACGGTGATGCTCGCCGCGGCCGATGCCGGGGTCCCCAAGATGAACATCACGGCCATCGTCGATACGAGGCAATAGTGACTGCTATGGATATCCCCCAAGAGCAAGAGACTCAGACAACGCACTACGAACCTCTGCGAAAACAGCGGCAGCCTGATAAGAAGATGCAGCCGCCGATGACGCCGATGATCGACGTGACGTTCCAGTTGCTGCTGTTCTTCCTGCTGACCTTTACCTTCCGCGAGGCCGAAGGGCAGATTCGCGGGTCGCTTCCCAAGCGCGGCAGTGGCGGCGTGGCGGCCAAAGAAACACTGACCCAGCCGATTCGCATTCACATTCTTCCGACCGGGCGGGCCCGGGATGGCGCCAGCTACGAGGTCGAGGGAGTGCATGAACGGATCGAAGACGCCGATACCCTCTTCAGCCACATGATCAAGCGACGGGATGCGGTTAACTCCACCGAAATCCCGGTGATCATCAAGCCGGACGCGTTCGTGCGTTGGAACTTCGTGGTGGAGGTATTCAACCAGGCGGTTCGGGCGAAATTCGAAAACATCGGGTTTGCGCCCGCGTCGTAGCGGCGACCTGGCGCCGCCGCACGGAAAGGCGGTCATCATGCGTAACAACGGGCTGACATCGCCGGATTGCAGCGGCCTGGCGCTCGAAAGGCACACGCACCGGAAGCGCCGACATGTTCAACCGCCCCTGACGCCGATGATCGATGTGACCTTCCTACTGCTGGTGTTCTTCCTGCTGACCTTCACCTTCCGCGAGGCCGAAGGCCAAATCCGCGGGGCCTTGCCGGCAACCGATCCCGGGCGGCCGTCGTGGGCCTCCATAGACCTGCACGTCCGTCCCGCCGGGCCGGCTGGCCAGGATGGCGTGTTTGAATTGGTCGGCGATGCCGGCGTGATCACCGACCCGACCGAGTTGTACAGCCGTCTGGCGGCCCGACGCGTGGTGCTGTCGGATGAATCCGCCGTGACGATTCGACCCGTCTGGTCCGTTCGCTGGCAGCATGTGGTGGAAGCGTTTAATCAGGCAGTCCGGGCAGATTTTCAGAACGTGAACATCGCTCCGTCTCGTACAGAATAGTGGAAACGGCCATGATACGACGTGATTGGACAATCCTATTTGTTTCGTTACTGGTGACGGCCCTGTGGGCGCCGAGCGCTTGGGCCCAGTCGGACGACGCGGACAGCGCCTATAGCCGCTTGGACCGTCAACGTCTGATGGAGCGCCTCAATGCCATGGGGATGCAGGAACTGACCGAAGCCCTCCTGGCCGGCCAGACCGACAGCGACACCGCCGAAGGCCAACTCCGCACCGTGGACCTGCAGATCACCCGCGCCACCGGGCGAGGGGTCCCCTTGGCGGAGCGGAACCGTATTCTGGACGAAGCCCTCGCCCAGTACGGGGAGATTCTCAAGGAACTGCCCGCCGAAGAATGGAGTGATCGGCTTACGCGCTACCGCCTAACGTTCGATCGGGCGTGGCGAACGGTCTCCCTGCGGGGGTGGCCCTATACGGACCGCCTGATCACGCTCCAAGGCGGCGAGGCCGACCGCAAAGAAGTCCTGGCTGTCACGGCAGACCCCGTCCAGACGATGGAGTACCTGATCCAGGACATCAAGGACGACATCAGGGAACTGAGGGGAGGGAGCATTAGTTCGAGGGTCTTCATCCGCACCGTCCCGCCGATGGAGGAACTGCAACTCAAGACGCAGTATCGTTCCGGGTACACCTACTTCTACCGCGGCATGGCCATGGTGCCCGGCGGCGCCGACGACGTCGTGCGGAAGCGATTGCTGGAAGATACCATCAACGCCGTGGCCGAGTTCGCCGACGACGCCGACGACGACGAGTGGGGCGTGCGGTTCGACTCGATTCTGCTGACCGGCCGAGCCCTGCGGGCGCTGGGCAAGCATCAGGCGGCGTTGGAGCGTCTCCGTCAGGTCAGCGGAGCCGAAAACGCGATGGCCAAGCTTCGCGTCCAGGCCCTGTTCGAGCAGGTCCGAACCATCGCCGAAACAGGCAACTACGCTGAGGCCGCCGTCCAGTTGGAGGGCTTCCGGGTTCAGGGAGAGGCCCTGGTCGGGTCGGCCGGCATGCTGGATGTCGATTTGCTGGCTGCGATGCTGGGCTACTACATCTTCGACCAGTGGGCCGCTTCCGACGAGGCCAAGAAGGACAGCCTCTCTCGAAGCGCGCAGCAAGCGTTGGTGGGCTTCTGGACCAAGCATCGCGAGCCGGGCGTTCCGCGGGCCTACTACCGAATCGTGGCCGCCAAGTTCCGCGACCGAGAAGACGACCCCGAACTGAGTTCATTCGCGCTGCTGTCGATGACATCCAAGAAGTGGGACGACGCCGCCGCCACGCAGAACATGGAGCGGCGGCGGGAGTTGCTGGAAGAGGCGTTAGAATTGGCCAAACGGGGCCAGTCCAAGGGAGACGACCTGCCGGGAGTGGATGCGGAGCTGGCCAAGTGGATTACCAAGATCGAACGACTTATCGGTGACCCGCGAGTGGCCGCCCGATCAGCCCTGGACCAGGTCAAGAAGCAGGAGAAGGCGAATCCCGAAGACCCGAACTTGCCTCGGGATACCGAGACGGCCGTCCTGTTGGCCTATGACATCATTTACGGCCTGGAGAGCTCAGGTCAGCCCGTGCCAAGATCCGACCGGGCCCTGTTCATTGACGCCGCGTCGTTCCTGCTGAGTCACGAGGCCTGGCTGGCACAGGCGCCGTCGCTTCAGCGATGGCTGTATGACCTCGGTTGGAACTACTCGGTCCTGGCCGCCGATAGCGCCGAAGACGAGCAGCGGTCGTTCTACGAGCAGGCGGCGGAAACCTACGAACTCGTTCCGGAAGACCTCGACGGCGAGGACAACACGCGTCAGTACATGGAGAGTAACTACAACGCGCTGGGGCTTCGGTTGCTGCTGCTGTCGGCGGACGAAGACCCCACCGGCGACAAAGCCCAAGACCTGCGGACCCGCCTCAAGGCCTATGGCAACAAGGCCAAGACGGAGTCGGATCAGGCCGCCGCTGCAGGCAAGGACGAACTCAAGACCATGCTGGATGGGTGGGGCAGCCAGATGGAGTTTGCTGCCGCCGAACTGCTTTACGATCCCCTCGGGAACGCCGCGGCGGCAGTGACCGAACTGGCCGGCCTTGGCCAGCGATGGCAGGGCACCAGCGTGCTGGAAAACAGCGCCGAACTGGAAATCCGTATCGAGGTCGACCGAGGCAACACCACCGAGGCCAAGCGGAAGCTCGACCAGTTCCGCGCCCAATATCCGGAAAAGGCCCAAAACCTGGTTCGCCTGCTGGTGGCGGAGATTCGATCTCGGATTGCCGAATACCGGGAAGACCCAGCCATGGCGGCCCAACTGGCCGAACTCCAGACCAACTACAACGCCTTGGCCAAAATGCTCTACGACGCGTCCAAACCCCTCGACCAGCGGTACCGCGAGACGCAGATGTACGCCGAGAGCCTCTACGAAGTTGGCAAGTATGACGAGGCCCTGGCGCTGTTCGAGGAATGCAAAGTCGTCGGCGACGCCGAGCGCGAAAAGCGAAAGGCGGAGTTGGATAAGGTGTTCGAGCAGTGGCAGGAGGAGGTCAAGGACGCCCCCGAGCCCGATCAGATCGAGGCCCTGGCCGACAAGATGCTGGCGCAGTTGGCTGACGCCGGTTACGGCAAGGACTCGCGTTACGTCGAGGAAATCAAGCGTTACGTCGAGGAAATCAACAGCGCCTTGAATGAGCTGTCAATGGCCGGCGACGACGCCGACGCCCGCAAGAGCGCGGCGCTGATTGTCGCCCGGGCCGTCCGTAACACCGCCCGGGGCCTGCGAGATGTGGGCCTGGCCAAGACCCCGATCGATCCGACGAACATCTACGGCATCGCCCGCTGTCAGATCGAACTGGGCAAGTTCGATGAAGGTCTACTGAACTACGCTGATCTGTTCAACAAGACGAACCGCAACGACCCCAAGCTGGCGAAGATCTACTGGCAATACCGCCTGGAGCACGCCCGTGCGGCCCTGCGGGCGTACAACGATGATGCCAGTGGCCTCAAGAAGTTGGTTGGCATGATCCGCCAGTTGAAGTTCGAGACCCAAGGCGCCTTGGGTGGCTTGGCTACGAAGTTTGAAGAAGTCGAACAGAAGGCCTTGGCCCGCATGGCCGCACTGGGCAAACCTTGGCGGAATGCCCCCGCCGGTGGCAATGATTGACGCCAGCGTGCGTTAGCCCTAATATGATGCGCACCATCGGCGGCATAGCCAAGCGGACTAAGGCGACGGATTGCAAATCCGTTATTCGTGGGTTCGAATCCCACTGCCGCCTATCGCCGGTTGGCGCTGCTCACGGATGGGCAGAGACCGCTCGCCGGATTCCAAGGAACCTATCACCGGGGCTTTAACATGCGGCAGACAATCCTTCAAACCGGACTGATCCTCGTTGTCGCCTGCCTGGTCACGCTGACTAGCCTTCAGGCCGAAACCAAGACCCTCATCCTCAAGGATGGCGCCAGAGTCACCGGCGAGGTCACCGAGGTCGAAGATGGGTATGAGGTCAAGACTCGCTTCGGCATTCGCAAAGTGAAGCGCTACGAGGTCAAAGAGATTATCGTGACGCTAACGCCGGAGGAGGAGTACGCAAAGCTCCTGGACGAATTGGACGAATCCGACCCCGACGCGCAACTGAAGCTCGGCCAGTGGGCGATGGAGAACGGCCTGTTGGCCGAGGCCAAGGAACGTTTCGAGGGAGTTCTGGAACTCCGATCGGACGACGAGAAAGCCCAACTGCTGTTGCGGCAGGTCGAAACGCTCTTGGAAGAGGCCCGCAAGAAGCAGGCCGAAGAGAAAGCCGCCGCGGGCGCAACCACCAAGCCTTCCGGCGCGCGCCGGCCGGCCGATGTCGCCGGTGTCGACCCGGAGACACTGATTAAGATCGACGATATCTATCGGATCCGCCTGGCGGAGGTCACCTTCAACAAGAACGAGAATCGCAAGCTACGGGTGCGGTTCGAGAACGGCGTGCTCGACCGGTTGGCGGCGAGTTGGGAAGGTGACGACGATTTTGACTCCCGGGCCTTCAAACGCCGATGGTCGGAGGCCGAGCAACTGGAATACATCTTGCAGCGCGTCGACCGCGAGAATTGGGGAATCCGGGATGACATCGACATCATTTCGGAAGTCCAGTTTATGCGTGAGTATCACGAAGATATCTGGCCGCTGCTTCGCCGGTCGTGTGCGGATGTGGCCTGTCACGCGTCGGTCGAGGGCCTGGGGGGGTTCCGCCTGCTCATGCCCGCCTCTCGCGTCATGACCGATGACCTCACCGTGCGGGTCAACTACTGCAACTTCGTCCTGCTGGACAGCTACGAGACCAAGAACGAATTTCGCATGATCGACCGTGACGTGCCGAAGGAGTCCCTGCTGCTTCAGTACGCCCTACCCGCCGAACAGGCCAAGTACAAGCATCCACCGGTGGGGGGGCAGCCCATTACCCCGTTGCTGTCGAGCAAGGATTCCAAGCAGTACAAAGTGATGTTGGGTTGGCTGGAAGGCTCGCTGAGGGGCCCCGTTCACCCGGTCTACAACATCAGCTACAAACCACTAATTACCCTCGGCGACGGCGCTGTTCCGCCGGCTGACCCCACCCAGGAAGCCCCTGAAGAGGAATCGCCTGCCGACGCTCCTGACGACGATGAGGCCGCCGACAGCGATGCCTCGTCGGACGATCAGGCCCCCGAGGACGAAGACGACTAACGGCTCTTTCGGCCAGGACACGAGGGCCCGCCCGTGCGCGTATTGTTCACCGGCCTGTTGGTTGCGCTGCTCGTGGGGGCTGTGGTGGCCTTTCTGATCATCGGCATTCGTCAGCGTTTGCGCCGCCGCCGATTGGCCGCCCAGTGCCGGAATGTCGGGCTCGAGTTCGCGCCGACCGATCCCTTCGATGTCGCCCAGTGCTTCTTCGACTTCGTCTTGATCTCCGCCGGGCACAGTGGGCGCGCCGAGAACGTGGCGCACGGTCGCGTGGGGGGGAATCGTCTTCGCGTCTTTGATTTCCTCTATGAGATCGGACATGGCATTCGGCGTGTGGTCCGGCGATACAGCGTGGTCATCGTCGAGCCGAAGGGCCGACTTGGCGACGTGCTCATGTGGAACGAAGGGGATATCCACAGCGCGCCGCTGGCCATCGGCGAGGCCACCCAACCGGTTGGCCCGTGGGTATGCAGCGGCGACGCCGCCGCCGCGCGCCGACTGGCAAACGCCGCTGGCAGCCTGTCTCAACTGGCTGCCAGCATGCAGGTCGTTCGCAATACGCTGCTGGTGTGCGCGCCTGCCCGGGGGCTAGGCAGTGTCTACGGGCGCCTGCTCGAGGGCGTGGGTGGCCTCTGTGGCCATCTGACCGATGAAGACGAATCGGCAGGGCCCGAATGAGACCGAAAGGGCAACGCTATGCGTTGAAAATTGCCGATGTAGCTGATACAACCCGAGCCAGCCAACCGCCCTGGTCACCAGGGAAACCAGTGGCCTCGCCTGTGGGAGAGCGAACGTGCAGTCCAAAACCCTATTGCTCATCATCATCGTCGCCGCCGTTGTCGTTGGTGTTGTGGTCGCGCTGACCCTCTTGCCGGCCACCGAGGAATCGCAAGCCAGCGACCGCCTGCAGGCGGCCACGGATGCTGCGGCCGCCCAGTGGCTGAAGGCCCAGACTCTCCTGGGGACGAGCCTCTACCGAAGCCCCGACGGCGAATGGGTCCCCTTTACCACGCGAATTGACCCCGGCGACGCCATCAAGATTCGCCAGGAACTGCCCCAGGCGCCGAATCCTCAGGCGCTGGGGGTCCTGGAGGTCGCCCAGAAATCACTGGCAGAGGTCTTCGCTACGTCCGCCGCGGCGCGCCCGGCGGTCCGAGCGGCGGCGCTGAGAATGGCCGGCCGTCTGAATGGGCTCCTGGGGTTGTATTACTATCGTCAGGGCCTGACCGCTCAGTTTCGATCGGCCGCCACGGACGGCGCCGAACCAACCCCGGCGGGTGTGGCCGACCAGTTGGCCCGCCTGCGCCAAGGCGTTGCAGACGTGGAGGGCCTCTGCCGATCGATCCAGGCCGATGAAGCCACGGCGGGAGTGGATCTGGGGGGGCTGGAGCAGAGGCTCAGCGCCCACCGCGACACGCAAGTGTCTGCGAACGGCGAATTGACCAAACTTGATGAGCGCTTGGCGCAGCTAGGCGCCAGCGTGGCATCGATGACGGAAAAGGTCGAGGGCCTGGCCGCCGAGGCCAGTCAGCTTCACGCCAAGGCGCGCGAAGCCGCCACCGCCGCCGAAGCCCAGGCGTTCCAGGATCAGGCGCTGAAGATCGAAGCCGAGGCCCACGACGTGTCCAATCAGATTCGCCAGGAACAGCGGGCCATCGAGCTTGCCGAGCAGACACGCGGGGACATACAGGCCCGGGTGACCGCGACCGATGACCGAATCAAGTCACTGGAAGCAACGTTGGCGCAGCGACGGGACGAGGCGAGTACGACGGGTCAAAAGGCGCAGGGCACTCGGCAGGCCCTGGCGACCCGCTTGAGCAAGATGGGCCAAGCCGCCCAGGAAACGACCCAAGCGCTGACGATCCTGTCACAGGCCGAAGCCAAGGCCGTCGAACATTACTCGGCGGCGTTGGGCAAGTACCTCGAAGCGGCTGAATTGGCCACCGATGCCGAGGACGTCAATGCCATGGCGGAGGAGGCCTCGGTCCGTATGGACCTGGCGCAGTTGCACGCCGGAAAGCTGGGCTTGCAGGGGCAGATCACGGCCATCGTTGATGACGTGGAGAAGGTGTGCGCCACATTGGCTCCTTCAGTTTCGGTGCCCCAGCCACTGACAGGGCTGCGACAGGTCTACCTGGCCGATCGGGCCGATACTCAGGAGTCGGCCAAGATCGAGCTGACCAAGGCCATCAAGCTGTTGGAGGATGCCACGGACCGGTACCCCACGGAACAGCGATGGGTGCTTCAGGGACAGGCCGCAGCGGCCTACCTCCGCCTGTACAGTCTGACCGGAAGCCCCGACGCCCAGACCAAGGCCGATCGGCTGCGAAACGCCGCTCTCAAGGGACGGCAGAAGGACCCTCGAGTTGACCCGATCCGTCGGCTCAAGCCCGGCGCTCCGGGTCAGCCGGAAGTACCCGCGGCCCCCGTTGAGTCGCCCGATCCCGTGAATGAGGCCGCCGAGGCGCCCGATGTGGCGGCGCCCGCCGAGGCCCCTGAAGCCACTGAGGGAGCAGTGATCGACACGGAGAACAGGATCACTATTGGCGGGGACTGAGCGGGCCCCATCAGCGATGGACAGTTGGTCTTGAGGCACAGGAGCCTTCCGGGATACGCTCTGGAAGGCTTTTTCTCACAAGGGGTTCAGACGCAAAAGTACTTTTGACACTTGGTCTTCGGTACGTTCGGGCCAATTCCGACCCAAGGAGTGTCCAAAAGCGGTTGATCTCCCGCGAACTTCGTAGGATAATGTGTGTCGGGGGGATACGGCGTGAGGCGACGCCGCTGCAGCACTCACGCGTATTCTCGATGATCCGCGCGAAGAGGGCTTGTCATGAGGAAGTACCAAAACAAGTCTCTGGAAAAACTATCCGCGGAACTCATGGCGGGATTGGCACGCCTCAAGAAGCAGTATATCGATTCGGTCGAGGAACTCCTGCGCCTGCTGGAAGACAGCCAGGAATACCCATTTGATTTTGTACTGTATCGAATCACGGGATATGGTGGGGGTACAGGCGAGGTGGCTCCGGAGAGCCTGCCGGGCACGTCGCTACGGCAGGACTTGCTTCAACTGATCCTTGACGTCTGTGACAGCGCAGACCTGCACACCAGCGACTACGAAGAAGATATCCAGGATACCGAGCAACTGGCCGAACTGAACAATGTTTCGACCAAGACGATTCAGCGGTGGCGAAAGGGCGGCCTGCCCGCCCGACGACTGATCTTCCCGGACGGCAAGCGTCGGGTGTGTTTCTTGGCGACCTCGGTGCAGTGGTTCGCCAAGACACGGGGCGGGCAGATCGACCGATCTCGGCGGTTCAGCCAGATGACCGATCTCGAGCGGGAGCAGATTGTCCGGTGGGCGCGCCGATTGGTGGCGGTTCAATCGTTGTGTCTGTCGGAGGTGGCCAAGCGCCTGGCCTCTCAGACCGGCCGGGCCGTTGAGACCATCCGCTACACCATTCGGCGGCACGATCAGGACAACCCCGCCGAGGCCATCTTCCCCGATAAGACTGGCGCCCTCAGCGACGCCGACAAGCTGACGATCTATCGGGGTTTCCTGGCCGGGACGCCCGTGCCGGCGCTGGCCAAACGGTTCGGCCGAACGCGGGGGAGCATTTACCGCGTCGTCAACGAGATGCGGGCCCAGCAACTGTTGGATGTGCAAATCTCGTGCATCTACAACCCGCAGTTCGATTTACCCAACGCCGACGAATTGATCTTGGGCGCCGAGCCGCCTGCGGCGCCGCCGGCCGAGAAGATCGTCATCCCTCCAGGGGACCTGCCTCCGTATCTGCGCAGCCTCTACGGCGTGCCTTTGCTGTGTCGCGCCGAGGAGCAGGACCTGTTTCGCCGGTACAACTACCTGAAGTACAAGGCCGACAAGCTGCGGCGTGAGATTGACCCCAACCGGATCCGCACGCGTCAGCTTCAGGAGATCGAGCAACTGCTGCTCAAGGCCAACGGGATCAAGAACCGAATCGTCCGAGCGAACCTGCGACTGGTCGTCTCCATCGCCAAGAAGCACCTCAGCGGCGCCCAAACGCTTTTCGAGCTGATCAGCGACGGCAACGTGTCGCTGATGCGGGCGGCGGAGAAGTTTGACTACGCGCGAGGCAATCGCTTCAGCACCTACGCGTCGTGGGCGATCATGCGGAACTTCGCTCGGTCCGTTCCCAAGGAGAAATACCAGCGCGAGCGGTTCGCCACCGGGAATGAGGAGATCCTCGATATCGCCGCCGGCATGAGGAGCTACGAGTCCGAGGAGGTCAAGGTCGGTGAGCTTCGGGAAAGCGTCGACGCGATTTTGACCCACCTGACGCCGGTGGAACGGACGGTGCTGGTCGGTCACTTCGGCTTGAACGAACAGCAGGACGCCAAGACGCTGGCCCAACTGGCGGGCCGGCTGGGGCTGAGCAAGGAGCGGGTCCGGCAGATCGAACTGCGGGCGCTGAAGCGGCTGAAAGCGATCCTGTATCCGCGCAAGAGCGAACTGATGACGTGATCGCTCCGGAAGGGGCTAGTCCCGGCGAATCTTGCCGGCTGAGGGGGAGAACATTAACGCCGATGTCAGTAGAATTCCACCGGCCAGCAGCAGCATGCCCCGACGTGTTTCCGGTCGGGAGAGCTTGGCGGCGGCCTGGCCGACCCACGGTGGCGGGGGCGTGGGGCGGGCGGCTCGCGGGCAGGTGAGCACATCCGGCGGCGCTTGGGGGGCGTCCTGCGAGCCTGCCTCAACGCGATAACCCACCGGCGCGAACTCCCCTTGGCTTAGGGCCAGTCGGCGGATGAAGGTGGTGTCGGCTTGGGCGGCTTCGATCATCCGGTTGCCCGCGGCCAGGCGGTTCTCCAGATCGGCATTGGCCGCGGCGACGGTCCGGCGCTCGTGCCGGACCTCCGCATACTCCGCGTAAGCCGGTACGAGCACCGTCAGACCGATCAGCGCCACCGCGGCGCCAGCCAGCAGGACGAATCCGAGTAGATTGGCGAACCGTTCGGTCGCCGTCGTTGTCGGCTCGCCCTTAGGGGCGTTAGCCTTTGTTCCACGTCGTTGAGCCATAGACCGCCTTGTCTCCCAGCTCTTCGGCAATACGCAACAACTGGTTGTACTTGCAGACCCGGTCGGTTCGGCAAGCCGAACCGGTCTTGATCTGCCCGGTGTTCTTGGCCACGGTCAGGTCGGAAATCGTGGTGTCTTCGGTCTCACCACTGCGGTGGCTGACCACCGCGGTCCACCCGTTGCTCTGGGCCAGGTCAATCGATTGCAGCGTTTCGGTCAGCGTGCCGATCTGATTGAGCTTGATCAGAATGCTGTTGGCGGCCCTCTCATCGAGGCCGCGCTGCAGGAACTTGATGTTGGTGACGAACAGGTCGTCGCCAACGAGTTGGATCTTCCCGCCCAGCTTGCCGGCTAGCTTGACCCAGCCCGCCCAGTCGTCTTCGGCCAGGCCGTCTTCCAGGCTGCGGATCGGGTACTTCTCGACCCAGGCGGCCCAGATGTCGATCATCTCGTCGCTGGTGGCCACGCGAGAGGGGTCCGACTTGAAGAAGCAGTAGCCTTCCTTGCCGGCTTCGCGAGCTTCGTTGACCATTTCGCTGGCGGCCGGGTCCAGAGCGATCCAGATATCCTCACCGGGTCTGTAGCCGGCGGCCTCGATGGCCTGGCAGATCAGCTCGGGGGCTTCGTCGTTGCTCTTGAGGCTCGGGGCATAGCCGCCTTCGTCGCCGACGGCGGTGTTGTAGCCTTTGGCTTTGAGAACGTCCTTGAGGGCGTGGAAGACCTCGGTGCCCATCTGAAGGCCTTCGGCAAAGCTCTTGGCGCCCCACGGCTGGACCATGAAC
>CAYRZU010000033.1:0-16097 GCA_964428895.1 uncultured Planctomycetaceae bacterium
CCCCCCCCCCCCCCCCCCCCCCCCCCCCCCCCCCCCCCCCCCCCCCCCCGCAGCGCTTAGTCGATAGGCGAAAGGACGTCTCCGGGCGACGGCGGCTCGGAAATCCGGCCGGGCACTTCCAGTCGACCGCTGATGAAGTCGTCGATCTTCTCGGACAGGAAGGTGTTCGGGGTCATGGCCAGATCCATGCCGCCGACGTCCTCCATCAGCTTGGGGCTGTTGGCGGCTTCGTAAATGGCCTGGCCGTCGACGTCGGAGACAAAGACGCCGTCCCGCTTGAGCACCAACAGCGGACAGGTAATGCGGCGAGCGGCCTGAACGGCGGAGGTCTCGGTGAGCTTGAAATCGCCTTTGTCGGCCGCTTCCTGCATGACCTCTGTCAGTTCGTCATCATCCAGCCCGTTGAATTGCATGGACCCGTCCAGGATGGTCCGAGGTCCGACGTAGGGCTGCATGGCGACCACGCCTTGGCAATGCTCGGTATCGGTCGCGGCGTAGAGAACGGCCACCGAGCCGCCGAACTCACGGCCGAAGACGGTGACAGTGGGGTCCACCTGCTGTTCGCGGATTAGTTGTCCCATGACCGAGGCCAGGTCGGTTTTCTCTTTGGCGCCGTAGGTACAGTACAGGCCCGTACTGCGGCCGTGAGCGCGGAGGTCGGGCATGACGACGTCGTACCCGAGGTCGCTGACCTTCTTGCCCAGGCTGAGCATGGAGGCCTTGCTGGAACCCAGATCGTGGATCAGCAGCACCGTTCCCTTGGGCTTGCCCTTGGTGGCGATGGTGTAATCGGGGGAGGCCTGGATGATCCACAGGTCGATCAGCGTGCCGTCGGAAATCTGGAATTGGCGATGCGAATCGATCTTCCCGGCGCTTTCCAGAGAATCATTGGAGCCGGCAAACCGCAGGGCCATCTTGCCCTGGCTGGTGTCGACGTTGAGCATCTTCTCGGCATGATCCTCGCAGCCGATCTGAACCGCTGCGATCAGGACGATGATTGGCAGATAGCGTTTCATGGCCGTTCTCCTGGCTTGCCAGACAATCGGCGCAGACTCACACAGCCGCGCGGATTGCGCTCTGTTGACTATATCGAGGGTGAGTGGGTGTTTTCACCAGTCAAAGTTGGGGCTCGAGCGACCTGCCCGGGCCGGCCCTTAAGTGCGTTTGAACTGACGTTCCAGGTCGGTCAGGGATAGCTTCAGCGTGGTGGGCCGGCCGTGCGGGCAGGACGGGGCTTTGTCAAGCTCCCGGCGGCGGGCGAGCAGGTCCCGGGCTTCGGCGGTGGTCAAAGCGTCTCCGGCTTTGACGGCCGCCTTGCACGCCATCAGTTGCAGCAGGCTTTCCATCAGTCGTTCGCCGTCGGCGGTGTCGTCGTCGGCCAGCGTGTCGATGGCGTCGCGGAGGAATTGTTGGGGCTCGACCCCTCGCTCCGACAGCAGCGTGGGGAACTGCTGAATGGCCACGGTGTTGGGCCCGAATGGCTCGACTACGACCCCGAGGCTCTTGAGGGTCGGCTCGGCCTGGGTGAGCGTGTCGGCCTCGGCGGGCGTGAGGGTGAGGGTCTGGGGGATCAGCAGGCGCTGCCCGGCCAGGGGAGATTCGGTGAGGCGCTGGGTCAGTTCGTTGTAGAGGATGCGTTCGTGCAAGGCGTGCTGGTCGACGATCACCAGGCCGTCGGACTCGGCGACGACCAGGTAGCAGTTATGCACCTGCATGATCTGATCCGGGGGGGCGGAGGTCGGCGGGGCCGTCAGCTCGTAGGCCGCCGCGTGGGCCACGGGCGTCGCGGGCGTTGGGGCCGGCCCGGTCGCCGGGGTCAGGCTGGGCAGGTCCGGCTCGGCGGGGGATTCGGGTGGGAATGACAGTCGCGGCTGCGGCTTGGGCGTCGACTTCAGGAAGTCGGCCAGGGCCTGTCGCAAGGATTGCTGGCTCTCGGGGTCGGTTTCGGTCGGCTCTGTTGCGGGCGGCTGGCTGAGCTGGTCGGCCAGTTGGGCCGCGGGCGCCAGGGCGGTCTTATTGAGCGCGTCGCGGAGGGCCCCTAGCAGCAGGCCGTGGACCTGTTGGCTGTCCTGGAAGCGGACTTCGATCTTGGTGGGGTGGACGTTGACGTCGATGCGGCTGGGCTCGACCTGCAGGAACAGGAACGCGACCGGCCAGCGGTTCGGGTCGACCAGGCCGCGATAGGCCTCTCGCAGGGCGTGGCTCAGCAGGCGGTCGCGGATGTATCGACCGTTGACGAACACGTACTGCCACTTACCCGAGCCGCGCGCCGACGACGGCGCGCCGATCAGCCCGGCTATATCGAGGCCATCTCGCCCGGCGGAGATCGGTAGGAGCCCGTCGGCGACGGCCCCGCCGAACAGGTCGCCGATGCGCTGGCTGGTGGCGTCGACGGCGGGCAGCTTGAGGGTGACTCGCTTGTTGTGCGTCAGGGTGAAGGCCACCTGCGGATGCGGCAGGGCCAGCCGCGACAGTTGCTCGGTGATGTGGCCCATCTCCGTGCTGGCCGTTCGCATGAACTTGCGGCGGGCGGGGGTGTTGAAGAACAGGTCGCGGATGGTGATGGTCGTCCCCGGCGCAGCCGCACAGGGGCGGACCTCGCCGACCTCGTCGCCGGAGGCCTGCAGTTCGTGGCCGCCGTCCTCGTCGGCTCGGCGGGTGCGGACATGGGCGTGGGAGATCGACGCGATCGACGCTAACGCCTCGCCGCGGAAACCCATGGTGCGGATGTCGAACAAGGCGTCCTCGTCGGCGAGTTTACTGGTGGCGTGAGGGGAAAACGCCAGCGCCAGGTCGTCGGCCGTCATGCCGCCGCCGTTGTCGGCGACAGATATCAAGGCTCGGCCTCCTTCGTGGACGGTGACGTCGATTCGGGTGGCGCCGGCGTCGACGGCGTTCTCGATGAGTTCCTTGACCACGCTGGCCGGCCGTTCGATGACCTCGCCCGCGGCGATCTTGTTGACCAGGTGAACCGGCAGGATGCGAATGGCGCCCATGGGTGACGTCCGTGGCTGGCGCTACTTGAGGCCGTAGTCTTTGATCTTGCGGTACAGCGTCCGTTCGCCGATGCCCAGAATCTTGGCCGCCTGTTCGCGGTTGCCGCTGACCATCTTGAGGGTATTGGCGATCAGTCGCTGCTCGGCCTCTTCCAGGCTGATCCCGGCCAGGTCGGCTGTCTGGTCGGCGCCGAGGTCGTCGCGGTCGAGAATGTCGGGCGGGAGGGCGTCCAGCGTGAGCTTGTCGCCGTCGGTCAGGACCACCATGTTCTCGACCACGTTTCGCAACTGGCGCACGTTGCCGGGCCAGGCGTAGGCCATTAGCGCCCGCCGAGCGTCGGCGGCGATCGACTTGACCGACCGGTCGTGTTGGGCGTTGGCCTGATCGATGAAGTGGTCGATCAGCAGGGGGATGTCCTCCCGCCGCTGGCGAAGCGGCGGAATCGTGATGGTTGCGCCCTTGATGCGGAAGTAGAGGTCCTCGCGGAACTCCTTGGCTTCGACGCGGGCGGCCAAGTCGCTGTTGGTGGCGCTGAGCAGGCGAACGTTGACGCGGACCGGATCGTTGGCGCCGACGCGGACGATCTCGCCGTTTTCCAGCACGCGAAGCAGCTTGGCCTGCATGGCCAGCGGCATGTCGCCGACTTCGTCCAGGAACAACGTGCCGCCGTCGGCGTGTTCGAATCGCCCGGGGCGATCCGCAGCCGCGCCGGTGAAGGCGCCTTTGACGTGGCCGAACAGTTCATCCTCCAGCAGCGTTTCGGACAAGCCCGCGCAGTTGATGGCCACGAACCGCCCGTCTCGTCGGCTGGAGTTCTGGTGAATGGCAGCCGCCAAAACGTCCTTGCCCGTGCCGGATTCACCCAGAATCAGCACCGGCAGATCGACGGCCGCGACGCGGCGGACGGTGTCCAGAATGCCGAGCATGCTCTCGGAGTTGGCGATGATGTTTTCGAAGGCGAATTTCTCGTCGAGTTGGCGGCGGAGGTCATCGATGGTGCGTTTCTGGGCCGTCATCTCCGCGGCGCGGCCGACCACCGCGCGAAGCTCGTCGAGGTCGAGCGGCTTTTCGATGTAGTCGAACGCGCCTTGCTGGAGGGCCCGGCGGCAGGTGTCCACCGACGAATGGGCCGTAATCAGCACCACCTTCGAGCCGGGACGCTTCTCGACGGCCGCGGCCAGCACCTCCAGCCCGTCGGGCCCGGCCCCGAGCTGCAGGTCCGTGACCACGATGTCGAAGTAACGCCGCTCCAACAGGTCGATGCCCTCTGACCCGTCCGAAGCCGTGGTGCAACGGTGACCCAGGCGCGAGAGGCCTTCCTGGATTGCTTCGGCGTGGGAGGCCTCGTCCTCGACGATCAGAATCTCGGCAACGGGTTGGTCGGAGGGTGTCACAGGTGTCTAACGTTACGCAACTGGTGTCGGCCTGTCAAACGGGCGAGGGGGTCAGTCGCGTCGTTGCGGCAGGAGCACCACGAATCGCGTTCCCTTGCCGGGCTCGGATTCCACGCGAATCCGGCCGCCGTGTTCGCGGACGATGCGGCGGGTGGTGGGCAGGCCCAGCCCGGTTCCGCCGGTCTTGGTGGAGTAATAGGCGCTGAAGATTCGCTCCAATTGGTCGGGGGCCAGGCCCGGCCCGGTGTCGATGACCTCGATCGCGGCGTCGTCCCCGTCGGCCGAGACACCCACGATCAGTTCGCCGCCGTCGGTCATGGCTTGGGCGGCGTTGAGCATCAGGTTCAGCAGCGCCTGCTTGATCAGTTTGACGTCGATCGAGCAAGTGATCGGTTCGGCCGGCAGGTTCGGGCGAAGCACGACGCCATCGGCCTCAGCCTGGGGGGTAAAGAAGTCCACCAACTCGTTGACCACGGCCCGCAAGTCGACGGTCTCGGGCGAAAGTTCCACTTGGCCGGCCAGTCGCTGGAAATCGTCGAGCGTGGCGCGGAGTCGGTCGGCCTCTTCCTGCACGCTGCCCAGCCGTCGCAGCCATCGCCGATGCTCGTCATCCTCGTGCCGCTGCATGTCCTCGGCCAGCAGGCGCAGGTTGACGTTGATGGTGGATAAGGGGTTCTTGATCTCGTGAGCCAGCCCGCCGGTGATCTGGGCCAGTTCGGTCAGTTGCTCTTTGGCTACGGGAGATGCTGGGCCGCTCCCCCTCCGCCTGAAGCGCCAAAACAGCAGCGCAGCAGTGGCAGCGCCCAATACTCCCCCCAGACCAAACCATACCCAACACATCCGCAGCCCTTTCAGCCGACAGGTCGGCACATTGTCGGCCCAGACGGCGCTGCGGTCAAGGTGTCCACCATGCAGCGGGTCGGCGGTAACTTAGGCAGACGCAACTGGCTGGTCCGAGGCCCCGGCAATTTCGGCACGGTTGACGTTCCGAGCCTGATAGCCTTTGTCGCCCTGGACCATTTCGTAGTCGACGGTCTCACCGTCCTTCAACGCACGGAATCCATCACCCAAAATTGAGGTATAGTGGACGAAAACGTCCTGCCCTTCGTCCCCAATGATGAATCCGTAGCCCTTCTTCGGGTCAAACCACTTCACTTTGCCGGTCGGCATACGAGCACCTCCATCTTGCCCGATCCGGCAGGGGCCCAACATGCGCCGCCGGGTCACAGACCGCGGGCAACAGAGGTAAAAAGAATTGTCAGATGTGCGAACGCCACACACGACCGCACGAATTGCACCCATTTTCTACTACTTTAGGCCGGATTATGCAACGAACTTCTCTTTGGGAAAATCCTTGCCGCTCAAGACAAGAGCGGCGGCGCCCGAGAGTTTCGGACGCCGCCGCAGGGGTGACTGTCGGTCAGTTCAGCCTAGGCCTAGTCGTCGGCCTTGCCTTCGTCGCCTTCTTCGGCGAGGGCGGCCTTGCGGGACAACTTAACACGTCCTTGGTCATCGATGTTGATGCACTTGACCTTGACCACGTCGCCGACGTCAACCACGTCGGTGACGTTCTTGACGAACTGGTTGTCCAATTCGCTGACGTGGACCATGCCGTCCTGGCCTGGCAGGATTTCGACGAATGCGCCGAAATCGCGGACCGAGACGACCTTGCCGGTGTAAATCTTGCCGACCTTGGCTTCGGCGGTCAGGCCTTCGACCTCGTCGCGGGCCCGCTCGGCTCCGTCGCCGTCGGTGCTGGAGATATAGACCGTGCCGTCGTCATCGATGTCAATCTTGGCGCCGGTCTCGTCCTGGATGCGGTTAATCGTCTTGCCGCCCGGTCCGATGACCTTGCCGATCTTGGCCGGGTCGATCTTGACCATCAGCATTCGCGGCGCGTGCAGGCTGATCTCGCTGCGCGGTTCGGCGAGGGCAGTGGCCATGGCCTCCAGGATGTGCAGGCGGGCCTGCTTGGCCTGGGTCAGCGTCTGGACGATCCGATCCTGCGGGATGCCCGGGGCCTTCATGTCCAACTGAATGCCGGTGATGCCGTCCTTGGTGCCGGCGACCTTGAAGTCCATGTCGCCGTGGAAATCTTCCTCGCCGACAATGTCGGTCAGCAGGACATATTCGTCGGCGTCGGAGACCATGCCGATGCTAATGCCCGCCACCGGGGCCTTGATCGGCACACCGGCATCCATCAGGGCCAGCGTGCTGCTGCAGACGGTGGCCATCGACGTCGAGCCGTTGGACTCCAGCATCTCGGCCACCAGGCGGACGGTGTAGGGGAAGTCGTCGCCGTCGGGCATGACGACTTCGAGGCTCTTTTCCGCCAGGGCGCCGTGGCCGATCTCACGTCGGCCGGGGCCGCGAATGGGACGAATCTCGCCGACGCAGAACGGCGGGAAGTTGTAGTGAAGCATGAACTGCTTCTTAAACTCCGGCAGCAGACCGTCAATGATCTGCTTGTCGCCGGGGGTGCCCAGGGTGGCGATGGCCAGGGCTTGGGTCTCGCCGCGGGAGAAGATGGCCGAGCCGTGCACCCGCGGCAGGACGCCGACATCCGATGTCAACGGGCGGACCTCGTCGTGGGCCCGACCATCAGGCCGCGTGCCGCCGAGAATCAGGCGACGCTGGATCTTGCCTTCGGTCTGATAGAACGCTTCCTTGACCTGGCCCTTGGAGAACTCGGGCTCTTCGACGTTTTCGGGGCAGAGCTCTTCCAGCAACTCGGCCCGGATTTCGGACAGGGCTTCGGAGCGGTCGGCCTTGCCGGGGATCTGCTTGGCCTTTTCGATGGCGGGCCCGCACTTGTCGGTTACGAGCTTCATCAGCTCTTCCGGCATGGGGGTGGGCTCGTAGGTGGTCTCGGCGCCGGCGGCCGCGGCCAGTTCGTTGATCATCTCGATGATCTCGTGGACGACCTTGGCGCCTTCGGCGGTGCCTTGGGCGACGGCTTCCTCAGTGACCTGATCGCCGTCCATCTCGATCATGTTGATGTCATCCGGACCGGCCATCAGCAGCATCATGTCGCTTTCGGCCAGCTGGTCGTGGGTGGGGTTGACCACGCACTTGCCGTCGATATAGCCGACTCGGGCAACGCCGATGGGGCCCTTGAAGGGGGCCGGGCTTAACGCCAGAGCGGCCGACGCGCCGATCATGGCCAGCATGTCCGGATCGTTCTGGTTGTCGGTGCTGAGCACCATGCACTGAATCTGCACTTCGTTGAGGAAGTCCTTGGGGAACAGCGGGCGGATGGGTCGGTCGATCATCCGCATGGTGAGGACTTCCTTGGTGGTGGGCCGGCCCTCTCGCTTGAAGAAGCCTCCGGGAATCCGGCCGCCGGCGTAGCGGTTCTCGCGATAGTCGACATACAGCGGGAAGAAGTCGATCTCCCGCGTCGGCGGGCTGGTCAGCACCGTGCACAGGACGACGGTGTCGCCGTATTGCACCCAGACGGCCCCGTGGGCCTGCTTGGCGACTTTGCCGGTTTCGAGCTTTAGGGTCCGTCCTGCAATCTCTCGTTCTACTTTGTTAACAGCCATTTCATTTCCTTCCGTCATTGGGGCCGCTTGACGTTTTCAAGTTCGGCCGAATAGGTTTGTGGGGCGCCCGGACAGAGCGCCGTGTGTGGCAGACGCCACAAAGGTAGGTCTCGGTGAGGGAGTCGCCTTGCCGAAGCGCGGCGGATGGTTGGTTGGAGCCGTCTCAATGATGCCGTTGAGACACGCGCCGGACATCGGCCGTACGGCCCGGGCGTCCGACGCAGTCCGAACTACTTCCGAAGCCCCAGTTTCTCAATCAGCTGCTTGTAGCGCTGGGGGGAGGTGTTGGACAGGTACTTCAGCAGGCTGTTACGCTTGCCGACCATCTTCAGCAGGCCTCGCCGCGAGGCGTGGTCCTTCTTGTGGGTCTGTAAGTGACCGGTCAGATGGTTAATCCGCGCCGTCAGGAGCGCCACCTGAATTTCCGGGCACCCGGTGTCAGCGTCGTGCTGCTGGTGTTCCTGCACAATCGTTTTCTTGTCCACTACCGTCCGTTCCATGCCGTCCACACATTCCAACGAGCGCCGCATCGGCGGTGCAACTGCCTCTGGCTACAGGCGTCTCTTCGTGTTTGAGTCCCTTAGCGTTTGCCTATGTCTTTTCTTGTCTAAGCTGTAAGCGAGACAAGTTACCTACATCTCGGCTGTTTGGCAAGAGCTTCTTCACCGCCAAAGTCGCCGGAGATCGTTTTTCATTCCGCGGGTTCCTGCTCGACCAGCAGCTTCTTGACGGCTTCGATGAGCTTGTCCATGCGGAACGGCTTGTTGATGTAGGCGCTGACGCCGAGGCTTTCGGCGTAGCTCTTGTGCCGCATGCCCTGATTGCCCGTGATCATGATGATGAAGGGCTTGTCGGTGCGTTTCTTGCCGCGTTTGAGTTTCTCCATGACCAGGAAGCCGCTGCGTTTGGGCAGCATCATATCCAGCACGACGAGGTCCGGCGAGGCCTCCTCGGCCTGCTGGAGGGCGGTGTTGCCGTCGCTGGCGGTGACAATGGTGGCGCCCATCTCCGAGAGCATGGTTTCCATCGACGTCAGGATGTCGCGGTCGTCGTCGACCAGCAGCAATGTCTTGCCTTCAAGTTCGCCTGCCATGTCGAGAACTCCTGTTTGGAATGAGAATCCAGGGAAGCTTACCCCACCCATTGATGAACCACTCAAGCGGTCTATGGTAGCGGGTCGCCGCGGCGGCGTCAACCGCCAAAGGCCCCCCGGGCCGGGGCTACAAGCCGGGGTCGGCGAGGTCTTCGCGGCCGAGCAAGGTCAGCCCGTGTCGGGTCAGGAGGTGGCTGGCCAATACGTCGTCATCGACGTGGACGGCCATGACCGAATGGCCCTGCCGTTGGATCGTCAGCGGGTAGGCGAAGACCAGGTTGATCTCGGCCCGCATCAACAGCTCGGTGATCTGCGAGAGGGTGTCTTCGGATTCCAGGACCGCCAGCAGGACCATGCTCTCGGTATAGGGGATGCCGCGTTGGGCGAGCTTTTCGCGGGCCTTGTTGGGGTCATCGGTGACGACCCGGAGCACGGACCAATCGCAGGAGTCGACAATGGAGCAGCCCAGCAGGGAAATGTCGTTTTCGCGCAGCAGCGTCAGCAGGTCTCGGAGCTGGCCCACGCGGTTGGCCAGGAAAATGCTGAACTGGATGCTGAAGGGCTCTTCGTGTGCTCGTTCGGTCTTGTAGATGGGCATGAGGGCTATTATAGGATGCGCCGGCGGCGGGTCACCAGCAAAACCGGGCCGCAGCCCGGGCGAAAATGCACTTGCTCCGGTTCATGTGCGTCATCCATACTCTACCGACCATGATGACCCGGATTCTCATACTGTGCGTCCTGACAGCGCTGGCGGCGTCGGCCGGCTGTGTCGAACGAGAGATGACCATCACCTCCGAACCGGAAGGGGCCTTGGTCTATATCTCCGACGTCGAGATCGGCCGGACTCCCGTGACCATCCCGTTCACCTGGTACGGCGACTACGAGATCATCCTTCGCCTGGAAGGTTACGAGACGCTCAAGACCAGTCGCGACATCACCCCGCCGTGGTATGAAATCCCGCCGGCGGACTTGCTGAGCGAACTGGCCCCGTGGACCTATCGCGACGAGCGGTTCCTGCATTTCGTGCTGGAACGGTATGAGGGGTTGGACAAGGACGAATTGCTCGAGCGGGCCGAGGAGCTACGTCGGCGGAACCTCGAGCCGGTCAAATAGGGCCGCTAGGGATGGTCGGCCGTGGGGGCCGGGGGCGCCTCGATGCCCCGTTCAATGGCCTGGAGCGACTCGGCCCGAATGCGATCCAGCAGCGGCGCGGGGTCGCCGTAGATCTTGGTGATGATGCCCGAGCCGTACTGGTTCATTTCCGCCCCGCCTGGGCCGCCGAAAATAACGGTCATCATCTGACCTTTGGCGTCGAACAAGGTGGTGGACCTGTGCCCCAGTTCGGTTTCCGCGGTGTCGGCCTGAACCGCGTAGTAGGTCCCGGGCCGCCGGCGGTGCTGCTTGTAGGCGTTCCGCATGGTCAGGGTGAAGAAACGCGGGGCGTCGCCTTGGGGCGGGATGCTGTTGACGATCATACGGAACCGGGCCGGCTCGTCCTGGTTGGCGAGGATCCGAGTGGCCATTTCCATGGTGCCTTCGGGGAGGTAGTTGGCCGGGACCTCGGCGTTGGACTGGTAGACCCGGCCGTCCACGAGCTGGCTTGCCTGGACGCGGCCGCCGGACAGAACGATCGACGTTGTGGCAACGACGCGACACTCACTTCCCACGACATGGACTTCTCCGGCGTCGTAGCGCCCTTCGGAGGCGCCGCCGTTGAGCACCCATCGTTCCCAGACGCCTTCCAGCTTCGACCGATCATGAGGATCGTCTTTGGCCGGGGTGACCGTTACGTTCAAGCCCATGGCGCCGCCGACATCGGGGCGAGGGCCGGTGTCGATGACGTGCCAGCCAAGGGGGGCGCCGTCGGCCTGCATCAGGAACCACCGCGTGGTTGGCTTGCGAATGAACTGGCCCAGTCCCTTCTGGCGGATCTCGGCGACGACGGCCTCGCCGTTTCGCTCGGCGCTGGTGCGGAGGTCGTGCACGTAAAAGGCCGCCGCAGCCACACAGACCACCAGTACCACCCCCAGCACGATCGCCCGGATAACGACAATCCTTTTTGGTGAATCAGTTGTCATGTGGCGTCATCCTACGTTCAATATGTCCGCGATGCAAAGGGCGCAACAAAAGACCGGGCCGTCCGTGGGCTCTGCCGACTCCGCCGGCGCCCGGACGATCCGGCTGGGCCGATGGTGGGCGATGGCGACGCTGGGTGGGCTGACCGTTGGGATGCTGACGCTGTGTTTCGCCCCGTGGGGCCACTGGCCGCTGGCGTATGTGGCGCTGGCGCCATTGGCAGTCGCGGTGGCGATGGCCCGACGGGGCCGGTCGGCGCTGCTGACGGCTGCGGCGGCGGGGTTGGTTTACTGGCTGGTGAATTTGTACTGGCTGACGTGGGTGACGCCCCTGGGCTACGGTGCGGCGTGCGTGTACCTGTGCTTGTTCTGGCTGGCGGCGGCGGTGATGCTTCGGCCCATGCTCCGGCGGGGATGGCCGGCGTGGCTGGCTGTGCCGCTGGTGTGGGTGGGGTTGGAGTACCTCCGGGCCTTCGGCGTGGGATTCCCCTGGAACTACCTGGCCCACAGTCAATACGCCCGAACGCCGCTAATTCAGATTGCCGATCTGACGGGCCAGTACGGTCTGTCCTTCGCGGTGGGAATGGTCAACGGGTTGGTGGTTGATGTCGCGTTGGGCCGGCTGGGCCCGGAGTGGCTGGTCGTTCGGCGCCGACGGATTGTTGTCGGCGCGGCAGCCTGTGCGGTGGTGTTCGTGGGGATTGTGGGCTACGGCGCCTTCCGACTGGGGCAGGAAACTCACAGCCCCGGCCCGCGGGTGGGCATTGTCCAGCGGGCGATCCCGACCTCGCTGGTCGGGCCCAACAAGTCGTTGGAGGAGATGCTCCAGGAGCATTTGATCGCCAGCACCGCCTTCAGGGACGGCGACTGCGACTTGCTGATCTGGCCGGAGACGATTCTGCCGATCAGCATGAACCCGGAAATCCTGGAAGCCGACGTGGCGGGGATGGACGGCGAACGCCTCGCCGGTCTGGTCCATGCCTTCCGGTGGGTGTTCCTCCAGGATCCAGGCATTCCCGAAGCCCAGCGCCGGAAGGAACTGGCCGCTTATATTGACTACCTTCGCAAATGGGCGGGCATGGTGGAGCGCATCTCGCAAGGGCTGGATTGCCCGGTCCTGGCGGGCGGATCGACACTCCATTACCAAGGCGAGCCCCACAACGAATGGGTGCTCCGCAACAGCGCCTTGTGGTTCGATCGCAGTTGGCGGGCCGAGCGAATCTACTCCAAGATGCACCCGGTACCTTTCAGCGAATACGTGCCCATGAAGTACACGTATCGTCCGGTGTACCGCCTCTTGCGGCGGTTCGTGCCCGAGCAGATGGTCCAGGTGGACCCCGGGCGCCAGTGGACTCGGTTTGAACTGGCCGCGCCGGACGGCCCGGTGGGGGTCGCGGCTCCGATCTGCTACGAGGGCACCTTCGCCCGGCTGTGCCGGCACATGGTGATGGATGACGGGCGCAAGGTGGTCGGCATTTTGGCGAACCTGTCCAACGACGGTTGGTTTGTCACGCCGCCGCCGGACCCACAGAAGCTTTCAGCCGAACATGCCCAGCACCTGGCGTCGTATTGTTTCCGGGCAGTGGAGAATCGCGTGGCGGTCTTGCGGGCGGTTAACACCGGCATCAGCGCGTCGATCGATTCGGACGGCCGAATCGTGGCGATGCTGGCCGGTCGACCGGGCACGGGGCCCGGCTCGGTCATGCAGACGGGCCGCCTGTGGCTGACCGATTCGGACGCCGGCGACCGCGCCGGGCTGACGGTCGGTCCACGCGTACTTGTGGACAGCCGCGTCAGCGTGTACAGTCAAGTCGGCGATGTGTTCGCCGTAAGCGTGTTGGTGGTCGCAGTGTTGGCGACCGGTTGGGCGTGCTTACGGCGACACACGGGCCTTGAGGACAAGCCATGAGAACGGATTATCGAACGGCGGCATGGATGCTGGGGTTGATCCTGGCTTTGGGGGCCGGCTGCGAGCACAACAAACTGACCGTCTCGGCGGTCGATCCCTACCGGGCCAAGGCCCGGGCCGAGAACGTCCTGCTGGCCGCGGCCGAGGATCCCGACGCCGTGACGCGGACCAACGCGATGGAAGCGTTGGCGGTGACGTTCGACCAGCGGGCGGGCGATGTCATGCTCAAGGCGTTGGATGACGAGTCGCCGATGGTGCGTTTCGCCGCAGCGATGGGTCTGGGGGACGTTCAGTATGAACCCGCCCGGGAAGCCTTCCGAACCCGATTGGCCGATCCGGAGGCCGACCCCATCTTCCAGTGCGCCGCCATTTACGGGCTGGATCGGCTCGGCGACACCGAATACCACTGGCGGCTGGGGCACTTCATTCTCGATCCGGACAAGTGGTTACGCGCCAACGCGGCTCTGGTGATGGGCAAGATCGGGCACCGCTCGGCAATCCCTCGTCTCAAGGAGATCCTTTCCGACGAGAAGGACGAGACGGTGCAGATCAATATCATCGAATCGTTGGCGTCGCTGGGGGACGTTCAGGCGGCCAAGCGATTGGAAGGGTACGTTCGGCTTCCCTTCGTCGACCAGCAGTTGGTCGCGATTCGAGCGCTGGCGCGACTCGACCCGGAAGGGGCCGAGTCGGTCTTGCTGGAAAAACTGTGGGATTCGGAGTCGCCCCGCGTGAAGGCGGCCGCGGCGGGGGGACTGGCCCGGATGGGCTCCTATGAGGACGACGGGTACGAGTTGTGCATCGATGCGCTGCACAGGCCGGCGAAGATCCTCGAAGAGGCCTTCCCCCAGTCGGTGATCCCCGCCCACCACGCTGCTTCGCTGCAGCAGATTGCGGCGATCTCCCTGGGTTGGTATAACCGTCCCGAGGCCGTGGACCATCTGTACACGCTGTTGGCAGATGAGAACGGGTCGGTGCGAGTGGCGTCGGCGATGAGCATCCTATTGCTCTTGGAAGACTACGACCCGTCAGCGCCGCCGGCGATAGGTGAAATCGACTAAGCCCAATCGGCCCAATGCGCCGATGCTACTTAACAGCCGTCTGGGCCAAGGATTGGCCTTGACGGGTACGTATGGCTGACTAGAATCGCACTGGAATGCTGTAAACGCCTATGTACAACGGCGTTGCGGCGCTGTAGGCCCGGCCCGTGATACCCGCGGACACCGGCGCCCCAGTCGAAGGAGACCACGGGTGAACATCCTGACGAAAATCTGCATCGTTCTCTTGGTTCTGTTGAACGTCTTTGCCGCGGTGGTCTACATCACCAAGCTGAAGACCGACAAGAACTACCGTCTTCTCTATGAAGAAGGTCTCCTGGCCAAGGGCCAGGCGGAAATGGCCCGCGACAACGCGGATCTGGCCGTCAAGGCTGCCGTTCATGAAATGAACGAGAAGCTCAAGCAGAAGGAGCTGCAATTGCGAGAGGAGCAGGCTAAGAACGCCACGCTCCAAGAGCAGAACCAGGCGCTCCAGATGCACTTGACCAAGACCGAGGCCAATCGAGACGAGCAGGCCACGGCCCTGGCGGCCCTCGAGCAGAACCAATCAGAGAGCCAGAAGATTATCGAGGCCCTGGAAGCCCAGCGGACCAGCCTGGACAAGGAAATCGACAAGCAGTTGGTCGAGAATGTCTCCCTCCAGGATCTGCTGGCCGACGCCAATCAGCAGATTCAGCGGGATCACGCCGAAAAGCGTGTGCTCCGTGAGCAGTTGGCCCAGCGAGAAGAAGAAAACGTGGTCCTCATCGAGAAGCTGAAGGGCCTGGGCGTTACCACCCCGACCCAAGACGAGCAGGTGGTTGTCGAGACCCCCGCCGGCACGCTGACCGCCACCGTCACGGCCATACAGTCTGACGGGCTGGCCAGCATCAACATCGGCAGCGTCCACGGTGTCCGAGACGGCATCGAAATGTTCATCTACCGCGGGGCCGAGTTCGTGGGCCACCTTCGGATTGAGCAAGTGGACGACACCGAGTCGGCCGGCGTGACCTTCAACATTCGTGAAGGCATGGCCGTTCAGCAGGGCGATAGCGTTACGACCAACCTCAGGTAGGACCGTCCCATGACACAAGCGAATTCGGACCAGCCGGTCATTACCGTCAAGCCGTCACCGGATATTTATACGGTTTTGCTGATCGTCGGCATTTTAGTGATCGGCGTCTCGGTGGGATTGGTCCTTCACAACCTCCTGACGCCGGCGCAAGAGGGCGGATACGGGCTTGAGTTCATGGCGCTGTTTGACGCCAGCAAGCTGCCCGAGGCCATTCGCCCGCCTGCCAACTGACGAGCCCACCGGAGGGGTGAACGCGGCCCACGCCGGGCGCGTTTTGGCTTATGCCGTGCCGGATAAGCTGCCGATGACAAATCTAATAGCTCCGGCGTGCGTATGCGCCGGGATAACCATTAGAGGACGACCGCCCCTATGTTTCTCGATTCATTGCTAGGCTTGGTCTCGATGGACATGGGTATTGACTTGGGGACCTGCAACACCCTGGTCTGTGTGCGCGGGCAGGGCATTGTCCTGAACGAACCGTCCGTCGTGGCTGTCAAGAAGGGCACCAACCGCGTGCTGCAGGACGGCAACGCCGTCGGGTTGGTCGCCAAAGAAATGCTGGGCAAGACCCCCGGCTCGATCAGCGCCATCCGCCCCATGAAGGACGGCGTGATCGCCGACTTCGACATCACCGAGGCCATGCTGGGCTACTTCATCCGCAAAGCCCACAGCCGCCGGTCGATCGGCTGCGCCCGCGTGTGGTCATCGCCGTGCCATCCGGCATCACCGCCGTTGAGAAACGCGCCGTGCTCAACTCGGCCGAGCGCGCCGGTGCCCGCCGCGTGTACCTGGTGGAAGAACCCATGGCCTGCGCCATCGGCGCCGGATTGCCCATTACCGAAGCAACCGCGTCGATGATCGTCGACATCGGCGGCGGCACGACCGAAGTGGCCATCATGTCGTTGGCCGACATCAGTGTGTGCGAATCCATCCGCGTTGCCGGTGACGATATGGACGAGTCCATCGCCGCCT
>CAYRZU010000033.1:16197-33150 GCA_964428895.1 uncultured Planctomycetaceae bacterium
GTGTGCGAATCCATCCGCGTTGCCGGTGACGATATGGACGAGTCCATCGCCGCCTACATGAAGCGGGTCTACAACCTGATGATCGGCGAACAGACCTCCGAGCGCGTCAAGCTCGAGATCGGCTCGGCCGCCGGGCTGGACGAAGAACGCACCATGGAAGTTCGCGGCCGAGACATGATTTCCGGCCTGCCGCGAAAGACGCTGATCAGCTCCGAGGAGGTCCGCGAGGCCCTGAAGGAGCCCATCGGCGCCATTATCGACTGCGTCACCCGCACACTGGAAAAGGCCGAGCCCGAACTGGCCGCCGACCTCGTCGATAACGGCGTGGTCCTGGCCGGCGGCGGTTCGCTGCTGCGGAAGATCGACCAGGTGCTGGCCAACGCGACCGGCCTGGAGGTCAAGGTCGCCGAAGACGCCCTGACGTGCGTGGCCCGCGGCACGGCCGTCTACCTGGAGAACCTGGAAGTCTGGAAAGACACCATGGACTCCGACAGCGAAGAGTTCTGACCCCACTCAATACGCAGCGATTCCCAAGGGCCCGCTCGTCGGGCCCTTTTCTTTGCGCTAGGATTCCAGCAGCGCACGGCGGAGTTGGTCCAGCGCCGATCGCGCCGTCCGGAGACGCACGATGTCACGCGGGCCGAGAATGTGGTGGCGGGTAACGCTCACGCCGGCTGGCCCGGCCAATCCCACAAAGACCAACCCCACGGGCTTCTCGTCCGTGCCCCCGGTGGGCCCGGCGATGCCGGTGGTGCTGACGGCCCAGTCGGCGTCAAAGCGCTTTCGGGCGCCCTCGGCCATGGCGGCGGCGACGGGCTCACTGACGGCCCCGTGAGAGGCCAGGAGGGCCTCGGGAACGTCCAGGTGCTGTTGCTTGACCTCGTTGGCGTAGGCCACCGTTCCGCCGAGGAAATAGCTGCTCGATCCGCTGATATCGGTCATTAACTTGCCGATCAGTCCACCCGTGCAGCTCTCGGCCGTCGCCAGCGTCTGCCGGCGCTGCTGCAGGAGTTCGCCGACCACGGCGGGCAGGGTCTGGTCCCCCTCGCCGAAGATCGCCGCTCCCAGGCGTTTCCGGACGTCGTTGGCCACGGCGTCGGCTTGGCCGTCGGCCTGGGTGACCGAATCGCCCCGGGCCGTGATGCGGACGGAAATCACGCCCGCGCTGGCCGTGGTGCCCACGTGGACGTCGCCGTCGGCCGTCATCAGGTCGGCTAGAGTAGCCCCCAGGTCGGATTCGGCGCAACCGTAGGTGTGCAGGGCCCGGTGGACGATCGCGTGGTCACCCAGGATCAATCGCGTGACCACTTCCTGCTCGAACATGGCCCGCATTTCGTGCGGCACGCCGGGCAGGCAGAGAATGTGGACTTCGCCCAGGCGGGCGTCAATGCCGCAGGCCGTGCCCATGGCGTTGTCAATCGGCGATGTCCCGACCGGCAGCATGGTCTGGCTGCGGTTGGCCTCCGAGACGGTGCGCCCCCACTGGGCGTACAAGGTTTCCAGATGGGTCAGGCAGGCTTCGTTCAACGCCAGTTCAACGCCCATCGCGTCAGCCAAGGCGTGGCGGGTAACGTCGTCAGCGGTCGGCCCCAATCCGCCGGAGGCCACGATCAGGTCGGCTTGGGCGGCGGCCTGGCCGAACGCGTCGGCGATGGCGGCGCGATCGTCGGCGATCGTCACGTGACCGATCGTGCGAATCCCCAGTTCGCCCAGGCGGGTCGCCAGGAAGGCGCTGTTGGTGTCGACACATTGGCCGGTGGTCAATTCGTCGCCGATGGCCAGAATCACGGCGGTCTGGGCGGGGGTGGTCATGGTGGTATGGTAACCGCCGGCCCGGCCCGGTCAACACGATGGCGGCGATAGGCCAGATAATGACTTGGCTATGGTGCGCCAATGCTTATAATTACGCACCTTCCAAGGATGCCGGAGAAATACCCACCATGATCTTTATGCGCTGGATGTGTGTCCTGGCCGTGATTGCCGCGGGCGTTCTGACCGGCTGCGACGGGTCGAACGGCTTTGATGAGTCTTCGCAGGCGCCGGCCTCTCGGATTGCGCCCAAGTCCGGCTGGATGGTCCAGGCCCGCGGCGTCCAGAACGCCGACTACGCAATCGACGGCAACCCCAGCACCTACGCCACCACCCCCGAGGGCTACCGGGAGGCGGCCCTGACGATCGATCTGGGCGAGCCGAGCCTGTTTAATATGCTGGTGGTCGACCATGGCGATGAGGCGGACGGCTTCGCCCGGCGGCTGGTCATCTCGACCAGCATGGACGGCCAGACCTATAAGCGACGAGCCATTGCTCCCGGCAATCGAGTGGTCAGCAACGTCTGTATCGTGACGCCCGTGCTGGCCCGGTACGTTCGCATCGAGGTTATCGAGAGCTGGTGGCAGCCATGGTCGGTGGCGGAGATTCAACTGAAGTAGACGTCGGACGGCGGGCGCCATGAACCGGACCGAGCCGAATCAACGAGCATCCAACGAAGCGCCGCTGTTTGTGGCGGCGGGATTGCTGTTGATCCTCCTGGTGGCAGTCGGGGCCTTGTGGATGATCGACCGTCGAAACGCCTCCCACGCCGAGCGGCAGTGGCAACGGCGTGTGGACGGCCTGACCCGGGCCCTCCAGGCGATGCAGATCGACGCGACGGTTTCGGCGGCCGAGCCGTTGCCGGAGCGGTCGTCGCTTGAGATCGTGCGGCGCAGCGTCGACGGGGCCGAGCGGGACGTGCTGCAATTGTCGGCCGAGCATGGGCGGCGCCTGGGATTGACCGAAGGCGACCTGGTGGAGGTCGCCGGAGGCCGGACGCCGGCCGGTGACCCGACGCCTTAGCGGAATAGACTTTCGACACATGGCCATACGTGAACGAACATTCAATCGCGGCGTGTTGGTGGGCCTGATGGGCCTGGCGATCCTGATGAGCCTTTTCGGCCAGCGTGCGGCTGCGCCCCTGCGCAAAGTGGCGAGGTTCCTCCTGATCGCCCCGACGGACATGAACATGTACGTGGTGACCGCGCTGCGAGGGGGCGATGAACTGGCCCGCAAACGCCGGGACCCCCGGTACGTCGAGAATCTGGAGAAGCAAGTCGGGTCGCTGCAAAGCCAAGTCGCCTACTACCACGATCAAATGGACCAGTACCGGCGGGAGGTCCGTGAGCTTCAGAACTGGCAGAAGGTCTTCGGCCCCAACGACAAGCTGGATCGCATCCTGATCCCGGCTCGGGTGGCCTCCGACGACGCCTTGCCGTACGGCGATACGCGCGTCGTCAACGTCGGTCAGCGACAGGCGGTGCAGCCCGGTGATGACGTAACCACGCGACGACTGCTGACCGACCGCAGCCGCGCGCTGGGCCAGTTCGACGTGATGAGTCAGAACGTTCTGGTCGGGCGCATTATCGAGTCCGGCCCCTATACGGCCCGAATGATCCTGGTTACGGACAAGCGTTACACGGTCAAGGCTAAGGTGATCCGCGATCCGGGCAATCCGCGGATCATTGGCGGCCGGACCTCCGAGGAGGAGCTGACCGACAAGCATCCGCCGGTCCCTTGCACCGCCGCCGGCGACGGCCGATCGGGCCTGATCGTCACGGGCGCTCGCACCGATGAGAATGTTCAGCCCGGCGACCGCCTGCTGGCCATCATGAAGCGTGAGGGGTATTCGGACTACGCGATTCCTATCGGCACGGTTACGGCGAAGGAGGAGGATCCGCATCCCGATCGAGGGGGGTACGATCGCCTGCATGTGTCGCCGGATGTGAACCTAGCCGGCCTGCGAAGGGTCTACGTGATCTATCACGTCGGACGGCGACAGCCGAGGGAGCCCTGATGCGCTGGATTCCCTATCTTATCTTCGTCTACGCACTGCTGGTGCTGCAGACCACGGTGGGCAGCTTCATGTCCTTCGACCTGGGCGCCGTGGGGCGTGTGGGTCCGGATTTGCTGGCCATTGTGGCGGTGTTCGTCGCTCTGCGCGGGCCGAACCTGACCGAGGCCATGCTGGCCGGCTGGGCGTTGGGGCTGGCGCTGGACCTGGCCGTCGGCGGCGGGCCCGGCGGGGTGACCGCGGTCGGGCCGATGGCGTTGAGCTACGCCCTGATGACCGGGATGATCACGCGGTTACGCGACGTGGTGTTCAGCGACCGCTGGTTGACCCAGGGATCGTTGGTATTCATGTTCTGCCTGCTGGCGCACGGCCTGTGGCTGTTAATCCAGGCGGCGTTGGCGTGGTCGTGGGCCGGGGTGGGGCAGATGTTGGCCCAGGCGGCGTCGCTGGCGATCTACACCGGCGTGCTGACGCCCATCTGTTTTCGATTCCTAGTGCGACTGCAAGGCCTGTTCATTGAAGTGCCCGTGCGGCGAGGCCGATCGTCTCGGCCCCTGGGCCGCATGTCCTGAGGCACGCGATTATGTATAAGCTCCGCATGCGAATCTTCGCGGGGGTGGTTGCGGCAGCGGTCCTGGTGTTGGTGGGGCGGCTGGTGCAACTCCAACTGATTCGCGGGGACGACCTGTGGGCCGAAGCCCAGGACCTCCTGCGGAGAACGATTACGCTTCCGGCCGAACGCGGGACGATCTACGACCGCAACGGCATCTATCTGGCCGTCGACCGGCCCACGTGTTCGCTGTGTCTGCATTACGGCCTGTTGACCAACGACCCGAGTTGGCGCAAGCAAGCTCTGCGTAACCTGCGCCGCTCCGAGGGCATTAGCAAGGAACGTGCCGAAGAGATATTCAAACGTCGCCTGGCCAACACGTGGGAGCTAACGCGGCGGCTGGCCGATGTCCACGGGGTCAACGTTTCGGCCCGAATCGCCGAGATCCGCCAACGCGTGGCGCGAATCCGGCGTCGATCGGACGGCAGGATCGCCGAGCAGGAGCAGCACCATCCCGTGGTCATGGGGCTGCCCGACCCGGTCGATCTGGCCGACACCATCGGGATGGAGATCCGCCACGGCTCCAAACGCCACCACCCGCAAGCCGATGCCGCCTGCCACATCATCGGCACCGTTCGCCGCGTGGATGCCGAAACGATCCGCGTCCACAATCTGACCGCTCAGCAAGCCGACTGGCTAACGCGACGGCGCCATAACTATCTGGCCGACGATGTGCGGGGCGCCTTTGGCGCCGAGGCGATGTTTGAGCCCCAACTGCGAGGGCGGCGGGGCTTTCGGCGGACGGAATCCACCGCTCGCGGGCCGGTCGTGGTCGACGAGGAGAGATCCCTCCCCGGCCGAGATGTCTACCTGTCGTTGGACATCTCTCTGCAGGAAGAAGTCTTCCAGTGCTTTGCCGACATGGCCGACGGGCACAACGGGTCGGTCGTCATCCTGGACATCCAGACCGCCGAGATTCTCGCGATGGTCTCCGTGCCCACCTACGACCTGAACACCTACCGGCGAGACTACTCGGTCTTGGTGGGCGACCAGGTGGACTTGCCCCTGTACCATCGGGCGGTGGCGGCCCTTCGGGCGCCGGGATCTACGGCCAAGCCGCTGGCGGTCGTGGCGGGCCTGACCGACGGCGTAATCACGTTGGAGACGCTGTTCAATTGTCACGGGTATCTGCTGAGCAGTCCGGAGGAGGGATTCCGATGCTGGATCTGGCGTTACCAGACCGGGCACGGCGAGTTGAACGCCATCGGCGCCATCAAGCACAGCTGCAACATCTTCCTGTATAACGTCGGCGAGCAGCTGGGAGGGCCGCGGCTTCGGTATTGGCTCGAGCAGTTCGGATTCGGTGAGAAAACGCACACCGGTCTAGGCGCCGAGCGAAGCGGGAAGGTAATGGCCGACCGGCGCATCGGCTCAGCCCGACAACTGGCGATCGGCCAGGGGCGAATCGCCGTAACGCCGTTGCACGTGGCCAATGCGATGGCCACTATCGCTCGGCGGGGCCAGTTCCTTTCGCCCGTGATCGTTCGCGGCGGATCGGCGGAGGTGGTTCGGACCGTGCCGGGCTCTCCGGAGGCGTTCGCGGCGGTCATTGAGGGCATGCATCAGGTGGTGGAGTCACCGGGCGGGACGGCCTACAAGATATTCCACGGGCCGTTCGAAGGGGACGCATCGGTCGCTCCGGTCGGGGTGGATGTCTGCGGCAAGACCGGCACGGCCCAGTCGGCCCCCCAACGGGTCGATAGCGACGGTGACGGCGACCTCGACCGCGACGACCGCATCGTCCGTCAGGGCGACATGGCGTGGTTTGCGGGGTTCGCGCCTCGCGAGAACCCCAGGATCGCCTTTGCGGTGGTGGTGGAATACGTTGAGGACGGCGGCGGCGCGTCGGTGGCGGCGCCGATCGGCAGGGAGGTGCTCCGCATCTGCCGCAGCAAGGGTTATCTGAACGACTGATATGGCGAAGATCGGACAATTTCTCCGCTACACCAGTTGGCCCATCGTCTTTGCGATGGTGACCCTGATGGTCTTCGGGGTTCTGGCCATCCACGCCTTGGAACAAGCCAACCCGAACGAACTGGACGGCTACACCACGCGGCAGATCATCTACGCCTGCGTGGGGCTGTTTGTATTTCTGATCGCGGCGGTCGTTCCCTATCGTGTGTACGGCATGCTATCGCAGGTCATCTACGGCGTCATGTTGTTGATGTTGGTCGCAGTTCTGTTCACCCGCCCGGTCGAGCATGCCACACGCTGGTTTGACTTCAAGATCGCCCGCTTTCAGCCGGCCGAGGCCGCCAAGCTCGCCTATGTGATCCTGTTGGCCTGGTACTTGCGCTTCGGCGACCACTATCGAAAGGCGACCGGCCTGATCCTGCCGTTCGTGTTGACCTTCATCCCGATGGTTCTAATCCTCCGCGAGCCGGACCTGGGCACGTGTCTGCTGTTCCTGCCAGCCCTATATGGCATGCTATTCATGGCCGGGGCAAAGCTCCGCCACCTGCTCGGCGTGATGGTCCTGGCCACGGCCATGTTGCTGTTGCCGATTCCCTGGCGCGTGCCGGCCGATATTGATGCCGCCTCCTTGCACACGCGCGAAGCCACCGCCTACGGCCGATTCTCGGTGGGCAAGGCCGAGTACCTGGTCATGCCGGCGCCCTTGCTGGTGGTCAAACCCTACCAGGCGCAGCGTGTGGTCGGCTGGCTGCACCAATCGGACGAACGCCTGTCGCTGAAGCTCAATTACCAGTTGAACCTGTCCAAGATGACGCTCGGCTCGGGCGGGCTGGCCGGGCGGGCCGATTGGCACGAATCCTACGGGTTCCTCAAACGCCTGCCCGACCATCACACCGACTTTGTGTTCGCCGTTATCGGAGGGCGGTGGGGCTTTCTCGGCTGTGGGGCCCTGCTGTTCCTGTACGCGGTCATCTTCATCTTCGGCATGGAGATCGCCCTGGTGACCACGGATCCGTTTGGTCGCCTGTTGGTGGTGGGGGTGCTGTCGCTGCTGATGGCCCAACTGGTGATCAACATCTCCATGACCATGGGGCTCATGCCGATCACGGGCATGACCTTGCCTCTAGTCAGCTACGGCGGATCGTCGATGGTCGTCAGTTGCGCGGGGCTGGGGTTGTTGGTCAACGTGGGCGAGCGACGCCCACTATCGTTGGCGCCGCGCCCGTTCGAGCACGGCGAACGACTCGGCAAACGGCCGGGCATCGATCCGTGGATCCAACAGAGGAAACCCAATGGCTCATAAGCCCACCGACGATACTTGGTGCGTTCCCCCCGCCCATCGCTCCGAGGCCACCGAGGCCGTCGAGCGCCTTACGCTGACACTGCCGGATGGCTACGAGACCAGTGTCTACGCCTGGCGGAACGGCCGGCCCGGCAACGGGGCCGCGCCGGTGCTGTATCTGCACGGCATTCAGTCACACCCGGGCTGGTTCACGCGATCGGCGGAGGCAATGTGGCGGGCGGGCTTCGACGTGTACCAAGTGACTCGCCGAGGCAACGGGGACAACACGGTCGCCCGCGGACACGCGCGTTCGGCCAAGCAGTTGTTCAGTGACATCACGGCCGCTCGCCGATTCATCGCCCAGCGGAACGGGCACGAGCAATGCCATCTGATGGGTGTCAGTTGGGGCGGGAAGTTGGCAGCCGCCTACATGCTGGCGTTGCCGGATTCTAGCGGCATCGCGTCGCTGACGATGCTGTCCCCGGGCATCGTGTCCCGGGTCGGGGTTGGGTTTGGAACGAAACTGGGGGTTGCGTCGTGTTTGCTGGCGCTGCCGAGGAAGTCTTTCGCGATCCCCCTCGAGGAAGAAGCTCTGTTTACCGATCACGAGCCCATGCGCCAGTATCTGCGGGACGATCCCTACCGGCTGCACCGGGCCACGGCCCGGTTCCTGTTCTCCAGTCGATGCATCGATAAGAGGATTGCCCGGGCCAAGCAGGGGCGAATCACCGTGCCGACGGCGCTGTTGCTGGCCAGTCGCGACCAGATTATCGACAACGACGCGACAGCCGAACGGGTGCGCCATCTCACCGACGGCCGCGCGGTCGTTCAAGAACTGGACGGATGCCACACCCTGGACCTCGCCGCGGACCCGCAGGAGTTCCTGGCCGCCGTGGTCGAGGCGGTTCAGTCGGCTCGGGCCTAGCCGGTCTGACCGTCGGTCTCTTTGAGTTCGCCGGTGACGTAATCGTCCGTGCGGGCGTAAGCGGTGCTCTTCCAGACCACCTGGGCGCCGGGCAGGAGCTTGCGCAGCGCCAGCAGCAGGCACAGCAGGCCCATCAGACAGCCGAGGGGGTAGGTCCAGAACAGGGCCGGCCGAGCCAGCGACAAGTGGTAGTACCGCCAGATTGCCCCCAACTGAAGCATGGTTACCGCCCCGCCGACAATGGCGCACGCGGTGGCCCATGGACTGGTCGACCCGGCCAGAAGCATGCCGATGCCGGTGCCCGCCGCCAGGTAGGGCAGAATGCTCATCAGCGTCATCAGCAGTATCGACAGGCTCAGCCGCTTGAGCGTGCCGAAGGTGCCGAAGAAGATGCGGCTCCATCCGCGAATGATCCGCTTCAGCGACGTGTACATGCGAACCACGTAGAGGCCCTGGCTGCGGACCACCCGCAACCGCAGCCCCGCCCGTTTGGTCAGGTCGGCCATCCGCATGTCCTCATTCAGTTCCTGACGCACCGTCTCGTGCGTGCCGATGGCCTCGTAGGCCGACCGCTTGATCAGCATGAAGGCCCCGTTGGCGTAGGCGGCCGAGTGCATGGGGTTGTTGACCCGGTCCGGGCGGAACCAAATCATCATGATCGCCCCGCACACCGGCTGAATGACGTTCTCCCAGAAGCCCTTCATCTCGAGGACCGGCAGGACGCTCAGCAAATCGGTCTGCTGCTCGGCGGCGACCTCCATCGCCACCGACAGCGTCCGTGTCGACAGCTGCCGGCAGTCGGCGTCGATCATGCAAATGTACGAGCCGTCCGTGCTGGCGATGCCGTGCTGCATCGCATGCGGCTTGCCGTACCAGTCTTGGGGGATGTGGTCGATGTTCATCAGCCGCACCCGCGGATCCTCCGCGGCGATGCGCTGGACGATGGGGCCGGTGTCGTCGTCGCTGCGGTCGTTGCAGACGACGACCTCGAAGTTCGGGTAGTCCTGGCTGAGCATGGTGCGGACGCACCCCTCAATGACCTCGGCCTCGTCTTTGGCGGCGATGACGACGCTGATCTTCGGCGCGTCGACGGGTGGGCCGTCGTAGTTGCCGGTCAGGATGAAGCTGTTCTTCTTCTCGCGGGTAATCAACACGTGGCGGCTTACCCAAATCAGGCCGACCAGGCCGGTCAGTATGGTAATGACAGTGGCGAACATGGACGTCTCCAGTCTTCGTCTAGATCAATCTCATTCGGCTATCGGCCGAATGCGTCGTGGTAGGCGGTGGCGGCGGCGGCCATCACATCTTTGATGGCGACATGGTGCGTTTCGGCGGCGGCCCGACAGTCCTCGAACTCCGGCGAGGCCGTCAGCACACGCTCATCTCGGCAGCCCAGCTTCACGCGGATCGGTCCGAAGGCGGTCTGGATCGTTTCGTGATGTCGGGCCAGCTTGGTGCGCCCACAGATGCGGCGGCGGACGCCTAGCGTCGTGGTTTCGGTGAGGAGAATGTCTTCGGCGGCGGTCACGTCGGCCGGGGAACACAGGGCCGAGAGCTGCCAGCCGGGGCGGCTCTTCTTGGTCGTGATCGGCGTGGCCCAGGCGTCGACACAGCCGGCGGCCATCAATCGCTCGATGGTGGCGCCGAGGATCTCGCCGGTGCAGTCGTCGAGGTTGGCAGACAGTTCGACCACGGCGTCGGCGGCGCCGTCGGAGGCGGCGGCGCCCACGAACACGCGCAGCAGATTGGGCCGTGGGCCTTCGGTGCGGGTACCGGCGCCGTAGCCGACCGACGAGACCGTCATGGGCGGCAGGGGGCCGAAGCTCTCGGCCAGTGTGGTCAGTAGAGCCGCACCAGTCGGCGTGGTGGCCTCGCCGTCAACGCCGATGGCTACGGTAGGCGCCTCGGCCAGCGCCAGCATGCGGGCGGTGGCCGGGGCGGGTACCGGCAAGGTGCCATGGTCGCATTGGATGGTCCCTTGGCCCGTGCCGATCGGCGAGCAGATCACGGTGTCGATCCCGAGCAACTCCAGGGCGACGCACGCGCCGACGACGTCGACAATGCTGTCGATGGCGCCGACCTCATGAAAGTGGACGTCTTCGATCGCGGCGTTGTGGATGTAGGCCTCGGCCTCAGCCAGGCGAGTCAGAGCGGCGATGGCGAAATCGCCGGCTCGGCCCACAAGATTGGCGCCGGCGATCAGGTCTCGGATGTCGCTGTAGTGGCGGCTGGGCTCGTCGCCGGCGCCCACGCGGACGTCGAACTTCGTGCCGGTCAGCCCGCCGCGACCGACGCGTTCGGTCGACAACTCATAGCCGTCCACGCCGAGCTTGGCCAGCTCGGCCGTCAGAGCGTCTAGGTCGGCGCCGGCGTCCAGCAGCGAAGCGACAATCATGTCGCCGCCGGCGCCGGCAAAGCAGTCGAAATATGCGAGTGTCATGGTGGTTTATCCGCCAATGGCCCACACCCCAAGCGGCCGGGGGCGGGTAGACCGGGCAGTGTAGATGGCACAGATAGCCATTGCAAGGGCCGGCAGGGGCCTGTGGCGGCGGGGACTATTCAGCGGCTGCGGGCTGGTCGGCGGGAGTAACGGGGGCCGGGTCGGCCTCCTCGGAAGCAGGCCCCTGGGCCGCCGAGCCGACCGCCGCACGCAGTTCTTCCACGTTCGGCAGGTCGTCCAGGCCCGGTAGGCCGAAGACCTCCAGGAACTTCTTCGTCGTCCCGTAGAGCATGGGTCGGCCCAGCACGTCGGCGCGGCCGACGATCTTGATCAACTGCTTCTCGATCAGTCCCCGAAGCACCTCACCGCAGGCGACGCCGCGGATGGCCTCGATGTCGACCCGCAGGATGGGCTGGCGGTAAGCGATGATGGCGAGCGTTTCGATAGCGGCTTGGGAGAGGCGACTATCCTTGCGGGTCTGCAGCAGGCGGCTGAGTAGGTCGTCGAACTCCGGCAAGGTCTGCACCTGGAAGCCGCCGGCGATGGCGTTGATGCGAAAGCTCGCCCCAGTGTGTTCGTAACGTTCGTTGAGGGCCTCGATGGCCTTTCGGACCGCGGCCTGGCCGCCAGCCTCGGTGACCTCGGAGAGCTTGGCGGCTGTTATGGGGCGTTCCGTCGCCATCAGCAGGGCCTCGATCTTGGCGGCCAACGGGTCTGCGTGTGATGCCTGTTCGTCCATGGTGTCAGGGTAAGTCCATTTCGGTCGGCCCGTCAAGGGCTGCACGGGCGGTAGAAGTCGTCGGGCCTCGGCCCCAGGGGGTTGGTCAGTTCGCCAATCCCTTCGATGCGGCAGGTAACGGTGTCGCCGGCCTGGAGGAAGACTCCTTTGGCTGCGCCCACACCAGACGGCGTGCCGGTGGCGATCACGTCGCCCGGCTGAAGTGTCATCACGTGGCTGACGAAGGAGACGGTTTCGGCTACGTTGAAGATCATCTCGGACGTGCGCCCGCGCTGGCGCGGGTCACCGTTGACGTCCAACTCGATGGCCAGGTGGCTCGCATCGCCGAGTTCGTCCCGCGTGACCAGCCAAGGGCCGGTCGGGCAGAAGCCGTCCGCCCATTTCCCGTGCAGCCAGTCGAAGAAGGCGTCCTTGGGCCGGTCGGTTCGGCCTTCGGTGATCGTTAGCTCCCGGGCGGTGAAGTCGTTGGCGATGGTGTAGCCGGCGACGTGGTCGAGGGCGTCGGCAATGGGGATATTCTTCCCGCGTTGGCCGATCACCACGGCCAGTTCCACCTCGTGATCGATTCGGTCGCTGAAAGCGGGCCAATCGATGGTGTCGCCGTGGGCGGCCAGGGCGGTTGGCGGCATGAGGAACGGCCGCGGGGTGGTGGTATGTTTGGCGTCAGTGGGCATCTCGGCCGGACGGACCAGTTCGTTGTGATGGGCCACGTAGTTGACGGCGAGGCCGATGAGCTTGGGTGGATCGGTGATCGGCTGCAGGAGATGAACCGCACTGAGGGCGATGGGCTCGCCAGCAGCGGCGGCGGCCTGGGCGTCGGGCCAGGCGGCGGGCAAGTCGATCAGACCCTCGTCGGTGACGACACCGTAGCCGGCGCGACCGTTGTGTTCGTAGCTGGCGAGTTTCATGTGGCGATCCTTGCGACTACAGGGGCCGCACTATAGCAAAGCGCCCCCGGCCAGGCCAGCGCGGGCGGTTTTGGCTTGTGGCGAGGACGGGGGCGCGGACAATTGCCCGCTGAGGTGAAGGATGCGAGTGATCTTCTTTGGTAGTGGTAGTTTTGCCGTGCCGAGCTTGGCGGCGGCGTTAGCCTCGCGTCACGAAGTGACGCTGTTGGTCACCCAGCCTGCGCGTTCGGCGGGGCGGGGGGGGAAGCTGCGCCCCACGCCGGCGGCGCTCTTGGCGGCCGAGCATGGGCTGGAGACTTTCGAATGCCCGGACGTCAACGCCGCGGACGCCATTGCTGCCATCCAGGCCCACCAGGCCGATGTGATCTGCGTGGTGGACTTCGGGCAGATGATCTGGGCGGATGCGCGGAATGCGGCTCGGCTAGGCACGTTCAACATGCACGGCTCGCTCTTGCCCGCCCTTCGCGGCGCGGCCCCGGTCAACTGGGCTATCATCAACGGCCTGACCCATACGGGCGTGACGACGTTCCAAGTCGTCGACGCTATGGACGCCGGGGCTATGTTCCTCCAACGTGAAACCGACATCGCGCCACATGAAACTGCGATTGACCTGAAGGAACGCTTGGCCGCGATCGGGGCTGAGACGGTCTGCGAGACGTTGGATCGACTCGACGCAGGCGACATCGAAGCCGTCGAACAGGATCATTCGGCGAAGACGCTCGCCCCGAAGCTGTCCAAGGCCGATGGTGTGATTGACTTCACCGCCGACGCCGTTACGGTTCGCAACCGCATTCACGGCACATGGCCGTGGCCGGGGGGACAGGCCGTGCTGAAACGGGCCGCTGGCGAGGATATCCCGGTGGTGATTGCCCGGGCCGAGGCCCTCGAAGGCGCCGGCCAGGCGGGCGCGCTCAATGATGAGATGCTGGTGGGAACCGGTGACGGCCTACTCCGCGTGGTGGAGGTCAAACCCGCCGGTAAACGCCTCATGCCCTGGGCCGATTTCCTCAACGGATCGCGTTTGACCCCCGGTGATCGGTTTGTGGCGACGGGGGATGATCATGGCGCGTGACGCCCGAGATATTGCCCTCCGCGCCTTGCGTGACCGCGCCGGCAACGTGACAGCCGCACTGCGGCGAATGGTAGCCGAGGAGGACCTCTCGGCCGCCGACCGCGGGCTGGCCCGCGAGATCGCCCTCGGTGTGGTCCGCCGCCGCGGCACGTTGCAGACGATCCTGAAGGCTTTCCTCAAACAGCCCGACCGCAAGTTGCCCAGCCCTCTGGAAGAAGTCTTCCTGATCGCCCTGTATCAATTGATCTTCCTGCAGCGCGTGCCGGCGTTCGCGGCCGTCAATGAGGCCGTCCGTCAGGCCGCCGCCCGTCGACCCGCCCAACGCGGGTTCGTCAACGGCGTGCTGCGTTCGATCGAGCGCGCCCTGGGCGAGTTTCACACCGGCGGCCCGCCGCGCGAGCCGGACGTGATTCCCATTGCCCCCGAGTTGTGGCGCCGAATCGATCGGCGGATTTTCGCCGACCCCAAGGCCAATCCGGCGGCGTTCTTGGCCGCGGCCTACGCCATGCCCGACGTGCTGGCCGAGCGATGGCTGGCCCAGACGGACGGCAACCTGTCGACCGTGATCAAATGGGCCACCCACGCCAACACGCCGGCGCCGCTGATCGGGCGGGTCAACGTTCTCAAGGCCACCGTGGCCGAGGCGTTGGAGGCCCTGACGGCCGAGAACGTCGAGGCGAGCGCTCACACCAACGGCCGAAGCGTGGTCTTCGCCGATTACTGCGACGTGACGGCGTTGCGGGCCTTCCAGGCGGGGTGGATTCAGCCGCAGGACCCATCGGCTACGGAAGTAGTCGCCGCGGGCGACCTCGCGCCGGGCATGAAGGTGCTGGATTTCTGCGCCGCCCCGGGCACGAAGACCACCCACCTGGCCGAGCGGCTGGCGAACACCGGCGAGATCGCCGCGGTGGACATTTCCGCCGAAAAGCTTGCCCGCGTGGATGAGAACTGCCGACGGATGGGCGTGGACATCGTGCGGGCCGTTCCGGCCGAGCGGCTGGGCGAGTTGGCGGCGATGGATTTCGACGCGGTCCTGGTCGACGCCCCGTGCAGCAACACCGGCGTGCTGTCGCGCCGGCCGGAGGCGCGGTGGCGGTTCACACGCGAGGCGCTGGGCAAGCTGGTGCACGACCAGAAGGCGCTGCTATCGGCGGCGGCCAGCTACGTTCGCCCCGGCGGGCAGTTGATCTACAGCACATGCAGCATCGAGCCGGAAGAGTGTCACGAACTGGCCAAGCAGGCGGCGGTGCGCCTGTCGCTGACGGTGGCTTCCGAGAGGCTGACGCGCCCGACCGGCGTAGCCGAGGCCACTCGATGGCGGGACGGCGGGTACTATGCTATATTCCGTCGAGCTTGACCGATGAATGGTCAGGCGTCTTCTGTGCGAGCTGCCCATGGCCAAAAGCAAACCCAAACAACTCGGTCCGCCCGGCGCGCGCGTCAAGAATCGACGGGCGTGGCACGATTTCCACATCGAGGCCAAGGTCGAGTGCGGCCTTGCGCTGATGGGGACCGAGGTCAAGAGCATCCGGGCCGGGCAGATGAAGATCGACGAGGCCCACGCCCGCGTGGACGACGGCGAGGTCTTCCTGGTCGGCGCCAACATCGCCCCGTATCCCCAGGCGGCGGCCGGCATGCAGCACCACGCCACGCGCCCCCGAAAGCTATTGCTGCACCGACGACAGATCGCCGAGATCGAGGCCCACGTCCGCCAGAAGGGCAAGACCGTCGTGCCGCTGGAGATCTACTTCAAACGCGGGTGGGCCAAGTGCGTGCTGGGACTGGCCGTCGGCAAACAGCAATACGACAAGCGCGACGACATCAAGAAACGCGACCAGCAGCGCGAAATCTCGCGTGCCATGAACAAGCGCCGTAGCTAAAGGCGACTTAGAGCTCGGGGAACTGTTTGTCCTTCAGTGACGCGCCCTTAATCGCCTTATAGAAGCACCACGCCAACCCCACCACGATCAAGGCCAACATCAGGCTCAGCACGACGTAGCTGGGACCGGTGAGCCCCTCGGCCGCGGCGGGGGCCGTTTCGGCAGGGGACGTTTCAGCCGGAGCCCCCGCTGACGCAGGTGGATTCAGTTTGACCAGGAAGTACAGCACGATGCCGGCGGCCGAGCCCATCATCAGCACGCCCAGGCCGGCCGACAACCGCGCCAGCCCGCTAGGCCGCCGCTCGGTGGTCTCGGCGCGATGAACGACCCAAGCGCCGATCAGGATTGCCATCAGCGCCGCTGCGGCCGCCCAGGCCGGGAAGACGCACGCGTTGGCCACCTTCAGCCCGAGTATCTCCGTGTGGGCCCACCGGAACGTTGCGATCAGATTCGGGTTGTCAAAGATCACGATCACGCGAACGGCCCACGCGATCAGCCCAATCGCCGCCAGCGCGAACAGGCCGCCCAGCAGACCGACGGCTCGGCCGAGCCGCTTCTGGCCTACGTGTTGGGCGTGCGTGTTGGCTCCAGTCGAGCGGATGACACTGAGAATGACCGCCAAAATCGGTACGGCCATCGCGACGAGCAATCCCACCAGCTTGGGGGGATCGATTTCCCCCAGCTTGTTGTAGATCAGCCCGCCCGGGCTGGTGAGCTTATCGACGACCGACCAGGCGAACAGGGCGGCCAGGACGATCGGCGCCAGGTAGCGGATGATCCAATCCCACCACGCGCCCAGCCGCCAGTCGCTGCGCTCGTTGGCGTGTTCGCGCAGGCGGCCGATGCGGTAGGCCCAGCCGATGACCACCGCCTCCAGCAAGCCCAGCAGCGCGATGCCGCCCCAGGGGTCGTTGATGAAGGCGTCAATCGCGCCTAGCCAACTGAGCCCCCCGCGCGTGCAGTAGAACAGGCCCAACCCCAAGCCCACCAGCGACATGCCGATCAGCGTCTTGCCGCGATGCCAGCCGGTCTTGTCGACAATACTCGTCAGGATGCTCTCGGTGATCGAAAACGCCGAATCGATTCCCAGTGTCAGCAGGGCGATGAAGAAGATCGCCCCGAACCACGCCGAGCCCGGCAACTGCGCCAACGCATAGGGAAAGGCAACGAACGCCAGGCCCGGGCCGCCGGCGACGACATTTTCGACCGCCACCGGGTCGCCCGCCATTTGGGTTGCGTAGGCCATGCCGCCCAGCGTGGCGAATACCGCGATGCCGGCCATGAAACTGGTCCCCACGTCGGCCAGGCCGATGATAGCGGCGTTGTTGTTGATGTCGCTCTTGCGGTGCAGGAAGCTGGC
>CAYRZU010000034.1:0-32805 GCA_964428895.1 uncultured Planctomycetaceae bacterium
GAAGCGGCAACCTGACTCTCATTCACATTGGTACAGGAATCGGGGGCAGGTCAACCGTGACCTCTGAAGGGCCGCACCCGGCGAGAATAGCCGCCATCGAGACGATCGTGACAATGTTCTTCATTGTGTCTGAGCCTTTCCGGCAAATGACAATCGGGGACGGCCGCCTACTGCCACAGCTCGCATGACAACATGCTGAATTCCCTTCATCCCTCTTCGATCTGCGCTTCCTTGATATCACATCCCACTTTGCCCCACTATGCAAAAAGACCGCCGGGTGGCGGTCTTTGAAGACTGGGCGATACTGGACTCGAACCAGTGACCTTGCGGGTGTGATCCGCACGCTCTAGCCAGCTGAGCTAATCGCCCGAAGTCGGTGCATTATACTCACGGGCCTTGACGGTTCAACCGTTTGGCGGAGCTAACCGTTATTGGCGGCGTGTTCGGCCAGGACCTCGAGTGTGGTGGTGAAGTCGTCGGGCCAGGGCGCTTCGAGCTTCATCCGCTGTTCGGTGCGGGGGTGGTAGAACTCGATGGTGTGGGCATGAAGAGCCTGGCGGGTGATCAACGGGCCTTCGGCGACGTCAGCGTGGCCTTCGATTTGGCTCAGATACAGCGGGCCACCACCGTACATCTTGTCGCCCACGATGGGGTGACCCAGGTGGCTGGCGTGGACGCGGAGCTGATGGGTCCGCCCGGTCTTGGGGTAGAACTCCACCAGCGTAAAGGCCAGCTTGCCCGGACCCACGCCGGTCAGCCGCCGCAGCACCTTGTAGCGGGTGAAGGCGTCTTTGGTCGCGCCGGGGAACGGGCGGCCGGTCTCGCGATGGACCGCGTACTTCTCGCGAATCTTGGGATGCTTGCCGATGGGCATATCGATGACGTCTTCATCGAAGCCCAGTCGGCCGTGCAGGATGGCCGAATAGGTCTTGTGGATCTTGCGATGCTCGAACTGATGACCCAGGCGCCACAGGGCCAATTCGCTCTTGGCGACCAGCATAATGCCGGTCGTGTCCCGGTCCAGCCGATGCACGATGCCGGGCCGAAAGACCTCACCGGAATCGGGCAACTCGGAGATATCGCGCCAGTTTGTCTTGAAGTAGAAGGCCAGGCCGTTGACGAGCGTGCCGGTCCAGTTGCCGCGGGCGGGGTGGACGATCAGATTGGCCTGCTTGTTGATGGCGATCAGGTCGTCGTCTTCATAGACCACGTCGATGGGGATGTCCTCGGGCGGGATTTCCTGGGCCTTGATCACGGGCAGCATCATGTCGATCTGGTCGCCCTGGACGATCTTGTAGTTGGGTTTGACGATTCGGCCGTTAACGGTGACGCTGCCCTCACGGATGTAGCTCTGCAGCGCGGTGCGCGAGACATCCTTGCCGAGCCGGCCCGAGAGATACTTGTCCAGGCGGCGATTCGGCAGCGTGCGGCGAATGGCGATCTTGACGTGGCGCAGGCCGTCTTCCTCGGCCTCGATGTCGGTCTCGACGGCATCGAGGTCGTCGGTCTGCGGCCCGGAAAGCGAATCATCGTTGCGCGGATCGTCGGTCATGCCCGTTGGCGAACTTTACAAAAGGGAACCGCCAGCGCAGGATCTCGTGCGCCCGTCGGGGCGCAACGCCAAACCTGCGCTGGCGGCATTTACGAACGTCTGGTCAGGTCCGCAGAGCTTACAGCAGCGTCAGAGCGACTTCAGCAGCGCTGGCCGCATCCGGAGCGTAGCCGTCGGCACCGATTTCATCGGCGAAGTTCTGCGTCACCGGTGCGCCACCGATGATGGTCTTGGTCGCCACGCCGGCGTCCTTGAGAGCCTTGACGACTTCGGTCATCTGCGGCATGGTCGTCGTCAGCAGGGCGCTCATGGCACAGACGGCCGCGCCGCTTTCCTTGCAGGCCTCGACGAACTTCTCGGCGCCAACGTCGGTGCCAACGTCGACGACCTTCAGGCCGGCGCCGGTCAGCATCATGCCCACGAGATTCTTGCCGATGTCGTGCAGGTCGCCCTTGACCGTGCCGAGCACGACGGTGGCGACCGGTTCCACACCGGCTTCGACCAGCTTCGGCTGCAGCACGTCCAGGCCGGCGTGCATCGCACGGGCGGCGATCAGCACCTCAGGGACATACACTTCGTTGGCCTTGAACTTCTTGCCAATCACGTTCATGCCGGCGATCAGGCCCTGCTCCAGGACGTCCTTGGGGCCCACGCCTTCGGCCAGAGCGGCCTCGGTCAGTTCGGTGACCTTGTTGCGGTCGCCCTTCATCAGTGCGTCTGCCAGTGCTTGCAAATCTGCCATGCCTACGTACCTCCAACGGTTCGTTTTGGGGTGGTTGGCGCCACCCGGCCTTAGTTTCGGTCCACTGCCGACCAACCCGGTAGGTCAACAGATGGGTCCACGGAATCTATCTCGCAAGATGAGTGTTGTAAATGGCTTTTCAACAAAATCGAGGATTTTTGTCCAACCGCGATTCGGCGGGGCGATTCGGACGCCTGCTCCCTTACGGCACGGCCGGATCGGACGGGCCGGGGAACTCCTCGGGGGACGGCTCGCCCAGCAAATCGTCCAGACTTGGCCCTTCCAGGCCGGCGCCCGGGCCCGTCGGGCCCACGTCGGCCGGCTGCGTTACGGGCATCGGCGGCGGCGTCATGGCCACGGGGCGAACCAACTCCGGCAGGGAATCCTTGTTCCGCATGGCGATGGCGCTGGCGGGCGTGCCGGCGGCGCCGTCGATGGCCAGGACCGCCTCGTAGTGACTGCGGGCGAGTTCATACTCGCCGCGGTTCTCGGCCAACACGGCCAAGCCCACGTGGGCGCGGGCGGCCAGGATGGGCTCATCGGAGAATCGGTCCAGGGCCTTCTGGTAGTCGGCCTGGGCCCCTTGGTACATCGCATCGGGCCGGTCCATCCCCAGCATGGCGCTGGCCACCTGCAAGTCGGCCCGGCTAAGCAGCGCCAGCGCCGCCACGCGGAGGTCCGTATCCTGCTCGGCCAGCGCCGCCAGGCGTTCCAGGCGTTCTTCGGTCAGGAGGGCCTGATCGCCCATGGCCTCGGCGTACTGCACGCGGGGCCCGAGGCGGTGTTGGGTCAGCTTGTTGCTGACGAACTTGCCGACCAGAAAGCCCGCCGCCACCACCACGATCAGCCAGAGGATCGAATTGAGATGGCGTTTCAGAAAGTCCACCGTCTTGTGAAGCTCGGTGTCCAGCGTGTTGTGCTGCAACTCGTGACGTCGTTCAGACTTCATAACTACTCCGCGCTACCCTCCGAGGCCCACCGGCTACCGGCTGGCGGGATTCTCCATCGGAGAGGCAAGATGTTCACCGGTCCACAGCACCTGGACCATCACGTGGGTCGCACGGAACAGGCCGTCGTCTCCGGTGATACTAATGGTGCACTCTTCCGGGCCCTTGTGGAACACCAAGGTCAGCGTTCCCTGCAGGAACCGGTCCGTTACGATCTCCCAACGCGTATTGGGCATGTAGCGCCGGTAGAATCGCGCTACCGAGAACTTATCGGCGTCGCCCTTATACACGTGGTCGATGTAGCGCGAGTCGCCCGCCGAAAAGTGGCGGCTGCGCTTCTCGACCAATTCAAAACCCATCGGCAGCGGCACGTCCGGAATCTTCGGATTCGGGTCGGGCAGGATCAACTGCGTGCCCAAATCGTACGGATCGTCGCTGGCGGTGACGGACTTATTGTTGTTGCAGCCGGCCGAAACCGTCAGGCTCGCGGCCATCAAGATGATCCATATCCATCGTGTGTTCATGGCGGCCTCCCTGCCGGCAGACGTTTGCCGCATCGGCGTTCGGTCAGCGCGCGTTAGCGTTGCCGATTCGGCTGGTCCTGTCAAGGTCATTCGCTTCCAGGTGAATCGGCCATTCGGGGGGATTTGCTATTGTCAAACCTTGACCCGAACCGTAACGTATCGCCACGCGGACGGGCCGCGGAATCGGAGACCGCCGAGTGATCGTTGTTCTCAATCTGTTTGACATTATTCCCGGTCGGGAACTGGACTACGCCAAATACCTTAGGCAAGTCCAGCCCATCCTGGATCGTTACGGCGCGAAGGTCATTCTATATGGCCTGACGCGGATGATCTTCACCGGTGACCTCAGCCAGCAGTACTGCGGGCTGATCGGCTACCAAAGCCTTCGCAACCTCCGCGAGTTGTCCCACGACCCCGAATTCGAGCGGATTCGCCCCCTGCGGGACGAAACCACTGAAAACTACGTACTGACCACGATCGAGGCCTTCGACGGCCTCGCCGCCGCAGCCGCCTATCTGGAAAACGGCTGCGCCCATCCTGAGCCGTCCGTCGACAACGCTTGATCCGTCGCGGCGGCGTGGAGAGACGCCATGCGAAGCGACCGTATCAAGACCGGCCCCCAACGCGGACCCCACCGCAGCCTCCTGCGCGCGACCGGCCTGGACGACAAGGCCATCCGCAAGCCGTTCATCGCCATCGCGAGCAGCCACACCGACGTGGTCCCCGGGCACGTGCACCTGGACGCGGTGGCCCAACTGGTGGCTAGTTGGGTCCGCGACGCCGGTGGAACGCCGTTCGTGTTCAACACCATCGGCGTTTGCGATGGGCTGGCCATGGGCCATACCGGCATGAAGTACTCGCTGGCGTCGCGTGAGCTGATCGCCGACTGCGTGGAGACCATGTGCGAGGCCCACTGCTTCGACGCGATGGTCTGCATTCCCAACTGCGACAAGATCGTCCCCGGCATGCTCATGGGATCGCTACGGGTGAACGTCCCAACTGTGTTCGTCTCCGGCGGGCCCATGGAGGCCGGCCACGTCGACGGCAAGGACGTGGATTTGGTCGATCAGTTCACGGCCGTCGCGTTGGAGACGGTCGGCGCCATGACGACCGCCAAGGTCAAGCAGTATGAGAAGAAGACGTGCCCCACCTGCGGCTCCTGCAGCGGCATGTTCACCGCCAATAGCATGAACTGCCTGTGCGAGGCGATCGGCATGGCCTTGCCGGGCAACGGCACGTGCCTGGCGACCAACCCCGCCCGCAATCAGCTCTACATCGACGCGGCCAAACGGATCGTGGCGATGGCCAAGCAGTGGATTCGCGGCGGCAGCAAGAAGACCTTCGACTTCCTTCCGCGCCGGATCATGACGAAGAAAGCGTTCGAGAACGCCTTCGCGGTCGACATGGCCATGGGCGGCTCGAGCAACACCGTGCTGCACCTGCTGGCGATGGCCTCTGAAGCCGGCGTGCTCTTCACGCTGGATGACATCGACCGCGTCTCCAAGCGAACGCCCAACATCTGTCGCGTGGCGCCGTCGAACACGCCCGAGGGCAAGACCTACCACATCCAGGATGTCCACCGGGCGGGCGGCATCCATACGATCATGGGCCAACTGGCGGCCGACAAGCCCCGAGCCCTGCACACCGCCCTCAAGACCGTCACCGGCAAGACCGTCGCACAGAATATCTCGGCGTGGTCGCTGCGGAGTAAGTGTGTCACCCCGGCCGTCAAGCGGTTCTACCGAAAGGGATCCCTGCCGACCGGTCGGCCGGTTTACGCCGTGCGAGGAATGCTGATGTCGGCCGGCCCAATCAATGCCCGCCTCCGGGCAGATATCCGCAAGCAGATTCGGGACGCGAACAAGACCTTGCTCTCCGATGATCGCTTCCCGCTGAAGCCCGTCGGGCGCATCAAACCGATGGACGTGATCCGGCCGGTCACCAAGGCCTTTACGAAGAAAGGCGGGCTGATCGTCCTGCGCGGCAATATCGCACGCAGCGGCGCGGTGATGAAGCTGGCCGGGGTGAGCCCGAACATGTATCGCTTCACGGGCAAGGCGCGGATTTGCGAATCGCAGGAAGACGCGTGCGAGGTAATCCTGGCGGGCAAGGTCAAGCCCGGTGACGTGGTCGTGATCCGCAACGAAGGCCCCCGCGGCGGGCCCGGCATGCAGGAGATGCTGGCCCCGACCAGTTACATGAAGGGCCTGGGCCTTTACGACACGTGCTACATGATCACGGACGGCCGATACAGCGGCGGCACGAGCGGCCCGTGCATCGGTCACGTGGCCCCGGAAACGGCCGCGTGCGGCGAGATCGGCCTCTTGAAGAACGGCGATCTTATCGAGATCGACGCCCTGGCCGGTACGCTGAACGCCAAGGTCTCCAAAGCTGAGTTCGCGCGGCGACTCAAGCGGTTCAAGTCGCGCCCACCGCAGATCCGCCACGGCGCCCTAGGCCGATACGCCGCCCACGCCACCAGCGCCGATACCGGAGCCATCCTCGACTGGCCCGGAAAGGAAATAAAGTAATGGCCGACATGCAGACCGTCCACATGCTGTTCGGGAAGACCGGCCTCTCGCTGGACATCCCCGCGGGCGCCACCATTCTGACCGGCCAACCCGTCCCGGCGGTCGCCGACCCGGACGCCGCCGTCGCAGCGGCGCTCGCCAGCCCGATCGGTTCAGCCCCCCTGCCGGAATTGATCGCGGCCAAGCAGCCCAAGACGGTGGCTATCACGGTTTCGGACATCACGCGCCCCGTGCCGAACAAACAGTTCCTGCCCGCGATGCTCAAGATGCTCAACGACTGCGGCGTCGATGACAGCCAAATCGTCATTATCGTCGGCACGGGCATGCATCGGGCGAGCGTCCCCCACGAGCTGGATTTCATCCTCGGGGCCGACATCCTCGACCGCATCGAGGTGATGGACCACACCGCCGACAAGCCCGAAACGCTCACTAAGGTCAGCGACGATCCGCCGGTGTTCGTCTGCACGCGGTTCGCCGAGGCCGACTTCCGCATCGTGACCGGCTACATCGAGCCACACTTCATGGCCGGCTTTTCCGGCGGGCGCAAGGGCGTTTGCCCCGCGATGGTCGATCTGAAGACCGTCCAACGCTTTCACGGGTACGACACCCTCAGCGACCCCAAGGCCGACAACGGCATTCTGGAGGGAAACCCCTGTCACGCCATCGCTCTGAACGTGGCGAAGACCGTGGGCGTCGACTTCCTGTTCAACGTAGCCATCACCCGCGAGCGGGAGATCGCCGGCATCTACTGCGGCGATCTGGGCGAGGCCCACCTGGCCGGGTGCAAGCAAGTGGCCGAGTGGACGACGGCTGAGATAGCCGGGCCGTTTGACCTGGTCGTCACCAACGCGGGCGGCTATCCGCTGGACCAGACCTTCTACCAGGCCGTCAAGGGCTTGTGCACCGCCTTGCCCGCGCTCGGCCCGGATACCACGCTGCTGCAAGTGGCCGAATGCACCGAAGAACTCGGCAGCGGCCATTACACCGAGCTGATGATGAAATGGGACGGCAACTGGCGAGGCTTCCTGAAACACATCGAAGCCAACCGGGACGTCACCGAACTCGACCAGTGGGAGTTACAGATGCAGGCCCGCGTGCTGGATCGCATCGGCGTGGAGAACTTGCGGCTCGTCACAGACGGCATCGACCCAGCCACCCAGCAGCGAATGAACCTGACCCCCGTTCTCGGCGAAGGCGACGTACAAACCCGCGCCCAACGCGCGATCGATGAGTTCCTCACCGCCCACCCCGCCGCCAAAGTGGCCGTCATCCCCGAAGGCCCCTACACCATGCTGCGGGTCGAGGCCTAACGGCTACCCGCGATCATTCGCATCCGGCAAGGGAGGCAGTTCGAGGGCGTGGGCTTCGGTGACGAAGTCGATGGCGCGGATTTGCTCCATCACTTCCGGCGTGGGGGCGGTATCGAGGTTCAGGCCCACCACCGCCACGCCCTCGGACATCCGCGAGACGGTCATGTCGGCGATGTTGATGCCCGCGTCGCCGAAGGTCGCGCCGTAATGGCCGATCACGCCGGGGCGGTCCTTGTTGAACAGAATCGCCACGTGGCCTTCGGGCTTGAGTTCCATGCGGTAGCCGTCCAGGCTGGTGATGCGGGGGTAGCGGTCGTCGAGGACCGTCCCGCAGCCGCGGCGGGCGACCTGGTCGGTCTGCACGGTCACTTCCATCATGTTGGTGAACTCGCGAGACGTCTCGCAGGTGCTGGTGACGACCTCGATCTGTCGCTCCTTGGCCAACACCGGCGCGTTGACGACGTTGACCGGCACGTTGAACCGGGGGGAAAGGAACCCCACCAGCAAGTGCGTGGTGATGGGCGCGACGTTCATCGAGGCGATCTCGCCGCAGTAGCTAACCTCGACCTTCATCAGCGCGCCTTGCGTAACGGCTGACAGGATCGTACCCAGTCGCTCGGCCAGTTGCGTAAACGGGCGAATCGATTCCGGCAAGGCCCCATCGAAGCCGGGAGCGTTGACGGCGTTGCGGACCTCTTGGCCCCGAAGCGCGGCGACCAGTTCCTTGGCGGCGTCGACGGCGACCTGCTCCTGAGCTTCCTCCGTGGAGGCCCCCAGATGCGGCACGGCCAACACGTTGGGGTGATCGATCAGCCGACGATGCACGTTGGAGGCCGGCGGCTCGGCGGTGTAAACGTCCAAGGCGGCCCCGGCAACCTGACCGGCCTCGAGCGCGTCGGCCAGCGCCGCTTCATCGATGATGCCACCCCGAGCGGCATTGATCAGTCGCACGGACGACTTCATCTGGGCGATCTGGGCAGCGCCGATCATCCCGAGCGTTTCCTCGCTAGCGGGAACGTGCACGGTGATGTAGTCGGCCTGCTTGCACAGGGCTCCCAGATCCTGCAACACCGTGAAGCCCGTCTGGGCGTGCGGGGGGAAGTACGGATCGAAACCGATCACTCGCATTTCCATGGCCATGGCTCGTTCGGCGACGGCCTGGCCGATGCGACCCAGGCCGATCACGCCCAGCGTCTTGCCGGCCAGTTGCGTGCCCTGGAACGGTTTACGATCCCACTGGCCGGCTTTGAGAGAGGCGTTGGCGGGCGATATCTTCCGGGATAGCGCCATCATCAGTGTGATGGCCAATTCGGCAGTGGAGATGGTGTTGGCGTCGGGCGTGTTCATCACCAACACGCCCCGGGCGGTCGCTTCGAGAAGGTCGATATTGTCGACCCCCACGCCCGCCCGGGCAATGGCCCGCAACTTCGGCGCCGCGGCCAACACCTCGGCCGTCACCTTCGCGCCGCTGCGGACGATCATGCCATCGCAGTCGCCGGCGATCTTGGCCAATTCATCCGGGGCCAGGCCCGGCTGGACGTCGACTTCAACGTCCGTCTGCGACTCAAGCCATTCGATCCCCGCCGACGACAGTTTGTCCGCCACTAGCACCTTCATCGTGCGCTCCTATCGCCAGTCGCCCAGCACCTTGCTCGCCGCGGCCACGCCCGAACCGACCTCGACCGCCACGCCGCAATCGACCAGCGTGTGTTCGATCATACCGATCAGCCCCAGCGTCTCCAGCGGATCGATGTAGCCCATGTGCGAGACCCGGAAGGCTTTGTCCTTCAGTTCATTCTGCCCGCCGGCGACCGACGCGCCGTACCGGTCCTTAAGTGTTCCGCGGAACTGCTTGTCGGAAACGCCGTCCGGTAAAAGGATCGCTGTGACGCTATCGGACGGCTGTTGGCTGAACACATTCATCCCCAGCGCCTCGCAGGCCGACCGGAATGCGCGCGCCAGGCAGGCCGTTCGCGCCCAGATGGTTTCGATGCCGATCTCGTTGATCATCCCCACCGCCACTTCCGCCGCTCGAACCAGACTGACCGAGGCGGTGTAGGGCGTGTCGTTCTTGGCCATCGATTTGCGGTAGGCTTTAAGGTCCAGGTAGACCCCGGGCGCATCGATCTGGTCAATCACAGCCCACGCCTTGTCGGACACACTGACGAACGCCAACCCCGGGGGAAGCATCAGCGCCTTCTGGCTCCCGGTGACCACGATGTCGACGCCCCACTCGTCGGTCTTGAGGGGCAGCGTGCCGGCCGACGTAATGCAATCGGCGATCAGGACCGCGTCGGTCTTGCCGACCTCGGCCGCGATGGCCTGAAGGTCGCAGGACGTCGCGGTGGACGTCTCGCTGTGGACGACCACGACCGATCCGTACTCGCCCGTGGCCAACTTCTCAGCCACCAGCTTCGGACACAACCCCGTGCCCCAGTCGAGCTTCACCTCATCGACGTCCAACCCGTAGAGTCGGCCGATCTTGACCCATCGCTCGCCGAACTTGCCGCCGTCGGCGATCAGGGCCTTGGCGCCGCGCGGACAAGCGCAAGCGATGGCCGCTTCCATGCCCGCCGTCCCGCTGCCGACAATCGTCAGCACGTCGTTGGCGGTCTGGAGGATTTGCTTCAGCCCGTCGTTGACGCGCCCGAGCATGGCGCGGAAGGGCTCGGTCCGATGATGAAACATCGGTTCGGCCAGTGCGTTGAGCACTTGCGGTGGGACCTCGGTGGGTCCCGGCGTGAACAGACGCTTCTTGATCATTAATCTATCTCCAGCAAGGCAAGCCCGGCGTAGGGGCCACCGTCATCATACGGCCGGCCGGCCCGGTGCGTCCATGGGGGCAATCCCTCTAGGTGCACCGATGGCGCCGCTACCGTATAATCGGCCCGCAACAAAGGCGAATTCAAATGCTTAGGAATATACTGGCGGGCGTTATCACACTGGCCGCAGCCCCCGCTTTCGGCCAGGCCGAGCCGACAACCCAACCCGAGCCGATCCGCGTGGTCGTGCTGGACTTCCTCGGCCCGGACGGCGACGGTGCAGCCATGGCCGACAGCCTGCGACTCAAGCTGGCCAGGCAGGACGGCTGGGACGTCGTCGATCCGATCACCACCAAGCGACTGCTGGCGATCATACGCACCGACCTGCCGCCGCGGGGCGACCCGCGCCCCCTGCTCAAGGCGGCCAATGCATCCATGATCGTCTGGGGCCAGGTCACCCGCTCGGCCTCGGGGGTGACCGTCGGGGTTACCACGTCGGCCCCACCGGACCAAGCCGTCTCGACCGTCCACACCGACCCCACCGAGCGATGGCGAGCCGTCATCGCCGGTAAGATCGTCGATGAGATTACCGGCCAGCCTCGCTGGGCCCCGCCCGAGCTGGATGCCGAAGCCGAGCCGACGGCTGAGGAGTTTGGCCCCGTTCTCAACGCCGCGGCTGACTTTGAAGACCCCACCTCCGGCTGGGACGCCGCCGACAACGTGGCGATCTTCTACGAACGGTCGGACGATGACCGCGGCGGCGTCTTGCGCGTCAAGACCGACCTGAAGCGCGAGCCCTACCTGGCGTACCGGCAGGCGCTGAAGACGGGCCAGGCCGATCCGGCCGAGCCGCCAACGATCAAGGAGGACAAATCTTTCACCTCGCTGGCCGGCGTGGAAGGCGTCCACGTTCGCAGCGCCTGGATCCGGGCCACGCCCGGGCAGCGGTATTGGCTGACGGCCGACATCCAAGGCCAAGCCAACGAAGCGTTCTTTCCGCGCATCTTCGTCAAAGGTTTCCTCGCCGATTACGACGCCGTCAACGGCCTGCACGGGCGATCCATGCGGGAGCGAGGGTTGACCCCCAAGAGTTTCGCCGCCCTCTCGCAAGCCGAGCGAAAACAGATTGTCGCCGACGATGTCGCCCAGCACCCCGAACGCTACCGTCGCGAATGCTATCGCTGGTACCTGGCCTGCCGGGTGCGAGACCGCGGGTGGCAGCGGTTCGCCGAGCCTTTCCCCCCTCGCGGCGGCCTACCGGACAACGTTCAATGGCTGCGAATCGACATCTATTGCTATTGGCCCCCTGGCGAATACGTCATCGACAACGTCGGCCTCTACGCCGACCCGCGTCAAACCGCGCCGCTCCCTGAAGAAAAACCCCGCACCCCCGGCGTGACCCGTCAGCCCAAGGACCGGCACGACCATTGACTCCGCCGTAACGGGCCCATTTGAAATCCCGCGCCGAATCCGTATGATAGGGGTTTCGCACCTTCACGGAGACGTAGGATGATCTACCGCAGACTGGGACGAACGGACCTGAAGGTCTCGCAACTGGGCTTTGGCGCCATGCGCCTGCCGATGACCGAAGACGGCTCGGCCGTCGATACCGACAAGACCGTGGCCATGATGCATCGCGCGTTCGAGGCGGGCGTCAACTATGTCGACTCGGCCGTTTTCTACTGCAAGGCCGACAGCCAGCGCGCCGTCGGCGAGGCCATCCAAGGTTGGCGAGACAAACTGATCGTCTCGACCAAGAACCACTACTACGAGGAGGATGAATCGGCGTGGTGGCAGAACTTGGAGGACTCCCTGCGTCTGCTGCAGGTCGACTGCATCGACATCTACAACCAGCACGGCATGAGTTGGGAGCGGTTCACCCGCGATTATGAGCCGCGCGTCTACAACTGGGTCCGCAAAGCTCAGGACCAAGGGCTGATCCGCCACATCTGCTGCAGCTTCCACGACAATTGCGAGGCGATGATCAAGCTGGTCGACAGTGACCTCTTCTCGGCCATGACCGTCCAATACAACCTGATCGACCAGTCCCTGGCTGAGGGAATCACCCACGCCCACGCCAAGGACATCGGCGTGGTGGTCATGGGCCCGATCGGCGGGGGCATGCTGGGCGAGAATAGCCAGGTCCTCAGCGGCCTGCTGCCGGGCATCAAGAGCACGGCGGAGATGGCATTGCGATTCGTGCTGAGCAACCCGAACGTGTCGCTGGCGATCTCGGGCATGAACGAAATGGAGCAGGTCGAAGAGAACCTCGCCGTCGCGACCGACGGCCGCATCCTGACCGCCGACGACCTCGCCGCCATCGAGGCGCGAATGGGCGACCTGAAAGGCATGGCCGACCTGTACTGCACCTACTGCAATTACTGCCAGCCCTGTCCGGCCGAAGTCGCCATCCCCGAGGTCTTCCATAAATACAATCGCGGACGAGTCTATGGCCTGTGGAGCGCCGCCCGGAAAGGTTACGCCCAGATCGGGTCGTTCCAGGGAGACACCCGCAAGCAGGCCGATGCCTGCACCGATTGCGGCGAATGCGAGGACAAGTGCCCGCAGAACATCCCCATCCGAAAGCAACTGGCCGAAGCCCACGAGATCCTGGTTACCCAATCGCCCAGCAAGTAAGGACACACACACCGTGCTGAAACGCTCCTACGGACAGACCGGCAAAGACATCACCGCCATCGGCTTCGGCGGCATGCGATTTGACCCCGCCATGGACATTGACGCCAAAGCCGAGGTCGTGGTCCACGCCTACAGCAAGGGCATCAACTACTTCGACACCGCCCCCGGCTACGGCGATAGCGAGGATGTTTTCGGCGTCGCCTTCGAACAGATGGATCGCAGCCAGTTCTACGTGTCGACCAAGTCCAACAAGTCCGATCCGGCCGAGCTGCGGGCCGACCTGGAAACGTCCATGAAACGAATGGGCGTGGACTGCATCGATTTCTTCCACATCTGGTGGGTGGTCACGTTGGAGGATTGGCAAAGTCGTGTCGACGGCGGGGCCGTGGCCGAGGCCTTCAAGATGAAGGAAGAGGGACTGGTCAACCATGTGACGGTCTCCAGCCACCTGCACGGCGAGGGCATCGCCCAGGTGCTTTCCGAGGCGCCCTTCGAGGGGGTGCTACTGGGTTACTGCGCCATCAACTTTCCTTTCCGTGACGCCGCCGTCACCGCCGCCGGCCAGAAGGGCCTGGGCGTGGTGACCATGAACCCCCTATCCGGCGGCGTGATCCCCCGGAACCCGGACCGATTCGACTTTCTCCGCGAGGAAGGCGATCCCTCGGTGGTCTCGGCCGCACTCCGATTCAACCTGTCCAACCCCTACATCACCGCGGCGCTGGTGGGCTGTACCACCAAGCAGCACGTCGATGAGGCTTGCGCCGCGGTCGAAGACTTCGCCCCCCACGATGCCGCCCACGTCCAGCAGATCCGCGAGAAGATCGAGGAGCGGTTCGACGGCATCTGCACCGGCTGCGGCTACTGCCTGCCCTGCCCGAAGGAACTGGAAATCCCCAAATACATGGACGCTTACGACCAGGGCACGCTGCTGGACGATATGGCGGTGGTAACCACCCGCCTGAAGATGCACTGGAAGCTACCGGTCGACCAGGTCCTTCAATGCACCCAATGCGGCCAGTGCGAAAAGAAGTGCACCCAGCACCTGCCCATCACGCGGCGGCTGGAAGACGTCTACCAGGCCGTCCAGGACAACCCCGAGGGCAGCGGCATCGTCTGAGGATCAGGCGCTCTTGCCGGCCGCCAGCGTCAGCAGTTTCAGTGCGAATTGCGGGTCGAGTGCCCGGCTGGCCCGAACGCCCAGCAACTCAACGATCACGATCTCCAGCACACAGAAGACGTTCGCCCCCCCGCGTGGGCAGCCGGCCATAACTTCCTCGCCCCGCCCGATGGCCCCGTGCAAGTGAAGCTTCGGCCCTTCGTCATCTGAGAAGATCGTGCCCACGCCGGCAATCTCGCGGGCGTCGGAGAACTCACGCATCATGGGCGTGAGTGTCTCGGCGTCGGCGTCTTCCGGGCCGACCACCACCTTCCCGCTCCGCAGGCCGCCGACCACAATGGCCATGCCGCTGGCTACCCCCTCCTTGGTAGCGATGGATTCGATGCCGGCGTAGACGTCCTCGCCGTCGAAGCCCCGCGCCACGATCACCCGCCCGATCTTCCCGACGTCGTAGTCCATAACCCACTCCCGGCTGTCAAAACAACTGCGGCGGCGCGAGTGGGCGCCGCCGCAGTTCATCGGGCGAATCGCTGCGCCTAGCGGAGCTCCGCCCGAATGACATTCTGCGAAACGTTGGTCACCTTGAGGCTCTTGATTTCCTTGGCGATCACGCGGGCGAGCTTCTTGGCCGGCATGTCGGTTTCCAGTTCGATCTCGGCCAGTGGGTCGTTGTATTCGCTGTCGACGGCTGTGATCTGCTCCAGGGCCTCTAAGGCCTCCTCAAGCTCCATCAGTTGATCGAAGTCGATGCCCTCGATCACGAGCTTGGCGCTATTGAGGCCGCCCAAGGCGTCGCGCCAGAAGGTGAGGATATCTCGTTGGACAGTCGGGCCGAGATCGTCGCCCAGGCCCGCCAGGGCCTTCTTGGCCGCTAACCGGGCCGCCCGGTCGTTGGTGAAGGTCCGCCCATTCCGGCTGCTCATCAGTTCGGCGGTATCGGATCGATAACACTTGATGTCGCCGTCGGCGCCGTAGCGGAACAGTCGCACGCCGTAAGCCTGCCCGGCCTGGCCGGGCGAGGCGCTGGTCGAGCCCGTGATGAACAGTTGGGCCCCGAACTTCTGGGCGATCGCCTGGATGACCTCCGGCTTGTCGGCCAGGACGGCCGCGGCGACGTCCTTCTTCTCGATGGCCGACAGTTGGTCCTTATTGACCAGCTTGAAGCCACTTTCCAGCAGCAGCCCTTCGATCCGCGTTTGGACGGTGGAATCGTCCTGGGTGTTCCCGTCGATGGTCTCGGTGATGGCGACCATGATCTTGGGCCGGCCCATACGGTCCAGCAGGTCCTTGACCACGCCCCAGGTGTCCTGGATGCCTTGAACGGAGACCACCGCCTTAACCCGGACCTCCCAGGTGCCCTCAACGGGATTCTCCTTGGCCGAGAGGACCTGGCGACTCTGGACGAAGCCCGCCGACCGGACCAGCACCGTGTCACGGATCAGGGCGAAGTCCTTGGACTCCGACTGGGAGTAGATGAAGGTCCCGGCAGCCTCTTCAACGGCCTTTCGCAAGGCGTCGTTGACGGCTTCATCCTTGCTCATTCCCATGCCGGTAACGGTGACTTCCTTGGTGTCCTGGGCCAGTGCTTCGGCCGACAGCAACAGCGCCACCACCACAGCGAACCGAACCATCCTAGCCATCACGCGGTTCCTTCTATAACGCCGCAACGCCACCCGCCCGTCGAAAAGGGCGGGCGGCGCCGCAGACTGTTGATTCAATTGATCCGGCGGGGCGGCTTACTCCACCACCATCCGCGTCTCGACCGGCATGTCCTTAACTTCGGTATGCGTCTCGGTCTCGATTTCGTCTTCACAGCCGCTCAGGGCCGGCAGGGCCAGACACACGGTCAGCAGTGCCAGCGTCAATAGAGCTTTCTTGAGCATGGTCAGTCTCCTCGCCCTCAGGCGATTATCGAATGGTAATGTTGTACTGCCGCTGATAGATCAGGATGGTATCCCACAGGGGCGCCAGGTCGATCTCCACGGTGACTTCCGCGGTGCCGTCGTCGGCCAGTTTTTCCGAACCGTCCACCACGTGGGCGCCCTGCTGGAAGGCCAGCATGCCGGTTTCGATCTCATCATTGGCCGTCACGAAGTCCTGCACCGAGGTCTGCGAGGTGATCATCAGACCTTGCAGTTCTTCCGACAGCTTCCGGCGGGCGTCCAGTTCGGCGCCGCGAAAGGCCATCAGCTTGGCCTGGGCGAGGTTGTCGTTGTCCGGATCCAACGCCGAATAGCCCACCGCACGTTGGGTCTGGCCCGCCCATGGGGGCGCGTTGCCGGCCAGGTTCATCACCACGATCATCTCGGCCGGCACGTCCTTGAGATACTTATCGGGCGGCACGCCCATGCCGGTTTCGGCGATCACGCGCTTCTGGGTCTTGACGATCACCTGGTCGAGCTTCTGCATCTTGATGACATCGCCCTTCTGGTTGGCCTTCATCCATCTCTTGACCGAGGTCAGCACGTCCATCAGGGTCACTTCCATCTCCACCTCGACGATCAGTTCGTCGGCGTGGTACTTGATGCGGGTCTCGCGAGCGCCGCGGAGGAACTGCTGGGTAGCCAGGTTGATGTAATCGCTTTCGGCCACAAAGTCCTGCACGGTGGTTTCCGAATCGATGAAGACTCCGCCGATTCGCTCGGCCAGGCGGCGCAGCGCCTCGACCCGCGCGGCCCGAACGGCCATCAAGCGGCCACGACCGATGGTGTGGGCGTTCCAGTATTCCTTTGCACGCCCCGTCAGGTGGCTGGCGGAACTGGCGTTGCCGCTATTGACGGGCACCATCACACCGTCATCCAGCGGTTCCGGCTCGGCGCCCATGCCGGTTTCTTCCAGCACCGTGATCTTATTGGTCTGGGTCATCTGCTCGATGTCGACGGCCCGGATCTTGTCGCCCTTGTAATAGCGCTTGTGGATGGTCTTGAGGTTCATAATGACCGTCTCGAGCGTGACCTCCATGGTCAATTCGCACGTGCCGTCATCATTGTATTGGGGCTTGCCTTTCTCCCGGACCCCCGTCAGGAACGCCCGCATGGCGGTCTCAATGGTGTCATCCTCGGCCACGAAATCCGCCACGGTGGTCTCCGAGGTGATCATCAGGCCCTGGATCCGTTCTGCCAGCTTGCGGATGGCATCGGCCCGGGCGGCGCGATAGCTCAGTAGCTTCCGCTTAGCCTTTTGCTGCTCGCTGAGGGAGTCTTGGCCCCAGGCAATTCCGCCGGCCAAAATGGCCGCGCACACCAGTAGCTTCAGGGACGTACGCATGATGCATTCTCCTTTCGGTCTTCGCCGCCGTTGGATATGCCCAACAATTGCGCTCCCGCGATCATGTTGGCCTGGCGACGTCACGGTCTTGCGGCATCCGTTTCCTTGCGTCCGCCGAGGCCTTCCACCGGGAATTCCTCTGTCGGACGAATCCACAATGTGTCTCGACGTGCAAACATATGACCCGTGCAATTCCCGCGCTGCACGGGCGTAGAACCACAACACTATTACGCACCTGTGCCCCCCCGCCTGTCAAGCCTCTGAGGGGAATTACTTATGGGCCAAACGGTTCCTGGCCGAAAATGGCGTTGACTTGTGGATTGACCCAGGCATAATACAGGGCTCTTGTGTGCACCCGACCCGCAGATGGGTCAGTAAGACGCTTCGATGGAAGGACCAATGAAAACGTACATGGCCAAAAAGGGCGAGTTGACGGCCGCATGGCACGTGGTGGACGCCACCGATAAAGTGCTCGGCCGAATCTCCACGCGGATCGCCACGATCCTCATGGGCAAACATCGCCCCGAATACACCCCCCACGTCGACTGCGGCGATTTTGTCGTCGTCGTCAACGCCGAGAAGATCGCGGTCACCGGCCTCAACAAGCCCACCCAGCGTATCTACGAACGGTATAGCCGGCACCCCGGCGGCCGAAAGGTCACCACCTTCGAAGACATGTTGGCCAAGCACCCCGACCGCATCATCCGCGAATCCGTTCGCCGCATGCTGCCCAAGAACAAGCTCGGGCACCACATGCTCAGCAAGCTCAAAGTCTACGCCGGCCCCGAGCACCCGCATCACGCTCAACAGCCGCAGCCCCTGGAGATCTAACAGGACCCGTTTTATGGCAGACGACAAAGACGCCAAGCAGGCCGACGCCGCCCCCGAAGCCGCCGACGCCCCCGCCCCTGAAGAGACCAAAGCCGACGCCAAGGCCGAAAAGGCCCCAAAGGCCAAAAAGCCCAAGGCTGACGCTCCCGAGGCCGCCGACGCCAAGGCCGAAGGGGCCCCCAAGGCCGACAAGCCCAAGGCTGACGCTCCCGAGGCCGCCGACGCCAAGGCTGAAGCTCCCGACGAGAGGCCCGCCGAAGCCGAAGCTTCGCCCGAAGCCCCCCGCGCCGAAAAGCCCGCCCCCAGCCGCACCGCACCCCCCCTGCCGGACGGCGTGCATTACATCTGGGGCACCGGCCGACGCAAGCGAGCCGTCGCTCGTGTGCGGATCCGTCCGGGCTCGGGCAAGATCCTCATCAACAAGCGCGAGCCGGCCCAGTACTTCCCCTCGCTTCGCGACCAGAACGCCGTGGTCCGCCCGTTGGAGACCTCCGCGATGATGACCAGTTGGGATGTGTGGGTCAACGTCGGCGGCGGCGGCACGACCGGCCAGGCCGACGCGGTCAGCCTGGGCCTGGCACGGGCGCTGTCCAAGGCCATGCCCGAACTGGACGCGGGCCTTCGCAAGAACGGCCTGATGACCCGCGACGCCCGCCAGGTCGAACGAAAGAAGTACGGCCAGCGCGGCGCTCGAAGACGCTTCCAGTTCTCGAAGCGTTAATCGCAGTTTCATCTGCAACCAAAAGCCCTGTCGACACTTACGCGACAGGGCTTTTTTCTATTTTCTGCCCCTGACCCCCTAGGCGCTTTTGCGATCGCGCGTATAATTGGTCTTAGTTCATTAGGACATAACTGCCGCGGAGGCTGAAACATGTCGCACACATTCAGGGAAAAGATGAGAATGGCATTCCTGATCGTCCTCAGCTTTGCCGCCCTGTGCTAGCCCGCCGGTTACAGTCCTAACTAATTTGCCTCCTGTGGTTTCTCGGCTCGCTGATGGCTCTCAGCGGGCCGAGTTTTTGCGCTGGGATAGGCGGACATCCCCCGCCTGGGCCATCATCCATTGGGCCTATTCAGCCGATACCGCCGCAACGGCCGGTTTCTTCAGCACTTGCAATGCAACATAGGCGAACAGCACCCCCGCCGCCGCCAGAGCCACCACCGTACCCAATTCAACGATGTTGGGCGTATAGCTCGCCTCCGGCAGCGGGAACGCCCGGCGAGTCATGGCCGGGATGATGATATGCCATCGTTTGATGAACACACCCGACAACACCAACAGACCCGCAACGCCGGCAAGGAATCCCGGCTTGCGTCGGCCCATGACCATGATCAGCGCCGGGGCGATCATGCCCACCAGCAGTTCCAGCAGCCCCAACTCGCCCAGCCCGGCCCAGATGGAATCATCGCCCGCCCCGCCGGAGGACCACAACCCCACCACCGGACCCAGGGTCAGGATGGTATCGACCACGATCAATCCGAACAGCCCGTCAGCCATGACTCGCCAGATCGCCGGGGCTTGGGCCATAGCCGCTCGCCCGGCGCGACTGACGCTGACGACCACCATCACCGCGGCCAGGCCCGCCAGCATCCCCGATGCCAGGAACACCGGCGTCAGCACGGGCGTGTTCCAGTCCGGCCGGGCCTGCAAGGTGGAGAATACTCGGACCGTTACCACGTAAAGAACGGGCACAGCGATTCCGAACAGCCCGGCCAGCAACCGCAACAGCCCCGAGACCGGCTTGGGCTCGGCCCGGCGCGAACCGGCCAACACGCACAGGAGGTAGAACACGGCTATCACGATCAGCACGTCGATCACCACGAAATCCCAGAACAACGGCGATTCAATCCGGGCCTTGGTCATCATCAGCATGGCCCGATCAATTCGGCCGATGTCCAGCAGGATGAACAGCCCCGCCAGCCCCACCGAGACCAGCGAGACCAACGCCCCGGCCCCGGCCACGGTTCGCCCCTGCGGGCGCCCATGGGCCAGCGCCAGCGACGCCACCACCAGCGCCCCGGCCCCGACGCCCAAACAGAACACCGAGCAGACCACGTACAGGCCCCACACCACCGGCTCGTGCAACTCGGTGGCGGCCAGGGAGTCTTTCACTTGCGGCCAGGCCGCCAGGGCCCCGCCTGCGATCAGTGCGAGCAACACGATAACGAAGAGGATGTGTCCCAACTTGCCCATCAGGGGATTCCTATAGCAGGTAGATCACGCTTGGATCGGTGCCCTTGCCCTCGAGCAACCGCTTGTGCCCGCGCGTGGCGACCAGACGGGCCACCACGGAATCGGGGTCGTCCAGGTCGCCGAAGGTGCGGGCCTCGCCGATGCACTCTTGCACGCAGGCAGGCACGACGCCCTCGGGACTATCACTGCCCACCGGGTCTCCCTTCTTCGTCGCCGCGTCGATCCGATGGGTGCAGAACGTGCACTTCTCGGTCACCCCGCGCGGCCGTATCGGCGAGGCGGGGTTCTCGGTCAGCGGCTTGGCGGGGCGCTTCCAGTTGAATACGCGCACCTCGTACGGACAGGCCGTCATGCAGTAGCGGCAGCCGATGCAGTCGTCATAGTTGATGAGCACGCGGCCGTCGTCGAGCTTGTGGGAGGCCCCGGTCGGGCAGACGTCCACGCACGGGGCTTCCTTGCAGTGCTGGCAGGGCCGCGGGAAGAACGTGCGGTTGATCGCGGGGTATTCGCCCTCGATCATGTCCAGCACCACGTGCCAGTTGCCCGCCGTCTGAATGCTGTTCTCGATATTGCACGCCACGGTGCAGGTCTGGCAGCCGAGGCACTTCTTCAGGTCGATGACCATTCCAAATCGAGCCATGGTTACACCTTCTCAATGCGGCAGGCGCATATCTTGAACTCGGGCTCTTTCGACAAGTCGTCCACGGCGTCGATGGTCAGCACGTTGACCAGCTTGTCCGCGTCGAAAAACGGCACGAACGCCACGCCCGGCCGCGGCACGGAGACGCGACCTTCGATGGCGGTCGGTTCGAGAGGCCTGGGCTGCGGGACGCAGGCGGGCAGTTCCAGGTGGCCTCGCGGGGTGACCAGGCGGACGGTGTCGCCGTCGGCAACGCCGAGTTGTTCGGCGTCGTCGACGTTCAACTCAACAAAGGCCGACGGCGCCGCCTTCTTCAGCGCCGGCACCCGCATGGTCATCGTGCCGGTGTGCCAGTGTTGCACCACGCGGCCCGTGGTCAGGTAGAGCGGGTACTCGTCGCTGGGCAGTTCCGCCGGCGGCATGTGCGGGCGTTTGAACAGGCGGGCCCGCCCGTCGGGCTTGCCGTAGAAGTAAACGCCGTCGGCCGGGACCTCGACCTTGCCCTCAGCGACCAGACGCTTGAGGTGCAGGTCTTCGTCGATCACGTAACGCCGAGTCGTGCCGGTCTCGGCCCCTGCCGGGCAAGGCCATTGCACGCCGCCTTGGGTCAGCATCTTCTCATAGGTTGCGCCCGAGAGGTCCATGTCCGTCCCGGCCGTCGCTTTGCGGTAGTGGGCCCAAAGCTGCTCTTGCGAGTCGATCTCGAAGTGCTTGCCGTGGCCCATGCGGCGGGCGACGTCGGCGAAGATTTCCCAGTCGGCTTTGAGGCCCTTGGGGGCGTCGACGGCCTTTTCGGTCAGGCAGCTTCGCCGTTCGGTATTGCCGAACACGCCGCCCTTTTCCACCCAGAACGCCGAGGGCAGGAACACGTCGGCCAGCTCGGCCGTCCGGTTGGCGAAGGCATCGGGCAGGACCTGCGGCGGCGGGAAGATGTCCTGGACCACGAGAAACGCCTCTTCCATGCCGCCGAAGTATTTGTTCAGGTCCGGCAGGGACTGGGCCGGATTCGAGCACGCCACCCACAGGAACTTGATCTTGCCCTCTCGCATCGCGTCGAACAAAGCCATGGTATGCAGGCCCGGTTTGTCGGCGATCGAACCGGGAGGCACGTCCCACAGCGTTTCCATCTGGGCGCGGTGCTCGGGCTTCTTGATGGCCCGGTGGGCGGGCAGGATGTGACACAGCGACCCGCACTCCCGCACCCCGCCGCACGCGTTGGGCTGGCCCGTCATGCTCATGGCCGTCGAGCCGGGCTTGCAGATCTTGCCCGTCAGCAAATGCATGTTGTACACGACATTGTTCGACCACGTACCCCACCGTCGCTGGTTGAGGCCCATGGTCCATAGTGACATCGCCGCTCGCGACCGTCCGAACATCCGGGCGGCAGCGCGAATGTCCTCGGCCCTGACGCCGACCTCACGGGAAACCTTTTCCGGAGCGTAGTCGGCCAGGAAGCTCTTGAATTCATCGAAGCTGACGGGCTTCTCCGGGCCCCACGCGGCGCCGCCTTCGACGATCTTCGTGTGAGCATCCACGAACGCCCGATCCGCGAAGCCCTCCTCCAGAAGCACGTGGGCCATCGAGTTCATCAGGGCGATGTCGGTCCCCGGGTACAGGGGAAGCCAAATATCGGCGTGGGCGGTCGTCGGCGTCATCCGCGGATCGGCCACGATGATCTTGACGTCTTTGTTCTCGGCCCGTCGCTTCAGGATTCTTGCGAAGACGATCGGATGCTGCTCAGCCAGGTTCGTGCCCACCAGGAAGAAGCAGTCCGACTCGTCGATGTCGACGTAGGCCCCGGGCGGTTCGTCCGAACCGAACGTGGTCAGGAAGCCTGTGACCGCACTGGCCATGCACAGGCGTGCATTGGACTCCACGTTGTTGCAGCCCAGCACGCCCTTGAACAACTTGTTGATGACGTAGAACTCTTCGGTGAATAGCTGGGCGCCCAGGTAGCAACCGACCGACTCCGGCCCGTGCTTGTCGATGGTCTCCTGCAGCTTCCGGGCGACCAGGTCGAGCGAGTCGTCCCAGGAGGCCTTCTTGAAGCCCTTGTTCTGGCGGATCAGGGGCTGGGTGGCGCGTTCGTCGGAGTGAACGACGTACATCAGGGATAGGCCCTTGAGGCACAGCACGCCGTCATTGACCGGGTAGCCGTCCCAACCCCGGATGGCGACAATCTGCCCGTCCTTGACGCCCACGTCCACGCCGCAGCCCGTGCCGCAATAGCGACAAACGGACTTCTTCCATTCGTCGGGCTCGACGCCGTCTTGAACGTAGAAGGTCTGACCCTTGGCCAGACAGCCCGCCAAGCCGCCCGCACACAACATGGCCGACGAAGCGCCGACGATCTTCATGAACTCCCGACGAGACAGGCCTTTGGTAGGAAGTGGGATCTTCATGGCGTTATTATGGCAGCCCTTTCCCTCAAAACAAGCACTGGTTTGAGCACTTCTTGGCCCGACACTCACGGCCAAGACGCTTCGACAATTCCTGCCAACGACCTACTGCAACCCAAGACGCTTGCGGAACTCGGCAACGTCAATCACTTCAACGCCCAATGAACGGGCCTTATCCAGTTTGCCGCCGGTGGCCTCACCGGCCACCACGAAATCCGTCTTCTTCGAGACGCTCGAGGCAGCCTTGCCGCCGGCGGCTTTGATCGCCGCCTGCGCTTCGGGCCGACTCATCCCGGCCAGCGTACCGGTAACGACCACGGTCTTACCCGCCAAAGGCTGATCGTCGGCGTCGCGGGCGAGCCGCTCGGCCTTCATGGTCAGACCCGCTGCCCGAAGACGATCAACGGCCGTCCGCCCGGCTTCGCTGTGGAAGAACGAATGGACGCTCTCGGCGATGACCGGGCCGATCTCGTCGACGTCCGTTAGAGCTTCAACGCTCGCAGCCATCAGGGCATCCAGACCGCCGAAGTGGCCGGCCAGTACTTCCGCCGCTCGGCCGCCGACGTGTCGAATGCCCAGCCCCGCCAGCACACGATCCAACGGCCGGTCCTTGCTGGTCTGGATCGCATCAATCAGATTCTTCGCCGAGGTCTCGGCCATGCGGTCAAGCTCGGCGACCTTCTCGGCCTCCAGTGCGTAGAGATCGGCGAAGTCTTTGACCCATCCCTGATCGACCAATTGGTCAATCACCGCCGGGCCGAGATGCTCAATGTTCATCTGATTGCGGGCCGCGAAGAATCGCAGTCGCTCGCGTAGTTGGGCCGGGCAAGCGGGGTCGGCGCAGCGGAGATACACGCCGTCTTCATCGCGCCGCGTCTCGTGGCCGCAACTTGGGCACGCCGACGGCGGATCGATGGGCTTTGCGTCGGCCGGCCGATGGGCGTGAACTACCTGCAGGACGTGGGGAATGATCTCGCCGGCCTTTTCGACGATGACGGCATCCCCCACCCGCACGTCCAACCGTTCGATCTGGTCGAAGTTGTGCAGTGACGCGTTGGAGACGGTCGTTCCCGCCAATTGGACCGGGTCGAACCGGGCCACCGGCGTAATGGTGCCCAAGCGGCCCACCTGGAAGTCCACCGCCCGCAGAACAGTCTCGGCCCGCTCGGCCTCGTACTTATACGCCATGCGCCACCGCGGGGCTTTGCTGGTCGAGCCTAATTCATCGCGCAGGGCCAACTCGTCGACGCTAACCACCATACCGTCGGTTTCGTAGTCGACCTCATCCTGATGAGCGGGCCAAGCCTCGATTGTTTCCATGGCCGCATCGATGTCGTCGCACACCTCGGTAAAGGAGCTCATCGGAATGGACCAGCTCTTCAGCCGTTGCGTGATCTCGCTGGCTCGATTGCCGAGCGGCTCGGACATCTCCCCCAGGCCGTGGGCCACGAACGCCAGGCCGCGCTCGCCCACCACGGTCGGGTCGAGCTGTTTGAGCGTGCCGGCGGCGCCGTTGCGAGGATTCGCAAAGGTCTCCTGGCCTTGCTCGGCCCGTTTGGCGTTGGTGGCGGCAAAGGCGCTGCGAGGCCAGAAGACTTCGCCGCGCACTTCCAGAACGTCCGGAAAACCCTCGCCCGTCAGCACCAACGGAATCGCGCGGATGCGCTTGGCGTTGTTGGTGATATTGTCGCCTCGAACGCCGTCGCCCCGCGTCGCCGCCAGAACCAATCGGCCACCCTCATATCGAAGCGAAACGGCCACGCCGTCGATCTTGGGATCGACCAAGTAGTGAAACGGATGCTCCTCGAGGGCTTTTCGGACGCGCGTGTCAAACTCGCGAACGTCCTCGGCGTCGTACGTGTTGTCGATGCTCAGCATCCGCTGGGCGTGGGTAACGGATTCGAACCCCTCGATGGGCTCGCCGCCGACGCGTTGGGTGGGGGAATCGTCGGTGACGAGGTCCGGGTGGGCGGCCTCGAGCGTTTTCAGCTCGTCCATGAGGCGGTCGTAGTCGCGGTCGGAGATTTCCGGGGTCGCCTCGACGTAATACAGCCGGTCGTGGCGCCGGATGTCATCGCGAAGCTGCTCAATGCGTGGGGCGTCGTCCATGGTCAGCCGTCATCGCTGAGGGTCCAAGCGTCCAGGTCCAGCGCGTAATCCACCAGTTCATCATCGCCGAAGAAGACCGGGATTTCCCGGTCGGCCGAGGCGGCGCTGTCCGAACCGTGCACCAGATTCAGGCGACGGGCCATGCCGAGGTCGCCGCGGATCGTCCCCGGGTCGGCCTCGCTGCTGGTGGTGGGGCCCATCATGGACCGAGCAATCTCGATGGCCCCGGGGCCCTCCAGCACCATCGCCATCACCGGCCCGGAGGTAATGAAGGCCATCAGGCGGTCGTAGAAGTCTTTCCCTTCGTGAACCGAGTACATCTCCGCGGCCCGAGCGTCGGAGAGCTTCAGAAACTTCATCCCGACGATCTTGAGCCCCCTATCCTCGAATCGGGCCACGATTCGCCCGATCAGGCGACGCTGAACGGCGTCCGGTTTGAGAACGACCAACGTGCGTTGTCTGTCCATCTGTCGGTGGTCCTTTTTGAGAAGTTCGCGACGGCGAGCGTATGGACAACCTTTGGCGTGGTCAAGTTTTTCCCACGGCCGGACGTGACATCGGCCGATCTCGGTGCCTATCATTCCATGAGCATCGCTCTAACAGGGAAAGGATTGGATCCATGAATCTGTCGACGGAATACATGGGGCTTCAGTTGGCCGGGCCACTGGTCGCATCGGCCGGGCCGTTGAGCATGAAGGTGGATAAGGTCAAGCAGCTCGCCGAGGCCGGCATCTCCGCCGTGGTCCTCGGGTCGTTGTTTGAAGAGCAAATTCGCCAGGAGGCCGAGCAACTCGACTACTTCCTGGAATACGGGGCGGACCGGTTCGCCGAGAGCCTGTCGTACTACCCGGCCATCGATACCTTCCGCACCGGGCCGGAAAAGTACCTCGACCACATCCGAGCAGTCAAGGACGCCGTCGACATCCCCGTGATCGCCTCGCTGAACGGCATTTCCAACAGCGGCTGGACCGACTACGCCTCCGAGGTCGAAGCCGCCGGAGCCGACGCGATTGAACTGAACGTCTCCTTCCTGCCGACCAGCACGAACGTGCCCGGCGAGATGATCGAAGGCGCCCACGAGTCCATCGTCCGCTCGGTGGTCGGCAAGGTCTCCATTCCGGTGGCGCTAAAGCTGTCGCCGTTCTTCTCGGCGCCGGCGGCCGTCGCCAAGGCGATGGTCGAGGCCGGGGCCAGCGGCCTGGTGCTGTTCAACCGTTTCTATCAGCCGGACATCCATGTTGAGAAGATGGAAGTCTCCCCGCGATTGGCCTTGAGCACGTCGGAGGAAAACCGCCTGCCGCTGCGGTGGATCGCCATCCTCCACGGACGCCTGAAAGCCTCGCTCGCCGCCTCGACCGGCATCCACACCGCCGACGACGTCGCCAAGATGATCCTGGCGGGCGCCGACGTAACCATGATGACGTCGGCCCTGATCAAGAACGGACCCGACCACGCCAAGACGGTGCTGGACGGGCTGGTGGCGATTCTGGAGTCCAAGGGCTACAAGTCCGTCACGGACATGCGCGGGGCGTTGAGTCACCTCAATAGCGCCGAGCCGGCGGCTTTCGAACGGGCCAACTACCTGAAGACCGTCGGCTGCTTCAAGCCGGCCGGGACGATGGAGTAGGCCTGCGGCTGGATTTTCAATTCTCAGGTCTCGACTTGCGATTGGGCCGTCACGATCTGGCGGCCCAATTGTCTTTCTTGGGTCTGGGCTTCCTCTTGGCCCGGCCGACCCCCATCGGTAAACTTTGCGTCATGATTATCACCATCGACGGACCGGCCGGGGTGGGCAAGAGCACGTCCGCTCGCGGACTGGCTAAGGCGCTGGGCATTGCCTTCCTGGAGACCGGCGCGACGTATCGCGCCGCGACGCTCAAGGCCTTGCGCGAGGGCGTGGATTTGACTGACGCCAACGCTGTTGCGGCCACGGTCCGGGCCGCCGATATCCACCTCGTTGTCGGCGAGGCGATGCAGGTGTTGCTGGACGGCCAAGACGTCACCGACCAGCTCCACTCCTCGGACGTCTCCAACAACGCCCATTTCATCGCCAATGCACCGGCCTGCCGGGAGGTGCTCGTGGACTTGCAGCGGCGGATCGGGGCCGAGCTCGGCGAGTTCGTCACCGAAGGCCGCGACCAGGGAACGGTGGTCTTCCCCGACGCCGATGTGAAGTTCTTCTTCTGTGCCGACCCGGCCGTCCGCGCCGAACGCCGCTGCGCCGATCTGCGAGCGGCCGGAGAAACCGCCGACCCCGCCGGCGTCCAAGCCGACATCGAGACGCGCGACCGGCGCGACCGCGAGCGCCCCGTCGCCCCGCTGGTCCGCCCGGCCGGCGCCATCGAGATCGACACCACTAACAATAGTATTGACGACGTGCTGGCCGAAATGCTGGCCCACGTGGAGACGCACCGATGCCGCTGACGCTGTCCAGTTATCCCAACAGCCACCTCAACCGCATCCGCCTGTCGTTCGACGTTCGGCCACTGTCGATCTGGTACCGCATGGCCCAGGGCGCCCTACAAATGTTCATGTGCCTATTCTGGCGGGTGCGGGTCTTTAACCGGCGATATGAGCCCGACAGCGGCGGCGTGCTCTATATTTCCAACCATCAGAGCTACCTCGACCCGCCACTGGTGGCCTTCGCGCTGCGCCGACCCATGCACTTTATGGCTCGCGATTCGCTGTTCCACTTTAAGCTCTTCCGCTGGCTGATCGAATCGCTCAACGCGTTCCCGGTCCGCCGTGGCGCCGCCGACACCAAGGCGGTCAAAGAGGCCATGCGGCGATTGAAGGATGGCCGCCCGATCGTCATCTTTCCCGAAGGGACGCGCACGCGGGACGGGCGGATCGGCAAGTTCCTGCCGGGGGTGGCCCTGCTGAGTCAGCGGGCGGCCAAGTGGACCGTGCCCACCCTGATCGACGGCGCCCACGAATGCTGGCCCCGCGGCAAGGCCAGCCCCGGCATCGGCAGCGTGGTGGTCCAATACGGCGAGCCGATCTCCCAGGAAGAAGCACGCAAGATGACGCCTGAAGAGTTCATCGAACGCGTCCGGAGCGACATCGTTGACATGCAAACCGACGTTCGCCGCCGTGTGGGTCGACCCCCGTTGAATTACGATAACTGATCGCGCATCACCCCCGGCCTGAAAGGAACTCTCATGCCGACATACGAAGGTCTCGCCCAACCGTTCCAGCCCAACTGGCAAGGAATGGTCGACAATATTCTCCGCAAGGGAACGCCCGACCGCTGCTACCACGTCGAGCTGTTCCACGATTATCAACTGTCCCAGGCCATCGTCAGAATGTTCGACTTGGACAAAGGGCTCGACAAGAACGACCCCAACTACCACCGGTGGTTGACAATCAAGTTCCTCCGCTTCCTGGGCTTCGATTACATCTACCTGGGCCCGGGCGGGCAGGACTGGGGCTTTACCGGAAAGGCCGTCGACGACACCGCGCCCGAAGAGCAGTCCAAAGGCCAACGGTTCTTCCAGGACGAGAACCACGGCCCCATCATGAGCTGGGAAGACTTCGACAAGTTCCAATGGCCCGACCCCACCGTGGGCGACCTGACGGCCGAGCTGGAATGGTGGCAAGAGAACCTGCCGGATGACATGGCGATCTTCTGCCATGAGATCGGCCACTACTGCGAGTACCTGACGTGGCTGATGGGCTACGAGACGCTGTGCATTTCGCTCTACGACGACCGCGACCTGGTCGAAGCCATCCGCGAGAAGCTGCTGGACTACTACCGCGTGCTCCTGCCGCGTATCGCCGAGCTCGACCGCATCAAGGTGTTCTTCCCTTCCGACGATATGGGCTACCGCACCGGCACGTTCCTAGGCCCCGAGGACATGAAGCACTTCTTCTTGGCCGGCCACAAGGAACTGGCGAAGATCGCCCACGACACCGGGCGGCCCATGATCCTCCACGCCTGCGGCAATCTCGAATGCATCATGGATGATCTGATCCTCGACGTGAAGATCGACGGCAAGCACAGCTTCGAGGATACCATCGAAGATGTCCGCGACGTCAAGGAGACCTACGGCCAGGAAATCGCCCTGCTGGGCGGCATCGACGTGGACTTCCTGTGTCGCTCCGACGAGCAGGCCATCCGCCAACGCGTCCGCGACACGCTCGATATCTGTCTGCCCGGCGGCGGATTCGCCCTCGGCACGGGCAACACCCCGGCCAACTACATTCCCGTCGAGAACTACCTGGCCATGGTCGACGAGGGTCGGCTGTATGGGCGGTAAACCATCATGACCACACCCGCCCGCTTCGAGCCGGACATTCAGTCCTTGGGCTTTGGCTACAAGGCGCCGCAGTGGTTCGCCGACGCCAAGTTCGGCATCTATGCGCATTGGGGAGTGTATTCGGTGTCCGGGCAGCAGGAGTGGTATGCCCGGAACATGTATATCCCTGGGCACGAAGCCAACCGGTATCACATCGAACACTTCGGCCATCCGTCCACGTTCGGGTACAAGGACATGATTCCGCTGTGGCGGGCCGAGAACTTCGACCCCGACGCCTTACTCGACGTGGTCAAGCGTGCGGGCGCCCGCTACTTCTGCACCTGCGCCGTCCATCACGACAACTTCGATCTGTGGAACTCCCGTCACCACAAGTGGAACGCCGTGAACATGGGCCCCAAGAAGGACCTCGTTGGAATGTTCCGCGAGGCCACGCTCAAGGCGGGTCTGAAATGGGGGGTGACCACCCACCTGGCTCGGTCCGACCACTGGTTCCAGACCAACAAGAACGCCGACGACCGAGGCCCCTACGACGGCAACGACTCCGACTACTGGGATTTCTACTTCCCCCCCCTGCCGGATGACCACAACGGGCACGTCATGCCCGCCCACCGCGAGCACTGGAAGGCCCGCCTGATCGACCTGATCGACAATTACGGCCCTGACCTGCTGTACTTCGATAGCGCCATCCCGTTCACGGGCGAAGATAACTTCCAAACCGGCATGGACGTGCTGGCCCACTACTACAACCGCTCCATCGAGCGCCACGGCGAACTAAGCAGCGTGCTGTTCATCAAGAACTCCTCCGACATTCACGGGCCGTTCTGCGGCGGGCTGTTCGTGGAGTGCGTGGCTACTCTTGATTCCGAACACCGCTCGCTGCCCGACATTCGCTATCAGCCGTGGCAGTGCGACTTCCCCTGCCTCCACGGGGCATGCTGGAGCTACAACCCGTCGGCCGGCATCTACACAGCCGGAGACATCCTCAACATGCTGGCCGACGTGGTCAGCAAGAACGGGTGCTTCCTGCTGAATATCCCCCCCAAGCCCGACGGCACGCTGGAGCAACGCGTGATCGACCTGCTGACCGAGATCGGCGCCTGGATGGACGTCAACGGCGACGCCATCTACGACACGCGCCCCTTCTATCCGGTCACCGAGGGCGACCTGCGATTCACCACCAAGGGCAACAATCTGAACGTCATCGTCCGCCACTGGCCCGAGGATGGTCGCGTGGTGGTCGAGTCCATCCACGGGGCGGCGCCGCTGACGGTCCAGACCGTCACCATGCTGGGTGGCGATAAGCTCGCCTTCCGGCAGGACGGCGCCACCCTCACCATCGACCTGCCCGCCCAAGAACCGACCGACCTGGCTGCCCCCTACATCCTCCAGGCCCGCTGCGACCAACCCACAAAGCCGGGATGGATTCACTAACTCCGCTTCCGGAATGCCTAGAATGCTGTAAAATCGAAGCGACCTTGGAGGAGTTCTTGTCGCCATGACCATGGATCCGCGAATACTGACCGAGTTGGGCGAATGGGCCGCATTGGGCTTCTATGAAGTCATCGACCAGCCCTGGCCGGCCTCGTATGGCCGTGCGTACCGTCGGCTGTACGAGAACATGGAGATCCGCGTCCCCGAAGGTCACTGGCTGATCCCGATGGAAAGCCTCCCCCACGCCAAGAACTGGCGGTCCGACGACGTTTGGACCGGCATCGCTCTGATTCTCGACCACGAGCACAACTGCGGCCTGCGGGTCAATGAATCCATCGCCGAGGAAAAGAAACTCTCCTTCCCGCAGCACGCCGACTTCATCGATGCGCTCGTTGCCGACCTCAAGAGTCGCCTGGTCTACTTCGGCGGCTACACCCACACCAATCCCGATATGCGGCGCGTGGTGGGTGAAGGCTTTGAGTCCATGGAAGCTGAGCTCGCCGAGGCGATCGCCACGACTCGCGCCGAAGGCGCCGACGCCGAGCCCGGCACGCTGAAACTGCTCCTGGCGGTTGAGGATTTCGCCGTTGGCGTTCGGGCGTTCTATGAGCGAACGCTTGAGGCGTTGGGCGACGCCGAGAGGCAAGCTGCAACGCCGCGGCGTGCGGAGTTGAAGACCATTCGGGAGGCGATGAGTCAGTCCTTCATGCAGCCATCCCAAACGTTCTTCCAAGGGCTGCTCGCCGTCAACCTGACGTGGATGATCGACGGCTGCGACAGCATCGGCCGACTCGACCAAGTGCTGGGCGACCTCTACGAGGCGGACCTGGCGGCCGGACGGATCGACCCGGCGTTCGCCCAACGACTGCTGGACGAGGTCTTCGACAACTTCGAGATCTTCAACGGCTGGAACCTGCAGATCGGCGGCTGGACGCCCAAGGGCGAAGACGGCACGAACTCCCTGACCAGCGAATTCATCGCCGCGTGTGGGCGAAACCATTTCCGCCGACCGAACGTGGCGCTGCGGATCACGTCTCGAACGCCGGACGCCATCCTCACTGAAGCGTTGCAGGCCCTGCGTGACGGGTCCGGCCGACCCGCCCTGTACAACGATGACCTCTACGTAGATACACTCCGCGAGATGGACCTCGGGCTCACCGACGCTGATGCTGCCGAGATCGGCTTCGGCGGATGCACGGAGACGATGATCTCCGGCCTGTCGAACGTCGGTAGCCTGGAAGGCGAAATCAACCTGGCCAAGGCGTTGGAACTGGCCTTGAGCGACGGCCGCGACCCCAATACCAACACGCAGATCGCCCCGCACACCGGGCGGTTCGAGGATATGGCGTCCTTCGACCAGTTCGTCACCGCCGTCAAACGGCAAATCCAGTTCCGAACCGCTCAGTACTACGAGTGGGATGCCGATCAACTGCGCTGGCGGTTCACCCAGGGCGACCCCAAGATGGCCCGAACGCTGTTCACCCGCGACTGCATCGCCCGCCGCAAGAGCTTCGAAGCCGGCGGCGCTCGCTACAACTGGTGCGTGGTCAGCT
>CAYRZU010000035.1:0-32722 GCA_964428895.1 uncultured Planctomycetaceae bacterium
CAGATTGTGCTTGGCGGCGATCTGTTCGTAGACGTCGAAGTGGGCGGGGTTGCCGAAGATCTCGACGGGCAGAATGGCCTTGGTCTTATCCGTGATGGCCGCTTCGATGCGGGCGGGGTCCAGGTTGTAGCTATCGGCGTCGATGTCGACGAAGACGGGCTTGGCCCGTTCGAACAGCAAACAGTTGGCGGTGGCGACGAAGGTAAAGGGCGTGGTGATGACCTCGTCGCCTTCGCCGATGCCCAGGGCCCGGACGCACAGGTGCAGCCCGCTGGTGCCGCTGTTGACGGCGATACCGTACTTGCGGCCGACGCGGCCGGCGACGGCGGCTTCGAACTCGGGGATCTTGGGGCCCAGGCTCAATCGGTCGGACTTGAGGACGGCCACCACGGCGTCGATCTCGGCTTGGGTGATATCCTGGTGCGAGAGGGAAATGGTGTCATCGCTCACGGGGTGTTCCTCTAGAAACGGCGGCAGCGCGGGCCTACTTGCCCGGCGGGTTCAGCGGGTCGTACTCGGGGACGATTCTTTGCAGGGCGGCCACCACGGCGTCGCGGTCGATGGCGTTGCAGACGGTCGCGAGGTCGTTGATGGCGGCCTCCACCGTGGTCCACTCGGTCGGTCGCGACCGCCAGATGTTGACTTTGGGGTGGACGGTCGGCTGGATGTCTTCGCCTTCGGTGCGGAGTTCCTCGAACAGTTTTTCGCCGGGGCGCACGCCGGTGAAGACGATGTCGATATCCTCGCCCGGCCGAAAGCCGCTCAGGGTGATCATCTGACGGGCCAGGTCCACGATCTTGACTGGCTCGCCCATGTCCAGCAGGAATATCTGCCCGCCCGAGCCCGTCGCCGCCGCCTGGAGCACCAGTTGGGCCGCTTCGGGAATCGTCATGAAGTACCGCTGCATTTCCGGATGGGTCACGCGGACGGGCCCGCCCGCGGCAATCTGCTTGCGGAAGGTTGGCACCACCGAGCCGGCCGAGCCCAATACGTTGCCGAACCGGACGGCCTTGAATTGCGTCTTGTGGCTGTCTCGGCCGTTGAGGGCCTGGGTGTAGATTTCGGCGATTCGCTTGGAGGCGCCCATCACCGACGACGGGTTGACGGCCTTGTCGGTGGAGATCAGCACGAACTCGGCGACCTCGTGCTCACAGCACGCGTCGGCCACGTTCTTGGTGCCGAAGATGTTGTTCTTGATGGCCTCGCAACTATTGCGCTCCATCAACGGCACGTGCTTGTGGGCGGCGGCGTGGATGACCACGTCGGGCTTGCATTGGCCCCACAGCGCCATCACACGTTCGCGGTCGCCGATGTCGCAGATGCTGGCCGTGACCGGAATATCCGGGAACGTTTCCTTCAGTTCGTTTTGGATGTCGAACAAGGGGGTCTCGGCCTGCTCGACCAGGATCAGGCGGGCCGGGCCGAAGTGGCAGACCTGGCGACACATCTCCGAGCCGATGCTACCGCCGGCGCCGGTGATCAGCACGCGCCGGTCGTTCAGGAAGTGGGCGACGGCTTCGGTATCGAGTTGAACGGCCTCACGACCCAGAAGGTCTTCAATGTCCACCGGGCGAATCTGGCTGACGGTCACGCGCCCGTCGATCAGGTCGCCCACCGACGGGAGGGACTGGAAGTTCAGCTTCGTTCCGCTGCAGACTTCGATGATCCGGCGGAGTTCCTTCTGCGTGGCCGACGGGATGGCGAGGATGATTTCGTCGACCTCGTCCTCTTCGCAGATGCGCGGGATGTCGTCGGTGGTCCCCAGAACGTGAACGCCGTGGATGGTCATGTTCCGCTTGGCGCGATCGTCATCGACCAGGCCCACCACGCGGTACCGATCGACCCGCATTCGAGAGATTTCGCGGATGACGACTTCCGCGGCCCGCCCGGCGCCGATAACCAGCACGCGCTTCAGCCCTTCCGGCGAGACCGGCCGAAGCTCTTCCATGTAAAGCCGGTAGCCCAGCCGGGCGGTGCACACCAGGAACACCGTGGCGAAGAAGTCCAGCAGCACCACGCCCTGCGGATACAGCTTGAAGAACTGCGGCGCTTCCTCCCCGGACCATTCCGGGAACCAGCGGAACAGCAAGATTGGGGCGTAGATCAGGGCGAAGCTCACCCACGTGGCCAGCAGCACATTAACAATGTCGCGGACGCCGGCGTAGGTCCAGTCGGCCCGGAACTGCTTCATCAAGCCGAAGACGATCAGCTTGACCACGAGCACGAACGGGAGCCAGGGCAGGAACTGCTGGGCGAACCAGGTGGACTCGACTTCGGCGGCCAGGTCGAAACGGACCAGGTAGGCCAGTAGAAACGCCACCAGGAACAAGACCGCGTGAATGAACAGGCTGACCACGAACCGATGGCGTGAGAACATCTCCTGCAGCCAGGGAGGGCTGTCAGCGGCTTCGTCTACGGTTGTCGGTATCTCGTCGCTCATCGTCGACAGGGCCCGGCGGGTCACGCCGTGCGGGCTGGGTCGCTCGTTCGCCGGTCCATCCGGCGGCAACGTGCGGGTCGCGGATTATAAGGTTCTGCCCTCCCGTGCGCCAACAAGAACCCCATGGGTCGGCCCGAAGGACCGGCAGTTCCTTTGCGCTACTTGCTTTCGGCGGTGGGCCCGGCGGGGTCAGCGTCGGGGGCGTTCGGGTCGACCGGATCGCCCTCAGCCGCCGATTGCTCGGCGGCCCGGGCCTTGCCGGTGGCGATGCCGTCGGCAAAGATCGCCAACGCCTCGATCATGTGATCCTGTTCGGCGTTGTCTGTGGCGCTGGCCAGGGCGGCCTCGGCGCCGGATATGTCGCCGTTGAACCAGCGGAAGTACGTCACGATCAGCCAGGCCCCGGGGTCGCCGCCGTGCTCGCGGACAAACTGCTCGAGCTGTCCGACGTGGCGGTCATAGTCGTCGGGCACGCCGTAGAACCCGCGGACATCCAGCGGCGCCAAGGGCAGCTCGGGCAGCAGCCGCAGCGTCCGGCTAAGCAGGTAGTCGGCCGACCCGTAGGAGACCTTGGAGGTGGCGAACTGGGCGTGGAACAGGCTCAGAGCGGCCTCGGGGCTCTTGGAGTCCAGCGTGTAGGCGAGGTTGAACTTCTTGACGGCCTGGTTGTAGTCGCCGTCGCGAAAGGCCTTCTCGCCGTCGCGGATCATGGTCCGCATCATGCTGGGGCGCTTGGGCGCCAGCGAGCGGATGGGCTCGTCCTGGGCCAGCACCGAGGGCTCGTGGCGATGGGTCAGCGCCTGCAGGTACGCGCCGGTCGGCCCGGTGTGCGTGGGGGCCGTCATCGAGCCGACGGATTGGCCGCCGCCCGGGACCGGCGGCGTGGTGACGGTGTATCGGCGGACCGTTCGCGTCGCCGAGACCGGGTCGGCCCCGCCGGTGGGGGTGATGGGCCCGCCGGCCGAGCGGGAGTAGCCCTGGCCCGATTGGTTGATGCTGCTGACCAAGGGCGACCGCGTGGGGCGCGTGACCACCGACGACAACTGCGAGTGCATGGTGGTGTTGATGCGGCTTTGCAGCACGTTGCCGCCGCCTCCGCCGGAGCTGCCGACCTGGCCGGCCCCATAGGAGAAGCTGCGGAACTGAGAGACCCCCGACGACGTGGAATGCCCGGGCGATCGGATTCCGCCCGGGTTCCGAATCGCCACACTGCCGCGGCCTTGGCCCAGCGCCGTCGACGCCGTCAGCGCCAGAAACGCCACCCCAACCAGGGCGCCCGCGCCAGCTCGCCTCAATGACCCGGTCATGTCCATAGCCAGACCCCTCATAATCCATTATATCGACGCGCCCGCCACAACCACCATAGACCGTTTCCGGGAGATTTGCCCAATCAATAGTCTTGTCGGGCCTCCGGGGCCTGCGTAGAATATGGCGCGCGGTGATTGGCCGCGGCGGGGCCTGTTGGCGATTGGGCCACCCCCGGTTGTGCGCGGGACATCCGGAATGGGGCCGGGCCACTGTGTCCGGGCCCGCCTGCCGCCGGAACAGACGCCCAGCATGGGCCTAGCCCTGCTGTGCGGATGTCCGATGGCCTGGACGTTCTCCTTGTGCTCTGTCGAAATTCCGTCTGTCGTGATGCATGAAGGCCCGCCCTCGTTGAAGGGTTGGGCCACAAAAAGTGCTTTTGTGTGTCACGGACACCAAATGTCCTTCCGATTTACCCTTTAGAGGGAGGAAAAAGCCATGACTTGCGTGCGAAGACAGCGTGGGTCGGTATTGATGCTAGCGGTGGCGTTGCTAACGATCATCGCCATGCTAGGGTCAACTCTCCTGGTCGTGTCCTACCTGAGCGGCCAGCAGCTCGAAACGCAGGTAGCGCGGGCCACCCCTGAAGCCAGCTCCAGCGGATTGCTGATGCTCGTCCGAAATATCCTTAAGGACGACCTTTACGTCAGCGCCGGGATGTTGGATTCCACCAGCGTTGGACCTTACGGCGCCTATCCCGAGGCCCTTGGGCCCATGAATTGGCTGTGCTATATCGACATGCCGGCGGGCCTTCCTTTCGGCATCCCAGATATGGAAATTGATTTCAGCAATACTTACGGCGATTATTGGCTCAGCGACCACGCCCGGCACGCCGGATACCGAGAACCGGACCGATGGAACGTCTCGGGCTCAGCCGATCTGACCAGTTCCTTTGATCTGACCGATGAGCAGATGCGGGATGTGCAGCCGTACTACAGCCAACTGTTGGGCTTCTTCGGGGCCGTGGAAGGCGAGGCGGTCCCTGAAGGCGCCGAGAAGGAGGCCGAAAAGGACGGCGCTCGTCGCATAATGGCCGATACCGACGGCGATACGATAGAGCCCATGGCGACGAAACTGATGACCCGGGCCCAGCGGGACGCCTTCCTGGCCGGCGGGGTCTCCTTCGACCACCGCGGGCGTCAGGGGAAGGTGGGCGTTCGGGTGCTGGACCTGTCGGGCCTAGCCCCCCTCAACGTGGGCGGCAACCGTTACGACGCCAAAGACATCACGCCGATCGGCCCGGCCAGTTTCGAGTTGAAACGCTTCGTGACGGGACAGGCCGGCGACGCCTCGAAGAACTACAATTTCATCCATTCCCTTCGCAGCGGCGGCGAGCCCGTGCCTTTGAAGGACTACTACGAGTTCTGCGGCCGGCGCCTGACCAATGCGATGTCGAGCGCGGGCACATCCTTCTCGCCGTTCTCGTTTTCCGAGGAGGCGATCCTTCGGTGGCACCGCGTGGGCACTGAAAGCGCCCGCGGCCGTGCGGCGGAGGCGCTGCGGGGCCTCGACGGCGTGACGCGCAAGCACATGACGGCTTACTCGGTCTCCTCCAGCATTCCGCGCTATCCCGATCGGCCGGGCGGCACGGTGGACTGGCTGACCCGGACCATGCTGGAACTGACCGGCGGCGGCAATGTTTCGATCGACGACTGGATGAGCCGCGACAAGCTCTACCGGAAGTTCCTGGACATCATCGGCCCCCGCCTCAGCCAGGTGAACGAAGACGATGACGGTGGGGGTGGCGGCGGGGGCGGGGCCTCCGTCATTCTGGATGATTCGAGCGCATCTCTGGGCTTGATACTCATGGGCAACTTCTATCCCGGCATGGGGTGGACGCCTTACGACTATGATGCCGCCTATAATCTTGCCCTGAACCACAGCGCTATCGCGGGCGCTTCGGCCATCTGGGCGCCGGTGATGGAAGGGTCCTGCAAGCTCTCCCTGTGGTGGCCGATCCCGGATGCCGGCCATCCGAATCCACTCGGTAGTATTACCGTGACCGTGAGCGACGCCAACGGGACTAGTGAGTTCACGGCCGGCCAGGGCGGCGGCCTGGGCGACAGTCCGGGCACCGATGTGTGGTATGAGATTCCCGAGACCTTCGACTTCACGGGAGGCGGGCAGGTCACCGTCACCTGCAACGGCGGCGTGACGATCTATGCCGACGCAATCAAGCTGACGCCCGTGCAAGCGGTCACCACAGCCGAGCCGGCGGAGGCGGCGCATTTCATCGCCAACTTGTGGGCGCACTTGTCCGACGACGATCCCATGGACCGCGCCTTTATCTTCATGCCCAAGGACGTGGACTGGTGGGTGTTCGGGGCGGTCGAGCAACTCGTGATCACCGACGTGGTCGCCTACTACAAGCCCGATGATTCGGTCACCGGCGACGATGAGGATTCCACGGAGCAGTGGTTCTACGCGATCGAGCTGGTCAACACCATGGACGAGCCCGTCTCGGTGACCTCCGAGCCGGTCGGCGGCAACATTGAGAGCGCCTACCGCTATTACCAGTTGATGTGCGGCAGCAACACGTGGTCCTTCACCAAGGCTGGCGGCCCCTCCGGATTGCCGACCCGGGGCAACGGCGCCCTGTACGTCAAGGCGGGCCAGCGCGTCGTGCTGTACGACATCTTCAACGGCGCCTGGTACAACACTGTGGACGGCGGCGATCAGAAGCTTACGGCCGCCGAGGTCCTCCCCGGCAGCCAGCAGGCCCAAGGGCCGAGCAGCACCCGCTTGTTCTTCGACATCGATCCCGTCGAGGGCTCCCGCGACCTCATGGCCGCGTTCCCGGAGGAAGGGATCCGGATCGTTCGTCACTTTGAGGCCCTGACACCCGCCGACGTGGTGGACCTCAAGGAGAGCATCAACCCCGACAAGACGTTGCCGTATCCCCACATCTACATTGATGTCCCCGTCGACAGCATCCACCCGGCGGAACTGCCCAGCGGCGACGAGAACGGCATGATGGTCTCGGTCATTCGCGACGACGACGGCTGTCGCCCCGACGAGGAAACCAAGCCCATCCGGGACGGCCGATATCGGTCGCTGATTCCCTATTACAAGTCGCTGGCCATGTCGGACCCCAAGACATGGACGGCGGCGGCTCCGCCGGAGGATGCCCACAAGCTGGGTGCGGTCAACGGGATGAGCGCGGAGGATTTCGACGGCGAGGGCGAGCTGAACATCTTTGAAGGCTTCTGGATTCGCCGGCTGAAGCTGGACCCGGACGTCGATGAGAAGGTCCACAGCTTTGCCGACCTGGGCGACGTCTACCTGGTGGGCCCGGACAGCCAGGGCAAGGACATGCCCCATCAGCTCTTGCGACACGTGCGGACGGATACCGGCGAGTTCGACCTGACCGGGACGGGCCAGCCGGAAATCGAGCCGCTGGATACCTATCACAACAAGACCTCCCGCGGACGGGCGCGCTTGGGCAAGGTCAACCCCCGCCTGACCAAGTATCCCAACGTGCCGTGGGCCACACTGATTCAGGAAGTGTTCGAAATCGTTCCGCCGGATGAGAACGCGCCGGTGACGGTTCTGTCGGCCGGCGAGGCCCGCCAGTTGGCCACGCGGATCTACGGGCGCGTAAACATCAACACCGCCCCGCCGAAGGTCCTGGCGGCGATGCCCTGGCCGTGGCAACAACTCGACCGACAGTCGCGAGAAATCGTTCTCTACAGGAAGGACGGCCAGGAGCTCTACCGGTGGGAGTTGCCCGTTCCGGGCGACGGCGACTGGGACTGGACCGACCTAAGCGCCGAGGAGTTCGAAGCCGAAATGTCCGACCGCGTCGCCCGGTACATTGCCGATTACCGAAGGCCGCCCAAGGCGGTGAACATCATGGCGACGCCGGCAAGTTACATCACGGTCGGCGGCACCAGTATTATGGAGCAACGGGACGAGATGTGGCAGTTGGAGGTCGACCGTGGCGACTGGGAAGACCTGGACAACCAGATCAACGGGACCTTGCGGGTGCCGCTGGTTGCCATGGATGACGACCCGCTGCCGTATTTCTGCTCGTCGGTCGACGGGTACCTGACCCCCGGCGAGATCGCCATTCCTCTGGCCCGCTTCGTGGAGCGCGAACTGATGGGCCTGGAGACCGAGGAAGATCGCAAAGCGGCCCAGCGCAAGGCCTACTTCCTGGAGGCCCGGGCCTTCCTGTACCGGGCGGTGGCCAACCTGGTGACCGTCAACAGCGACAGCTACGCGGTGCTGATGTATGTGGACTTGGGCACGCCGCGGAACTACCTGGCCATTATCGACCGGAGCAACTGCCGGGCCGACCCCAATCGAACGGCCGAGGGCTATCAGCCGGTCATGGCGCCGTCGGTGCTGATGATGGTCGAACTAAAGTAGAGCGTCGCGACCTACGGGCCTAACTCGAGCCGGTAGAGCACTTCGTGCTCTGCCGGCTCTTTGATGCGCGCCGCAGCCAGCAGGGCGGCGGGGATGTGGTCGTCGTGGGCTTTGACGGCGTAAAGGGCCCTGCCGGCAAGGGCGGCCCGGAAGGTTTCGTCAGCGGCGGGGTCGTAGATCGGCAGGGGCCGCCCGGCGTGTTGGATGGCGACATCCGGCGCGGCGCCGTCGCGCCATTGCATCAGCAGCAGAACGTACTTGCTGGTGCTATCGGGCAGGATCACGCCGTTGGGTTCGGCCTGGGCCAGGGCGGCTGCGGCGAACTGCTCGGCCGAGTCCTCGTTGTGCTTCCAGGGGGTCAGCCAGTATCGCAGCTCATCTCGATGCTCGCCGCGCCGGGCCCAGTCGGCGGCGGAGGGCATCTGGCGGGCCAAGCTCGGGGCCGCGGCGTAGAACACCGGGCCGGCCAACACCGACAGCACGCAGGCGGCCACCACGATCCGGCGCCACATGGCGGACCGGTCTGCCAGAACCGCCGCGCCGACGCCGGCGGCCAGGGAGATCATCGCCAGCGACGGAAGCAGGAACATGAACTGATCGTTGACGCTGTACCGCACCACGAACAGCACCTGGATGACGGTAATGGCCCCCAGAGCGGCCGCGGCGGCTGTGCCGAGGCGGCGGCGGAAGTGCCACCACCCCACCAGCGCCAACGGGAGCAACACGTTGATGAAGTTCATCGCCGCCAGGGCCGCGTTCTCGGCCAGTCGCGGCGGGGCCTTGCTGGCGTTGAGAACGTCGCCGCCGAAGCGGCCCACCAGCGCCGAGCGAATGGCGGCCAGCCCATCGCCGGTCTGGACGGCCTCATGGATCGTGAGACCCAGGTATAGCCCGGCGCCCAGCACCCACGCGGCCGCAGCCGCAACAAGCGACCACGCCGGCAGACGACGCCGAACCACCAACACCACCACCGCTGCCGCATACACCGGCGCCGGCAGCAGCGCAAAGTTGTGCACGCACAACCCCGCCCCGTTGACCAACGCCAACGCCGCCGCCGTCTGCCAACGAGGCCTCCGCAGCAGCGCCACCAACAACCACAGCTCCGCCGTCAGGCCCGCTAGCGACCAGGTGTAGGTCTCGGCGATGGTCGATAGCCACCAGACCGTATGCGCCACGGCCAGCATGGCCGCGACGAACACCGGCAACCACCGCCGGCCGGTCAGCAGGGAAGTCACAGCGGTCAGATTCGCCAGGGCCACCGCCATGCCCAGGCCGCTGAACGCGTTAACCGCCGCGGCGAAGTATGTGGCCGGGGCCAACCGACAGATCTGGGCGAGCACCACATAGCCTGGGTGCGCCAAGGCCAAGCCCAGGTCGCCTTGCAGGTCGAACCGCGCCACTTGCCAGGCGCGAATGCCGCTGTCTTGCCAGGGCAGGCTGCGCTGACTGGTGGTGAGGTACAGGGTCATCGCCGCCAGGAAGACGATCAGCCACAGTCGGCCGACGGACGAGGCGGGGCGATCGGACAGGTCGGTGGTCGCGGGTCGATTCATGGCGACTCATCTTACCGGGCGGCCCGGCCGCATGCACGTTTCCTTGCGGGCCGGCGCCCTGGCGGCGTCGACGGCGTGAAAAGCGTTGTCACCGTCAGGCCCGGGCCCTACACTCCTACGGTCGGGCCGCGGCGGCCTTCGCCGGTGGTCGGCGACACGATCATGTTGGCATCGATTGAACCAACCTATTCCTGGACCGAGGTCCTCAGCGACTGGTGGATCGGCGCGATTGCGCTGGCAGTTTCGCTGGTGATCACCCCGGTCGTTCGGGCCATCGCTTATCGGTCGAAGATCGTGGACCGTCCGGACGATCTACTGAAGCCTCACGGCCGCCCTATTGCTTATTTGGGTGGCGTTGGCATTTGCATTGGCTTGCTGGCGGGGCTGCTGGCGTATGGGTTCTCCATGTCCGACGGCGCTCGGGAATGGCAGGGCATGGTCGAATCGTTGCAGACCCGGGCCTGGGCGAGCCTGATGGCCAATCGGGTCTGGCACCTCTTTGGCATCGGCCTGTCCTGCGTGGCCATTGTGGTCGTCGGGCTGTTGGACGACATCAAGGGCCTCACGCCCAGCCAGAAGATTCTCGGGCAGGTCATTGCGGCCGGCATTCTGTTGGCCGGGGGGGTGGGCATTCGGATGGCCGACTTGGGCCTGACGCTGGTTCCGCTGGAACTGCCCGCCTGGCTGGTGGTGCTCATCAGCGGGGCGATGTGCCTGGTCCTGGTGATCTGCACCACCAACGCCACCAACCTGTTGGACGGGTTGGACGGATTAGCCGGCGGAGTAACCGGTATCATTGCGCTGGGCTTCCTGGCCCTGGCGGTTCACATGGCGATGTACGAGGAACATTTCACGCTGCTCGGGCGCGACATTGATATGCGACTACGGGTCGGGCTGTGCCTGGCGATGGCCGGCGGGTTGCTGGGCTTCCTGCCCTACAATGTTCCGCCGGCCAGCATCTTCATGGGCGATGCCGGCAGCATGTTGTTGGGCTTCTTCGTGGCGACCATGATGGCCATGTTCTGCGAGGAAGGCACCGCCAAGTGGTTGGTGGCGGCGTTGGCGGTGTTCGCACTGCCGATTCTGGATACCGCCCTGGCGGTGGTCCGGCGGGCGTTGGGGGGCAAGAGCATCTTCTCCGGTGATCGGAGTCACCTTTACGATCAGCTTGTCGACCGCGGCATGTCGGTCCGCCAGGTGGTGGGCCTGTTCTATCTCTTAGCGGCGGTGGCAAGCGTGATCGGCGTTCTGGTTGCGATCTATCTGCGGCTCCGCTGGGCGCTGCTGATCTATGCGGCCCTTCTGGTGGCCATTTGGGTTACGTTCATCCTGGCCGGCATGGTCACGCCCGAATCTCGTCGGAAGGCCTCCAGGGGGGATCTATCTGAGTAGGGCCGGGCGATGGGGGGGGAGAAAGTGGGCCTCGGGGAGGGGCTCAGGAAGCTTGCGGGAGGGGTAGGGCGTCTTGAAGACCAGGTGTCTTATCGGAAGTGAAGGCTGTTCCTAAGGTTTCGGTGGTGGCTTGAGATTCGTTTTGGCATGGGCCTGGCGCTATGATATGTGCCCGTTAGCACTTGGCGCAGGGCATTCGACCGGACGTATAGTTGATGTCTGGTCGGGGTGGGCCTTGTCCCGGTGCGGCAAGCATCATTATAATACCGCCGGAATAGCTGCGTGGGTTCGATGCAGCTTGCTCTGACGGCGAAGGAACTTCGACCAATGCCCTTATCATCAAAGCGCTGCCGGGCCGGGTTCACACTGGTGGAAATGACAGTCGTCATTCTCCTGGTGATCCTTGTGGCGTCGATGGCCATGCCCATTGTCGGCGCCATTATTGACATGAACGCTTACGGCCAGGCCCACACGCTAATGACGGCCGAGCTGCGCGCCACCCGCGGATCGGCCATGATGAGCCAGATGTTTGTGGGACTGCATCACCAGCGGGTCGACCACGATGTTTTGGTGACCACGCAGACCGGAAAGACCTATCGGCCCAACGCGCACCTGAAGGACCGGTTCATGCTCGGGAAGGTCAAGCCCTCCGTGGAAGGCGGATTCCGGCTCGACGCCGAAAACGAGAAAGTCGGCCTGGTGGGCGGCTGGACGCAGAACGACAAGATCTACGACAAGATCACGCAGTCGCTGATCAATCAGTACTACGCCACCAACAAAGGCGATAAGGTGGTCATTGATCTGTCGAACGCCGTCCTGCATACCGGCGGCACGCGGCGGTATGCGGTGGTGGTCCGTTGGGGCAACTGGGAGGAATGGCCCTCCGGCATCGACCGGATGGATCCGCAAGCGCGGGTGACGGTTCATCACGCCATCGACCCGGTCACGGATGAGAGCAAGACCGAGATCGATTTGGACCAGAGCTTGACCAGCCGGGAGTGGGTCACGCTGGGGACCTTCCCGTTTGATCCGAACACCGGCCAGGTGGAGATCGAATGTAGCGGCAAGGGCGCCTTGACCTTCGGAAGCATCTACCTGTCTTATCAGATGTTCATCGCCGATAGCGGCGTGGCCCGGTCGGTTCCTCAGGGCATGGCCTTTGGCGAATTGAATACCGAGACCTATGTCTTCGGGGCCGATCCGACCCAGGAGGAGTTCACCGAGTCGGTCTTCGATGGGGGCAGTTGGGGAGCGGGTAACGAAAGCCATAACTTCGCGACGTTCACGGTGATGTTCTCGCCGGAAGGCAAGTTGGTCCGTCGGCCCTTCGGGCAGAGCATCGTCTTTGCCACCGGCAGTGCGATGTTCAAGACGATGATGGAAAAGGCGCCGTTGTGGGATCCGGACGTCGCCAACAACGAGGGCGGCGGCGAAGATGGTGCCTCCCTGCTGACGCTGTTCAGCTACGCCGATTTCAAGAGAGCCAAGGCCGGGGGGCTGGGCTACCTCAATAAGAACGCGGGCATGTTGCCGATCAACATTCAGATCGGCGAGCTCATGCGTGGAGACTGATCGATGGCGCCCGAGACAATTCAAACTGAATCCGGTGGGCACGCCAACGCGAATCGTGCGCCCGGTCGACGGCGAAGGGGTTTTTCCCTGCCGGAGTTGATGATCTCCATCGGCATTCTGGCCATCGGCTTGGCGATGGTCGCGGCGGTCTTTCCGGCGGCGATTGCGATGAATCGGCGGTCGGTCAAGTCCGTGGTCGGTTCGATTATTGCCGAGGACGGCCTGGCCCTGGCGAAGGCGGCGATGGCCAGCGGGGCCATCGAGATCGGCAACCCCAACTCCTCGGGAGTTCTGCAGGAGTTGGCTGACGATTCTCTGGGCAACCAGGACCCGTTCACCAAGGAGATGTGTCGGTTTCCTCAAGGCGACATGAGTTCGCCCTACGGGGTGGTGCTGATGTGGCGGACGATCAAAAGCGACTCCGGCGCAAAGCAAGGCCATCAGTTGGTCGCGGTGTCGTATCGGCGCCGACTGGCCTTGGACGTCTCGGAGGTCGTCATCACCAAGACCAGCCCGGGATATGCGGAGAGCCCCTACGTGTTTCTGAATAACTGTGCCGGCCGGATCGGTAGCCCGCTGATCAATCGTGCGGACGGCGAATATGCCATGATCACGGCGATGCGAATCGGAGGCACGTTTGTAACAGGGGTCCGGTTGGATCGATGGATCAGATACGAGAAGTCCCCTTCCGGCGGACTCCAGCTATTCTACGTGATGGAGAACCACGCCATGGGCGACCAGGATCCCTCCCTCAATGAAATGCGGTTTAGCCCCGCGATGGCCGTCCTTGAGAGCCGGGCTGCACTGGATTGGAGATGACTTGGTGGGCCCCTCCGGGCCTACACAAACGAAAGACAAAGCCGATGCGATGGGTGTCAAGACATGGTCAAGCAAGTGACGTCGGGCGACCCCGGCGGCGGGGGTTCACCATTATCGAGTTGCTGGTGACGGTCGCGGCCCTGGCGGTGATGTTGGTCGCTTTTGGCCGGATCCTGTCGGAGTGCAAGGCCGTGGTTCACGGAAGCGAACGTATGATGCGGACCTTGCACCGGGTGTCGTCGGTCTCCAGTATGATCCGGTCGGACCTGCAGCGCATGAGCCGCGACGGCTTCCTGGCCATTACCATGGGATCGATTCAAGACGCCCACCCGGGCCTGATCTTCACCACCGCCGGGCCGACCCGCAGTATCATCGGTAGCGTGGAGGGCCGGGGCTCGATCGTCGCCTACTCGTTGGCGGAGCATCTCGACGCCGACCGGGGCCGGGAGATCCTCTGGAGGCCGGAATGGGTCTTCTTCTACAGCGGCAGTTACGCCGCCGGCAGCCCGCCGGATGTGGCGGCCTTTATGTTCAGTGGCGCCGGCGGGAAGTACGACCAACTGGAAAGCTACAAAGTGGCCGCTCGCGGCACGGTCGAAGGCGTGGCTGAGCATATCATCGGCACCGAAAATGCCGGCGCGGGGTTTCGCCTGCCGCCGCGGACCAAGTCAGAGGCCGACGCGCTGTGGTCGGCCGTTATTCAGGACATGGAATTCTTCTCCGTCATGTGGACCGATTGTGAACTGGACAGCGATACCAACGGCTTCGCCTGGTATGGGTGGGAGGCCCTGCCCCATACCGATGACGACGGCGACGGCGTGCCCGACACCTACATCTATCAGTCCACCGCGAAAGGCTCTGGCGGGGCCGAGTACGGCGGGGGCGGCGGATACGCGGCGCTGTGGACGGGGCGGAACCCCAACAACTGGCCCAAGGCCATCAAGGTCACCTACAAGATCAACGACGAGGATCTTCCCCCCGGCTTAACCGGTGTCTACGAGGTCCTCTGCGAGATCCCCTAGGCCCGATTGGCCGGCGGGCCCGGACCCCCTCCGGCCCGTTAGCGGCCCTTGAGGAAGGAGTCCCGGAAGGGCACTTCCTGCTTCGTCTCCTGGTCTTGCCGGCGCGTGATCTCCTTGCCGTCCGGACTCAGAAGAAGCAACGTCGGCGTTACGGTGATCTTGTACTCCTCTGTCATCCGTTTCTTGTCGTCCCCGCGAAGACGGACCATGACCCCGACGAACTCCCCCTCCTGAAACGCCTTTCGATTGCCGGGCTTCTGGATGACGTACCGGATGACGTGCTGAGCCGTATCGCCGGGCTTTCGATGCGTAACCAAGACCACCACCTTGCGGTTCTGGCTCTTGGCCAGGGCCATCGCCTGGTGGAAATCCTCCAGCCAGCCGCGGGGGGGCTCGACTTTCCCGTAGACGAAGAACTGGATATAGACGGCCACCCCGATCGCCCCGATGAGCAGAATCAGGGGGAACAGGTGTCGGCGTTTGGGGGGCGTGGGGGACGAAGCGGGGTCGGTCGCGGCTTCGGTCATGAGCGATCACCTCTAGGGCGTTGGTTTCTTCGGGCCGGCCCAACCATACCGCCTGGCCCTGCCGCTGTCGAGGGCGGGGGGCGCCCAAGACCTACTTCGGCATATCGGGGTCTGGGTGACGAATGTTCCTTTCCCATCCGGCGGGCCCGGCGGTATCATAATGCTCTTTTCGGGTCGGGATTTTCCGCCCGACGCATAGGGAACACGCGATGGACGCATCCCCTGATACAGTCAAACAACGGTTCGAACAGACGGCCTCGCTGCTGACGACGGCAGCCGACGCTCTGGCGGCCAAGACGGTCGAAGCGGCCGAGATCATTGTCGCCAGCCTGGCCGCCGATGGCGGCGTGTTCGTGTTCGGCAATGGCGGCTCGGCCGCCGACGCCCAGCACATGGCCGCCGAATTGGTCGGGCGATTTCTGGTCGATCGCCGGGCTTTCCGGGCCGAAGCGCTGACAACCGATACCTCGGCCCTGACTAGCATTGCCAATGACTACGGGTACGACCAGGTCTTCGCACGGCAACTGTCGGGCAAGGCCCGTTCCGGCGATGTGGCGATGGGCATCTCCACCTCCGGCAATTCGCCTAACGTGGTGGCCGCTTTGGAGGTCGCCCAGCAGATTGGCTGCAAGACCGTTGCCCTGACCGGCTCCGGCGGAGGCCAATGCGCTGCCCTGGCCGACGTGTTGCTGGCCGTGCCTTCGGACCAGCCCCCGCCACGTATACAGGAGACGCACGCGGTGATCTACCACACCATTTGCGAGTTGGTGGAGACCGCTCTGAAATAGTTCATCAACACCTGATGTTGTCGGTTCTCGAAAGGATGCACCATGAAACACACGCCTAAGATCGTTCTCCTTGTTGTTGCGTCCCTGGCGGTGGGATTGATTGCCCTTGCCCAGGACGCACCCTCGCTGGAAGTGACGCCGGAGACCGCGCCGGCCGACGCGCCCGCCGCCGAGCTCGTCCCGGCCGAAGAGGCCGCTCCCAAGACGCACACCGTTGCCACCAAGCGCGTAAAGGTGGATGTCTCCCTGGAAGGCGTTTTCGAAGCGGCCACCATGACCCCGTTGGTCCTGCGCCCGGAGGTCTACGGCACGCTCGTGGTCGAACGGGCCGTCCCCGTTGGCACGCCTGTCAAGAAGGGAGACCAGGTCGTCTGGCTGGATACCGAAGAAATCGATCGGCAAATTGCCGACTTCGAGGCGTCTGAGTCACTGACGAAACTGGCGCTTCGCCAGGCCGAGATCGAGCTGCAGTTCCTGGAGAAGACCAACCCGGCCCAACTGGCTTGGGCGGAGCGGGCCAAGCGCATCACCGACGAAGAGCAGGCCGACTATGAAGCGCTGACGTTGCCCTACGAGGACGAGTACTACGAACTGGATAAGCGAGCGCACGTCCTCTACATGGAGGCCACCGAAGAGGAGTTCAAACAGCTCGAGGAGATGTACAAGGCCGACGAGTTGGTCGAACCCACTGAGGGCATTGTCCTGAAGCGAAATAAGCTGCACCTCGACCGCGCGCGGCTGGGCCACAAGGTCGGCACGGTGAACATGCAGCAACGCCCGGAACAAGAACTGCGCCGCAACCGCGAGACCGTCGCCAAGAGCTACGCCGACGCCCAACTCGCGTGGGAACGCGCCCAACTGACGATTCCGATGCAGTTGGAGGAGAAACGTCTACAGTGGGCCAAGATGCAGCGCGATCGTGAAAGGACGCTGGAACGCATCGCCGAGCTCAAGGCCGACCGTGAGGCGATGATCGTCCGGGCGCCCGTCGACGGCATCGTGTACTACGGCCAGTGCGTTCGAGGCCAATGGCCCACCGCTGGCGCCCTCGATGGCGCTTTGCGGCGGGGCGGGCGGATCAGCGGCAACCAGATCTTCATGACCATCGTTCAGCCGAACGGCCTATTCGTTCGGGCCGGCGCCCCCGAGGCGCAGCTCCATAACCTCAAGACCGGCTTGCCCGTTCGGGTCACCCCCACGGGATTCCCGGATCACAAGTTCGGCGGCAGCGTGTCCGACGTCATCATTTTGCCGCCGGGGCCGGGGCAATTTACGGTGAAGGTCGCCCTGACCGGCGATGCCGGGCCGATTATGCCCGGCATGACGTGTACGCTGAAGGTTACAGCCTACGACGAGCCCGCCGCGGTGGTCGCTCCGGCATCGGCAGTCTTCACCGATGAGTACGATGACGAGCTGCGTTACGTCTACGTGGTCGGCGCCGACGGCGAGTCCGTCAAGCGAGTCGTTACGGTCGGGCGCCAGTCGGGCGAGAATCTGCAGATCCTCGAAGGCCTCCAAGCCGGCGAGCAGATCCTGCTGGAAGCGCCCGCCGAGGACAGCTAACGGAAGCCCGTGAGCGCGTAGACACCCCATGGTTGCGGCGAGAGGGCTCATTCCGGTTGCGCTGATCGGCATGCTGTTGCTGGCGGGCGGTTGCGAGGAGCAACCCGCACTGGCCGAGCGAGCGCCCACACCCCTGGCCGTCCCCCCGGCCGATCCGCAGGAGATCCAGGCCGCCATCGACCGCGGCGTGGCGTTCCTTCTGGAGGCCCAATGGCAAGACGGCTCGTGGGGGTCGGCCAAGGCCAAGGACTACAACGTGCTGTGTCCGGTCCCCGGGGGACACTGGTCGTTCAAAACCGGCACGACCAGCCTGTGCATCATGGCCCTGGTCGAGGCCGGCGGCGACTGCCCCGGCGTGGACGAGGCCATCGGCCGGGCCGAGCAGTGGCTAGTTGACAACCTCCGCAAGGTCCGGCGCGACTCGCTTGAGACGCTCTACAACAACTGGGCTCACGCCTATTCGATCCGCGCGATCCTGCGCTTGCTCCAACGGCCCGGCCTGACCGATGACCGTCGCGCCGAGCTGCGCGAATTGGTCGATTTGCAGATCCACCTGCTCGCCAAGATGCAATCACTGACCGGCGGATGGGGCTATTACCACCGCGGCGAGATGCACTCTAGCCCACCCAGCCTCGTCGCCACCACCTTTATGACCGCCACCGTCCTGATCGCTCTGCACGAAGCGGCCGAGGCCGGCTTCGACGTGCCCGAGGCCGTCTCTATGCTGGCCATGCGGGCCATTCGGAACTCGCGCAATCCCAACTTCACCTACGACTATTACTCGCACCCCGTCTTGCGCATGCCCCTTTCGGGGCTGTCTCGCCCGCCGGGGTCGCTGGCGCGCTCGCAGGCCTGCAACGCGGCGATGTACCTCTGGGGCGATCGGCCCACCAACCTGAACATCATCCGGGCGTGGCTCGACCGCCTTTACGCCCGCAACGGCTGGCTCGACGTCGCCCGCAAGACCTACAACCCCCACGAAAGCTACTACGCCGTCTCCGGATATTTCTACTACTACGGCCACTACTATGCGGGTATCTGTATGGACCTGCTTCCGGTCGACGAACGGCCGTACCATCAGGATCACCTGGTGAATCTGTTGCTGCCGAAGCAGGAGACCGACGGATCCTGGTGGGACTTCATGGTCTATCGGTACCACCAGGAATACGGGACGGCCTTCGCCCTGATGACGCTGCAACGATGCTTGCCAAAGGAACCCGCTGAGAGTTCAGCCCAATAGGAGGCGCCTGATGGCCGCCAAACGTACCCGCACAGCTGCTCCCACACGCCCCCGCCGCAAACGCGCCGCTGCGGCGCCGGCCAAGCTGACCGGACCCATGGTTCAGCAGATGCGACAGGACTTCCAGTCCAAGCAGTTCTACGGCGTGATGCAGAACGCCGTTACCCACGTCAATGTTGACACGCTCGCCTGGCGACACGATGTGACCAAAGACTCCGATCACACCTACTCGATCAAGCTCGACAAGTGGACGGCCACCAACCAGAAGGGCTCGGGTCGCTGCTGGATGTTCGCGGCGCTGAACCTGTTCCGCGTGGGCGCCATGAAGAAGCTCAAGGTCGGCAACTTCGAATTCAGCCAGAACTACCCGCTGTTCTGGGACAAGCTGGAAAAGGCCAACCACTTCCTGGAGGCCATGATCGATACCGCCGATCGCGATCTCGACGACCGGACCGTCAAGCACCTGATGCACCACGCGGTCGACGACGGCGGACAGTGGAACATGTTCATCAGCCTGGTCCACAAGCACGGGCTCGTGCCCAAGATCGTCATGCCGGAAACGCAAAGCTCTTCCAGCACCGGCTCGATGAACAAAGTGCTGACCGACAAGCTGCGCCTGGGCGCCAAGATGCTGCGCGACCTCCACGCCGAAGGCGCCAAGATGTCCGCACTGCGGGCCGCCAAGAGTGAAATCCTCAATGTGATTCACCGCATCCTGTGCATCCACCTGGGCACGCCCCCCGAGAAGTTCGACTGGCAGTGGACGGACAAGGCCGGCAAGCTGCAACGCCAGCGCGGCATGACACCCAAGCGGTTCGCCGAGACGTACGTGACCGTGGATATGGACGACTACGTCTGCCTGGTTCACGACCCGCGCGCCACCAGCCCGATCGGCCGGACCTTCACCGTGGACTATCTGGGCAACGTCGTCGGCGGCAAGGCGGTGGTGTATCTCAATATCGACGTGGACCTGATGAAGCGGACCGCCATGCGAACGCTGCAGGACGGTGAGCCGGTGTGGTTCGGCTGCGATGTTGGCCAGCAGATGCACCGCGAGACCGGCATGTGGGACGCCGAGATGCAGGACTACGCCAGCATCTACGACACCAGCTTCGAGATGGACAAAGCCGCCCGCCTCGAATACGGCGCCACCGCGATGAGCCACGCCATGCTGTTTACCGGTGTCGATGTCGTTGGCGGCAAGCCCAAGCGGTGGCGCGTGGAGAATAGCTGGGGTACGGACAAAGGGCAGGGCGGCTTCTGGCGGATGAACGACTCGTGGTTCAACGAGCATATGTTCGAGATCGCCGCCAAGAGCAAGTACCTGCCGGTCAAACTGCGAGACGCCCTGAAGCGCAAGCCCATCGTCCTGCCGGCGTGGGACCCCATGGGGTCCCTGGCCCGCGAAGCGCGATAGCCGCCGCGCCGAATTAGGAAAGGCACGCCATGTTAGCCAATGACCTCCTGGAACACTTCCTATCGAACGCCCCTTGGGTCGACCGGGCCAAGACTGTCGACAGGATCATCGTGGGTGACTCCGACCTCGACGCCGACCGGTGCGTGGTCTGTTGGATTCCGTCGACGCGGAATCTCCGCCGGGCGGCCGAGATGGGCGCGAAGCTGTTCATCACCCACGAACCGACGTTCTGGGATCATTGGGACGATCAGCCCGGCAATACCCCCGCCTCGGCCGACAAGCTCGCCATGATCGGCGAGCTCGGCATGACGATCGTGCGCCTCCACGACACATGGGATCGCTGGGACCAGATCGGTATTCCGTTCGCCTGGGCCAAGCATCTGGGCTTCTATGGCGACGGCAGCGGCGTCACTCGCGGCGGCGAGGACTACCTGTTGGCCTGCGAGATCGAGCCGACCACGCTCGGCGAGCTGGCCGCCCGCGTGGCGGCCGCCTGCCAGCCGTTCGGCGAGGGAATCGTCCAGGTCACCGGTGACCCGGAGATGCCTGTCCGGAAGGTCGGCTGCGGCACCGGCTGCGGCTGCGACCTCAACGGTTACTACGAGTTGGGCTGTGATTGCGGGATCGTTTGCGACGACGGGTCGTGCTACTGGGCCGGCATCCAGAATGCCGAAGATATCGGCTTCGGCGTGATCCGCGTCAACCACGGCACCAGCGAAGAAGCGGGCATGATCACGCTAGCCGACTACATTACCCAAACGCTTGGCGTTACGGGCGAGTACTTGCCCACCGGCTGCGTGTTCCAGCTGATCGGCACGGACGGCAAGCCGCAGTAGTCGGCTCACACCGCGAGCATCTCGATTTGGTCGATGGCGAAGCCGGTGACGGCGTCGTCGTTGAATCCGCCGCGCCACTGGACGGTCAGGCCGGTGACGTGTTGCAGGAGTTCATCGACGGTGGCCGTGCGGGTCGAGCCGTCTGTGGCCACCGAGGTGAAGGTCATCGCGTTGGGCAGGTCATAGCTGACGGTGGTCTGCCCGGGGTCCATCTGGAACGGGGACGTCCAGATCTGCGTGGCCCCGTCCAGCTCGCCCCACAGATAGAGGCCGAACACCGTCGGCTCAGCTAGCGGCGCCGCCAGTGTGATGGTTAACACGTCATTGTCGGTCCAATCTGTTGGAGCCCATGCATGAGCGACTCCCGCCGCCCGGCCGTAGTTGAAGTTGAATCGCGGATCACCCGCCCAGCGTAACGTTGGCCAGGCCGGCGTCGACCGCGACGGCGCCGAAGTCGCCGGTGTCGGGTCCGACGGGCATCCCTTGCCAGTCGGCCTGGATGTGGCGCGTGCCGCCGTGCGTGTCGGTGGGCGGCAGCTGGGTGTCCATGTCCTGCTCGAGGATCTCACTGTCATCGAGAGTCACGCCCGCATCGCCGGCTGAAAAACCGTCGATCAACACGCCGTTGATGACGGTGATGGTGGTGGTCATCTGGTCCGTGCCGGTGTCATCGTCGGTGACGGTCACCGTGACGGTGTAGACGTCCTGCGGCCCGGTCCCGGTGGGCCCATAGATGTGGTCGGCGTCGAAGACACGGCCACCCACGGTCGCGTTCAGGACAGTCGGCGCGGTCCCGTCGCCCCAGTCGATGGTCACTTCATGGTCATCCAACGTACCGGGGTCAGTGAAGCCGCCGCTCAGGTTGGTGGACGTGTCTTTGTAGATCGGGTCCGGGTCAGCCAACAGATTCACGATGTCCGGATCGACGTTGTTGACCGTGACGTCCACGGTCTCGGTGGCCTGGCCGGACGGGGGATCGCCACCGGCCGGCGGCGGGGCCGTCGAACCGAAGTTGTCCCTCAACACCATCAGGTCGGTCAGGTCGACCAGGCCATCGCCGCTGATGTCGCCGGGCAGACCCACGCCGGTCTGGCCGAAGTTGTCCTTCAGGATCATCAGATCGGTCAGATTGACCTTGCCGTCGGCGTTAAGGTCGCCGGTCAGGGGCGCCGGCGCGCCACCAGCGGCCCCGGAGCCGTCGTCGACAGTGACGGTAATGGTGACATCATCAGCCGGCGTGGCCGTGGGATTATCGTCCAGGTATGGGTGCGTGGCCTGGAAGGCCCGGTTGCCGACGGGCAAGACGAACTCCGTCGGCGTCGAGCCATCACCCCAGTCGATGGTCACGGTGTGGGTGTCGGTCAGATTGGCGTCAATGAAGGTCCCGTCCAGTGTGACCGTGCCGTTCTCGTCGACAGGGCTCGGCGTGACCGTCAGATTCGTAATCACCGGCGGCGAGATAACGTTGCCGCCATCCAGGATCGTCATCAATCCCTGGCCGTCGATGACGAAGACATCGGCTGCCGGACTCCCGCCGATCTGGGGCGCGCCCAGATTGATGGTCCAGATGTCGTCGCCTTCGTCGGCCGGCGTCATGACGGTCTGGAAGGCGCCGGAAGGCGTGGTCGTGTCGCCGGGATCAAATCGGAAGACGCCGGACTTGGTGATGTAAGGCCGCCCGCCCGTTTCGTGGATAAACGTGGTCGAGTAGGGAATGTCTATCGCCTGAGCGTGCGGGGCGGTCAGCGTAATGGGGGGCTGGAACGGTGCGCCTTCGGTGATGGTCAGATCGCCCAGGATCACGCCGACGGCGCCGGCGTCCAGAATGGTCGTCTCGGCCTGGACGGTCACGATGACGCCTTCGGAGGGGTTCGACAGGTTGACCGTGAACTCCTCGGCGCCTTCGAGAAGCGTGTCGGTGTGCGTTTGCACCCAGTAGGACATCGACGCCGTCCCACCGGGCACGAACGCGATGGTCACGTGCTCGCCATCGAAGTCCACGCCTTCGGTGGCATCAGGCATCAGCGTCAGCCCCGGCCCGGTGTCGAGCTTGACGGTCGCCGGGGCGGCCAGCACGCCGGTGTAGCTGATGGTGTAGATGGCCGTGTCGCCTTCGGTGACGCTTTGACTGCCGGTGATCGAGAACTCGATTGGCGGCGGGGGCGGTGTGGTGTCGACAATAACGGTGTCGAAGGAACCGTAGTCGATGATGCCTTCCGAAGGATTCGACAGCGACACCGCGAACTCCTCATCGCCTTCGACCACCATGTCGATGTGTGTCTGCACCCAGTAGGACATCGACCTCGCTCCGCCGGGCACGAATGCGATGGTCACGTGCTGGCCGTCGAAGTCCACGCCCTCTGTGGCGTCGGGTGTGAGTGTGGTTCCCGGTTCGGTGTCGAGTTGGACGGTCGCCGGCGCGGTCAGTTCGCCGATGTAGCTGACGGTGTAGCTGGCGAGGTGGCCTTCATCGACCATCGCGTCGCCCGTGATGGAAAAAATCGGCGGCCCGTCGTCGTCGAGGATCGTGCCGACGCCCTCCCCGTCGCCGATGATCGGGAAGGAGTTGGGGTCGGCTGTCAACTCGAAGGTGAAGGCCTCATTGCCTTCGATGTCGGTATCCCCAAAGATGGGGACGACCACTTGCATGACGGTTTGGCCGGGGTTGAAGGCGGCGAGTTCACCGACGTGTCCGTAGTCCGCGTAGCCGGCTGTGCCGAAGGTCGTCTCGAAGAAGACCGACTGAACCGTCGGCTGCGGCACAGACAGCGTGATCTCGAAGACCATATCGGTCTGACCCACGTCGCCTTCGATCACCGTGGCGTCGTTAACCGAGAACGTCACCGGCGGAGGGGTGTCATCGTCAAGAATCGTGGCCAAGCCTTGATCATCGGCGAGCGTGGCGCCTGTCGGGTCGGAGAGATTCACGAAGAACGTCTCGTCGGGCTCAATGTCCAGATCGGGGACTACGGTGATCCGAACGGGCTTGGACGTTTCACCGGGGAAGAAATTGACCGTCCCTGTTGCCCAAGCGTAATCGTAATCCGCTATCTCGGCCGTGCCGTTCGCTGTGCCGTAGTCAACGGACACCTGTTGGCTGCTCGGGCGGGACAAGCTGACGGTGAACTCGGCCACAGACCCCAGCGTGTCGCCCTCGAGCTGTTCGACATCGTCGATGCTGATGGTCGGCTCGCCGTCGTCATTGAGAATCGTGCCTGTGCCAACGACCATGTCGCCGATCAGATCGCCGGTGACCGGGTCTCGGACGGGCGGATTGCCGGCCACCGCGACGCCGAACGTGTCGTCGAGTTCCCACTGAAGATCACCGATCACCTCGACGGTAATGGTTGTCGTAGCTTCACCGGCAGCGAACGTAATCGCGCCGGAGGAGGCGTTCAGATCGTTGGTGAGCACGTTGACGTCGCCGACCGTTTCCCAGTACTTCGTGAGAGCCTGATCGGTCGGCCCCGGCCGCGTCACGGTGAAGACGAAATCCGTCGTGCCGGTATCGCCCTCAGCCAAGGACACGTCATCAATGGCGACCATCGGGGGCGTATTGGCGTCCAGAATAGTCGTGGTCGCCTGGCCGTTGGCGATCCTCCCTGCGGAGGGATTGGTCAGCGTCAGGTTGTAGGTCTCGTAGCCTTCGACCAGCGTGTCCGGGATGGTCGAGACGCTCGCGGTCCAGGCCAGGAAGGCTGGGACGAAGGGATCATCGAGGGGATAGAACCCAATCGTAAGGTCGCCCACGTAGTCCACGCCTTCGGTGGCCGTGCCACCGCCGGCATCAACGAGTACCTCCACGTACTCCGTGGGATACCGGGACAGCGACACGGTGTAATAAGCCAGGTCCCCCTCCAAGACCACCGGATCGGCGCTGATGGAGAACTCCAGCGGCGGCGGATCCACGATGGTAACCGTCACCTCCCCCGGTGTGCCGATTCGGCCGGCCGACGGATTGGCCAGTGTGATGTTGAAGGTCTCATCGCCTTCGATCAGTTCGTCGGTGACGGTGTGGACGCTCTGGACCATCGGCGGGTCGCCGGGATTGAACCCGATAGTGCACCCACCCCCGTAGTCCGTGCCGAAGGTCGCCGTTCCGCCGGGGACAAGGACATCGACCCACACCATCTCCGTTGGCTGCCGCGACATCGACACCGTGTAGTCGATTACGTCGCCTTCATTCACCGTGGGATTGGCCGTAACGAAGAACTCCAGTGGCGGCGGGTCCAGAATGGTGACGGTGACCTCACCTTCCGCACCAATGACGCCCCCCACGGGATTCGCCAACGTGATGTTGAAGGTCTCATCGCCTTCGATCAGCTCGTCGGTCACGGTGTAGACGCTCTGGACCATCGGCGGGTCGCCGGGGTTGAAGCCGATCGTGCAGCCGCCCGTGTAGTCCGAGCCGAAGGTGGCCGTGCCGCCGCCGACGGTGACCGTGACCTCCACGTATTCCGTAGGCTGGCGGGACATCGACACGGTGTAATCGATCACGTCGCCTTCATTCACCGTCGGATTGGCCGTGATGAAGAACTCCAGCGGCGGAGGCGGCACGTCGTCGTTGAGGATCGTGCCGGTCCCCACGCCGGATCCGCCGCCGATGCCATCGTCGATGAGGACAAACGCCGTGGGGTTGCTCAGCGTGACCGTGAAGGTCTCGTCGGACTCGGCGTCGGAATCGCCGAGGACGTCGACCGTCACGTTCTTGAGCGTGTCTCCGGGGCCGAACGTCAGCGTGCCGGATGCGGCCGTATAGTCCGTGCCTTCCACCGCCGATCCGCCGGAGGTGGCGTAGTCGACGGTCACCGAATCGGCCTCTTCTCGCGAGAGATAGACGTTGAAGGTCAGTTGCCCCCCGCTGGCGGCGCTGCCCTCGAGGGCCTCGGCGTCACCGATGGAGAACATCGTCGGTAGGGGCATGCCTTCGCAAATGTGCGGCACGATCTGGCCGACGGCGATGGACCCCGAGGAGGGGTCCGATAGCCGCACCAAGAACGGGTCGCAGCCTTCCTCCCCGTCGTTGTCCAGGAAGGTCTGGATGGTGAAGTCGATCGAGGTCGGCCCGCCGGGGGTGAACGTCAGTGTCTGATGGAGCGGGGCGAAGTCATCGCCCTCGACGGCCACGTCGTCGATGGTGTCGACTCGGACCGTAACGGGGTCGGTAATGGTTCCCGTGACCGACACGGTAAAGTGGACCACGTCTCCCTCGTTCACATCGGTGTCGCCGGATATGGAGAACTCCACCGGCGTTCCGTGGTCGTCGTCAACGATAGCCACGACGGCATGGCCGTCGTCAATGGTCGCACCGATTGCGTTGGATAGGTTGACGAAGAAGGTCTCGTTGTCTTGACCTTCATCGATGTCGTCGTCGTAGATCTCCAGATGGATGGTCTTGGATGTTTCGCCCGGGGCGAAGGTCCGCGTCTGCGAGGTGTATATCTGGTAGTCGCCCGGCCGCGGGTAGAAGGGGGCGCCCACGGCGGTGTTGTCGGCGGTGGAATAGTCGAAGCTGATGAACTGATCCGACGGCGCCGAGAGCGTCACTCCCAGTTCCAGGAAGTAGGGGGTCGTCTCGCCTTCGAGCTTCCATCCGTCCGCGATGGACAGTGTCGGCAGCGCGCCGGGCCCGTCCAGGATCGTTCCGACGCCCAGGTTGTCGCCATAGACGGCCGTATCGCCGAAATAGCCGGAAATGGTACCTAGCTCGAGGTGGACGACCTCGTCGCCTTCGGTGACGGCGTCGTTGATGATCGGCACGGTCACCCGGGAACTGGTGTTGCCCATGAACCACGCCGTCCCGGTCGTGGCAACGTAATCGACGCCCGCGGTGGCGGCGTTGCCGGTCGGCGGGTCGGCCGTGGCGTAATTGACATAGATTTCGCCATACTGAGGCGGGGTTGTCAGACTGATTTCGAAGATCAGCCCGCCGCCGTCTTCGCTCATGACCGGGTCGGAGACCAGCACCTTGCGGATGTCGGCGCCGTCGTCGTTGAGAATCGTGCCGTGCCCCACGTCGAAGGTCGTGCCGGTGGCCGGGTCTTTCACCAGGACCTCGAAGAGCTCGTCGCTTTCGACGTTCAGATCGCCAAACACCGTTACTGCAAAGGTCTTGGTCGTCTCGCCCGGGGCGAAGTCCAGCGTCCCCGACGTCTCCACGTAATCGACGCCGGGCGTGGGCCCGAAGCCAAACGGGTCGCCATAGGTCTGATAGGTGACACTCACCTGCTGGTCGAACTCGCCGTTGATCTCGACGGTGAAGATCATGTCGGCGCTGTCCACGTCGCCTTCATCCATCTGAAGGTTGTCGATGGTGGCGTCCAGGGGCGTCAGGTCGTCGTTCTCGATGGTCCCCACGCCCTGGCCGTCGCTGATGATGGCGTTGGCGGGGTCTGAGAGATTCACGAAGAACGTTTCGTCCAGCTCGCGGCGGGTGTCGTTGTTGACGATCACCGAGAGGGTCTTCGACGTCTCGCTGGGAGCGAAGGTCAGCGTGTCGGTGGCTTCGTAGTAGTCCGAGCTGGCCACGGCCGTGTCGTCGGCGGTGACGTAGTCGACGGTGACGGTGTCTGTGCTCGGATTGAACAGGTCGACCGTGAAAGTGAAGTACGTGTCGAAGCCGTGGCCGGAGCCTTCGGACTTCGTCACATCATTGATGGACAGCCGCGGCGTATCGTCGCCGGCGTCCACGATGGTGGCCGTGGCGTCCCCGTCGCCAATGGTGGCGCCGGTGGCGCTGGTGATGGTCACGGAAAACGTCTCATCGGACTCGACCTCGGCGTCGGCCAGCACGGTGAAGGGAATCGTCGCCGTGGTCGAGGGGTTCATGATGTACCCACTTCCGGAGGCGACGGTGTAATCCACGCCTTCGACGGCCGTGCCGTCGGTCACCTCGTAGTTGAACCACACCTCGAAGGCGGGCGCCTCCGTCAACGACACGTCAAAGTGGCCCGTTACGTCGGTGGCGCCCTCGCGAACCAGGACGTCATCGTCAATGGAGAGGATTGGCGTACCGTTGAGCAGCAGACGTGGTTCAAGCCCCTCAAATCGCGGGCGACGGACGAGATGATGTAGACTCATTGTTCCGCCTCTCGGACTTTCGCTTCGCGAGCGCAAATCGCCCACGGCATCCCGTCCAGGCAATGTATGAAGACCAGTCCTCTCTTGGCCCTAATGCGACATGGGTCGTACCTATACCCTACCACAGAACTCGAAATCCACAAGGGCAGGAGGTCACAAGAAGGCAGCTTGCAACACGTTTGGACACAGACGCTTACGGGGATGTTGGGGGATTCCCCGGCCGAATTAGCCTAGCCGCCCATGCGGGCGACAAACGCGGCGTAATCGTCGGGTGTATCGATGCCGGTTCCGGCGTAGTCGACCACGCCCACGGCGATCGCGTAGCCATACTCCAACGCCCGAAGCTGCTCGAGCTTCTCGGCCTGTTCCGCCGGAGAGGGCGGCAGGGAGGTGAACGTCCGCAGGAAGCTGACCCGGTACCCGTAGATGCCCAAGTGCAGCAGATGGGCCACATCACCGTCGCCATCGCGGTCGAAGGGAATCGGGGCCCGCGAGAAGTACATGGCCTTGCCCGCGGCGTTGCAGACGACCTTGACCTTGTTGGGGTCGGCCGCTTCCGCGGGCGCCAGGGCCGTCGCCAACGTGGCCATCGGGGCATCGCCGGCCGCCATCAGTGCCACCAACCGATCGATGCATGTGCCCGGCATGTCGGGCTCGTCCCCCTGGACGTTGATGATCACGTCATCGTCAGCCAATCCCAGCGTCGCAGCGGCCTCGGCCAGCCGATCCGTGCCGGAGGCGCAGGCTTCACTGGTCATGACAGCCTCGCCGCCGAAGGCAACGACCGCTTCGCGGATCCGTTCGTCATCGGTGGCCACCACAATCCGATCGATGGCCTTGGCTGCCTGGACGGCTTCGACCACATGCTGGATCAACGTCTTGCCGGTCTGGTCCAGCAGGGGCTTTCCCGGCAGGCGGGTGGCCCCATAGCGGGCGGGGATGATGGCAATGACGCTCATGGTGTCTGAGTGTAGGTCGCCGCCCTTTAAAAGCAAGTTCGATGATCTGGCTGGCATGCGCCGCCAGCGCAGCTTGACACCGTCAGGCAGTCGCGATAAGGTATCGCTTCGCCGCATGCCGCGAAATGCGTGGAGAGGTGGCAGAGTGGCTGAATGCGACGGTTTGCTAAACCGTTGGGCGAGGTATTCCTTGTCCCGCGGGTTCGAATCCCGCCCTCTCCGTTTAGAAGTAACAGACGATGACGGCCAGTGTCAGGAAGCGACTGAGGCCCTGCAAACACAGGGCGATTCGCAACCGGGCAGTGGCCGTTGTCACGCGCCGACGCACACCGATCCGGCGACAGGGGATGACAGGGCCGATACAGGGAATGTACGGAGTGACGACAAGGAGAGCGACAAGGTAGTTTCGGGCGATCCCGACCTACAGACTGTGGCCGACGCTTGGGACGATCTGCCCGGGGCGGTCAAAGCGGGCATGTTGGCGATGGTGAGAGCCCAGAGGTAGTTGGCCGCACTAGTCGTAGTAGATTTCGGGCTCACCTAAGTCCAAATCAGACGAATGACAGAAGGGACAGCGCGGCGGCGCATCCAGGGAAAACGCGCCTCCGCATCTACACGCCTCGAGTTGCTGCAGTATGGAATCCTCTCGCTTCCGTGACCGTTCCCTTGGAAGGTTCTTCGTGGCCCCACAGTTCTCACACCGCACCTGGACGAACCGAAAGCCACCGCCATCGCTGAGTCTGAACTGCTTCCCGCACCCCCTACATGTTGCCTCGTAGGTCTGGCCCATAGCGTCCCTACGGTTATGGAAGGTCTGCTGGCTGTCTTGCTACGTGCTCTACCTTCTCATTTGCCTCAGTTGTCACTAGTAGGGCCGGAAATGGCCCTTGTGTGCGCTGTCCAGAGCATCGTAGAAGCTGGACTTGAACTCCTTGATCTCTTCCAGCGCGACATCCATAATCTCGGCCCACTCCTTATCCTTCTTGGCGAAGTCAGTCAGCGGTTTGACAGCTCGTCCATCACGCATTCGCCTCAGGGCCTGCGCCGCGTTCCAGCAAACTTGTGAGCCCTCGTCAGCAAGGGCCAGAATCAATGGTTCGACCGCTCGAACATCGTCGATAAACCCCAACGCATCGGCCGCACGGGCGCGGATCCCATGGTTCCTGTGTTCGAGCGCCGTGATTAGCGTGGTCACAGGACACTCGACTCCGCTCTTCTTCGTGCTATCTGTGATTGGAACACCTAGTTCCCAAAGCGCTATGGCAAGCGTCTCTTCTTCGTCGCAACCCTCATCTACATCGGCGTAAGGGTACTTGCGGAGTTGAGCCAGCAACGGAATGATGGCGTGATCGTCTCCCAGCTTGGCAAGGGCCCGAGCGGCAGCATCTCTAATATCTTCGGGGCGGCGAAGCTCGTTGATCAGCGGCTCGACAGCGCGTTCGTTACCGAGATTCCCCAAGACCTCTATAGTCGCAATATGCGCTGTTTCCCAGCTACAGGTGCCAAGCGAGCGTATGAGCGCTTCGGCCGCTTCGTCCTCGTCTATTCTAATTACGGCATCAAAGACTTCCCCCAGGAGGTAGTTGTCCTCATCAAAACGCCAGAGGATATTCTCGATCAGAGGTCCGATAGCAGACTTGTCGCCAATACTAACCAGAGCGCCGAGTAGAGCTTCGACCGCTCCTTCCTCTACTTGCCAGAGCTGCCGGTCGCCTAGGGTTTGCTCGATCAACGGGAGGATCGCTCGGGATCCCATCAGCTCTATTAGCGCGTCCATTACGTTTCCGATGACTTCAGCGTGTTCTTCGGCGAGCATAGCGATCAACGGCGGCTCCGCACGGCTGTCCTTGAGCATTCCCAGGCTCCGGGCTGCTTCGGCGCGGACACCAGGATCCTCGTCGGTAAGGGCAATGACTAAGGGCTCAAAGGCGCGCTTGTCCTCAAGCTTTCCCAGTGCGGTTGCAGCTTGCAGACGCTTTTCGGTGCTTGGCATGCGGAGCCGTGCAATCACTGAGTAGATGTCTTCGTAAGCCATTTCCAACCCCATATCGCTGACTTAACTAGTCTACTTGAAGTTGGGGGGCTTCGCCACGGGGGCAGTTGGCCGGCCTGTGGGGGCCGGGATGTTCCTGGCGGAACAGGTATGTGGCCGTCCATTCCCGGAGAGAACTGGGCCAGAAGCGGCCCAGCCCGGTCCAGGAACGGGACGAATCGGGCCTCAGAAGGGGAGAAATGACTCCTGAGTTCTGGCCCGGCCGGATGAAGGAAGGGCCAGAATACAGCCCCTTTTCGCGGGGTCCTGGGTGGGTAGAGGGTGATGGGCTCCCGTAGAAAACCGTAGATCTGGCGATCTCCTTTGGGCTCGGCGGCGAGGGCAGGAGGAATGGGGAGGCGATGCAACCTTGACAGTCTGTCCGAAGCCCTGAAGAATCGAGGGAGCGGGTAGCACTTTTGGGCGGTTTCAGCTCGGTCTCGGGCTGCACTAGGGCCAACAGGGACGCGAAGGGAAGTAGGGCATGTCGCAGCAACGAACAGTGGAAGGACTCACTGGCTGTATGGTATTGGTCGCCTTGCCATTGCTAGTCATAGGTGTGATGGCATACTTTCGCTTCTTTCTGGGGATCGGCTTGGTGAGTTGCGCAGCCGTGGCAATCCACTGGTCAACGATAAACGGCAAGCGGAAGAAGGCTAGCCTGCTGAGGAGCATTACTGGGAACGTTATGTTCGCCATCTGTACTTTGCTCGATTCTCTTGTGTGTCATGGTCGCAGGGACTGTTCTACCTGAATCGATAGCGGAGGGAGGGGGCGACCTGCTGATCTACGGGCTTCCGTCAGTGTTTCTTGCTGTGTTCATCCCTTTCGGGATCTACTGCCTTGCGGCCAAGCTGGCCTTTACCAAAGAGGACCAGGCCAGCCGCATCGACGCTCTGCCAAGGCCCGCCACCATCGAGGAATTGAAGGAGTATCTCACCTCTCAAGAAGGTTGGGACGAGAACGCGGAGGATCTGGCCCTAGGCGTGGCCCGGACGATGATCGAGAGCCAGGAGAGCGAGGAAGTAATCATCGCTCAGTTGCAGCCCTTGGGGGTGAGTAAGGAAGGATCTTCGGAGCTCATTCGCACATTTAAGCGGCGGCGTGCAGAAGTTGCCGATGCCGCCGTTCCCCCCCCCGGGGGGGAGGCGGCCGTCTTGGCAGATGCCCCCGTGGAGGAAGCAGCAGATGAGGGAGGGGAAGAATCGTCTGGAGCGACCTCAACCCTTCAAGTACCTCAAGTAGATCCTAGGGAAGTGACCGAGGAACAACGACCTCAAGAGCCGCTCGCGCCACTATTACAGGACAGGAAGCCTTGCCCGTTCTGCGCGGAAAGTATCAAGGTCGTCGCCAAGAAATGTCGGTTCTGCGGGGAGTGGCTTGTGCCGGAGAACGAAAGGCCTAGTATCGACGCTTGACCCGCTGGTAATGCCTAGCGGAACATCTGGGAATAGGCCCAGTAGAAATGGAGAAAGATGGGATCCCTCTGGCAAGCATATGCGCGAGTATTGCGCACGATGTTGCTGATCATTGTGGGCTTAGCCCTATTGGTGGCTCTCCCAGACCTGATCATGGACTTCAAGGCCGTGCAGCATGGTACTCCCCGACCATCCTATTCGGGCAGCTTCGAGACCATCTTGTTCTTCACTGTTCTTGTGCTTATCGCTGGTGGCCTGGCCTTTGTGATTCTGACGCTGACGCACAAGGGATCTCAGCGCAAGTTGGAAAGTACCACCGAGAGGGCTGAAACGGATTGTACGTCGTCAGCGACAATGGTAATCCGTGGGCGTTGAACTAAGTCACGGA
>CAYRZU010000036.1:0-32160 GCA_964428895.1 uncultured Planctomycetaceae bacterium
GGTATATCACGCTCGCCCGCCGCCCGTAGATCCGGTCAATGCGGTCGGCCACATTGCGGCTGTTGGCGACGAAGGTATCGACGTGCGTGGCGCTGCGCCGGTCCCAGGCCCGCAGATAGGGCCGCATCAGCCGAAGGGCCCATCCGCTGACGCCCATGGACCGCCCGTAGGCCCGACCCTGCGCCCACAGGTACCGCATGGGCGTGTGACAGTAGCAGATGTGCCTGGCCCCGGGCGACCGGATGACGCCTTTGGCCACGCAATGGCTGGAGGAGATGATCAGGTCGTAGTCGCGGGCGTCCAGGGCCTCCATGGCCAGAGGCATGACCGGAAGGAGATGGCGATAGTACCGGGGCGCCCCCGGCAGGTCGTTGAGCACGCTGGTCCGAATCCGCATTCGCTCGATGTGCCGATCGCTGGAGCCCGGCACGTGCAGGAGGGTCAGCAGGTCCGCCTGCGGAATCAGGCGACACAGGCCGGACAGGACCTTCTCTCCCCCCCGCATTCCGGTCAGCCAATCATGAACGAGAGCAATGCGCACCGGCTTGCCTTCTAGCGCGGGGCCGCGCCGAGCGTGTAGACGTAAACGTCCCGACGAGAGTCCGTCCCGTCGGCCCGCCGCCTGAACACCGCCGCCTCCTGAATCCATCCCTGGCCCAATGCCTCCGTCAGCACAGGGCGACGTCGCCGGACAACCAGGTACTGGAAGCGAGGGTTCTTGTCGGCCATTCTTCGCAACCGATCAACATCAAGGGCCCCGCTGGCATCCGCCGGCACCGCAAAGGTCCGCACGCCCCCGTAGTGCTTGACATAGCTGGCCGTATCGGCCAAGGCAATGGAATCGGGACCCGCGTGGCGGCCGACATACTCGCCCGCTTGCCGATACGGCCCCCATCCTTCGTGAAGGGGTTGCAGGGAATGAATCGTGACGGGAATAACGACCGCGAGGATGATCCCCCCTGTCGGCACGATCACCGGGATCTTCCGGCCATGCCGGTCGCCCACGAGCCGAATGGCCTCAGCCAAAGCCGCAACCCCCGCTCCGGCGAACGGCGCTAGGATGGCGGCGCACAGCATGAGGTGTCGCTGGGAGATGTACCCGTAGCTGTAGTAGAGCGACAGCAACAGGCCCACAAAGCCGATCTGCATCGCCCAGATTGGGAAGGCCGCCCGTCGGCGTACCGGCAGGAGCAGTGAGCTGGGTAGTGCCACCCTCCCCACATTCTGTGTCAAGTACACCCCGAACCACACACATGCCATGGCTGCCACCGCCGGATGAAGCGCTTCAAAGCTTTCGTCAATCAGTTCGTCCGGGCCGGCCAGCAACTGCCCCCACCGGGCCGAGCCGGCCAACAGGCGAGTGGCCACCAACGCCACCACCGCCGCGCACGCCCCGCCAACCGCCAACACGCGCACAGACAGTCGGCGCAGCAGCAGTCGGCCCAGGCCGAACAGGGCGATGGCGCCCACAATCAAGGCGCCCGCCAAGAGCAGGACGACCCAAGGCTTCTTAAGAGTCAGGGATCCGATAGTCATCGCGTAGGGAACGCCCACGCACAGGGCTGACGTCACCACCGCCAACACACACCACAGCGCCAGTCGCCAGGGGGCCGCCTTTCGACAGACCAGGAACACATAGAACGCCACGGCCACGATGGCCACCAGAGCAGTTTCCGGACGGACCAAGTATCCAATGCCGCCCAGCAACCCCACGCCAATGGCAGGCCAGATGGCCCGATTCGATCGTCGGTGCAATTGGGCGCCGGCACGGATCACACATACGAACGCCCACGTCCCCAAGCAGATGGCCAAGGTATCGCTGAGCACATCGGCGCCCAGTTCGGCCCAATTCCGCCCCACCCCAAACAGCAACGCGCCGATCCACGCGACCCGCCAGTTGAAGATCAGCCCCCCCAAAGCCCATATCGCCACCATCGCCCCCAAGGCCGCCACAAACGAGATCGCCTGACCGGCCCGTTCCCAACTCGCTCGGTCCGAGTCGCCCATGTTCGGCCAAAGCCGGTGAACGGTCACCATCAGCGCCGGATAACCGGGATGGTAGTCGTAGCCGGTCAAGACCTCCGAGATCGGCTGCCCGCTATCCAAGGCCTCGGAGATCTCCCGGGCCATGTGCACGTAGACGGTCCCGTCGCGGGCAATGACATCCGAATGCCCAATCAGCCAGACGCGAATGCCCAGACACACCACCAGGACGACCAACAGGCCGACCAGACATCTGGTCGGCCCCCCGACGGCCGGGGGGGAAGGTGGCGTCGGCGTGGACGGTGGCCCGATCATGGCTGCAGAGTATAGTGGCGATCCGGGGCCACTAGCAAATGACAAGGCATGGTGTCCCCTACGGACCGTGATCGGGCCCATACGACTATTGCAATTGTCGGGGCAGCGGGCATGATGACAGAGGCCGGTTCATCTTGCGGCGACACACACATGGAGCAACAGAGACCATGAAAGGCATCATCCTTGCAGGCGGCAGCGGCACACGGCTTCACCCGATGACGTTGGTGGTCAGTAAGCAGCTGATCCCCGTGTACGACAAGCCGATGGTCTATTACCCCCTGAGCGTGCTGATGCTGGCCGGCATTCGCAAGGTCCTCATTGTCTCCACGCCGACCGACCTGCCCCTGTACGAGAGTCTCCTGGGCGATGGCCGACATCTAGGGATGTCGTTCTCTTACACGCCTCAGCCCGAGCCCAACGGGCTGGCCGAGGCCTTCATCCTCGGCGCCGACTTCATTGGCGGCGATCCGGTCTGCCTGGTCCTGGGCGACAACATTTTCTACGGTCACGGCCTGCCGGAGGCGCTGCGGCGCGGATCGGCCATCACCGACGGCGCCCGGATCTTCGCCTACGCGGTCCGCGACCCGCAGCGATACGGCGTGGTGGAGTTTGACGAAGCCGGCACGGTGCTGGCCCTGGTGGAAAAGCCCAGTGAGCCTCGAAGCCGATACGCCGTTCCCGGCCTGTACTTCTATGGCGCCGATGTTGTCGGCCGGGCCCGGGCCCTTCAGCCCAGCGCACGCGGCGAACTGGAGATCACGGACCTCAACCGCACCTATCTGGCCGATGGCGCGCTAACGGTAGAACGCCTGGGCAGAGGAATCGCCTGGCTGGATACGGGCACCAGCCGAAGCCTTCTGGAGGCCAGCAACTTCATCGAAGCCATCGAAGAACGACAAGGTCTGAAGGTCGCCTGCCTGGAGGAAATCGCGTGTCGTCAGAAGTGGATCACCCGAGCCGATGTTCTGGCTCAAGCCGACACCATGGGCAAGAGCGTCTATGCCAACTACCTTCGGCAGCTGTGCGAATATGAGGAGATGCTTCCCTGGTAGCGGGTCTACGGCTTGGAGCGGCCTAGACAGCGACGAAGCGCCCGGTACGGGCGCGTCAGGGCCCGCCCAAGCTTGTAGGACCGAGAGTTTTGAATCGACCGGATTTCCGCCATCAGCATGCTGACGGCCACATCGGGATCATCGCCGACTTCTTCCTGATAGCCCTCGACGGCCTCGAGTTCCTGGGGGCGGGTCTTCTCGAACCAGTCGTAGTAACACGCCTGGTCGTCTTGGACCACGGACGGATGGGGGAACGCCTTCTGAAGGTCCTCCCGCAGACGATAGAGGACGCGATGCTCCCGTCGAATCGGCTCTCCGTTGGAGAAGCAACTGAACTTGCAGGGCAGTGCGCCGAACGTCTCTTGGCCCTCGTCGCTCATTTGCTGAATGTAGGCTCGACGCAACTCAAACAAGGGGGATCCGGCCGGAGCGTATTTGGACAGCATGATGCCCTGATCGCCTGAGTCGAATCCAGAGAAGTGGTAGAAGCGGACCGGTTCGCCGTCGACGACCAGACGTCCGTCGGGCCCTCGTTCAACGTGGCGATGGGTCAGATTCCAGGTGGCGACGTTATAGGGCTTGTCGCGCACGATGTGGACTCCCTGGAAGAACGCCGGCGCCAGGTCCACCCACCGCTGATCGGTGAACAGCCCGTTGGGGATGTCATCGTAGCAGTAATCCAGAAGACGATCACGCCACCAGCGGAGAAAACGCAGGCCTTCGTCATCGGCGCGAACCGCCAGGAAGCCGATGTTGTAGATGCCGTGCTTCAGACTGCAAATTTCGTTGTCCAGAATGGCGCCGGGCTCGGTTTCGGGCACCACTTGGTGGGGGGTCAGAAGAACGCTGTGGCTGTCCAGCATCACGCTGAGGGGCGCCAGATCGGCCAAGACCAGAATATCCGGGTCAAGATAGACGACCTTCTCCGCGTTGTGTTGCTCGATAATCTGAAGAAAGGCCGCCCCTTTCACGGCGGTACACAGCTCCACGACCGTGTGCTTGAAGATCCAGGCGTCCAAGTACGGGAGAGCCAAGTCTTCCAGGCTGATGATCGAATCGAATGGTTCGGCCGCCGGATCTACTGATGCCGGAAGGTCGTCCGACAACATCAGGTGGAATCGCGAGCCGGGAACGTGCTGCTTGACCGATTTGGCCAACGTCCGGGCTTTGGGAAGGTAGTTCGCCGTAATGCTTGTGAAGTAATCCATCAATTCGCCTCGACCACCAGCGGGTGTGCGTTCGGGCCGCCGGGTAATTCTGCGTTCGCCACAAGGTCCCTGCAAGTGTTTTCGCGCGACCCGCCGATTCGGTCGGGGTCGCTTACAGCTCCTCTCGACCCATCAGTGCCTTGGCGGCCCGATGCAGTGTGAACATCGAACGGGCCAACAGAATGCTCACCCTCGTCGGCCTGGCCAGCCGCCGGCGCAGCCACTGACGAAGCCCCTTCGGAACGCTCCGCCGCGCTCGGGAGGCAAGTCCTCGCCCCCCTCCCGCCGGGAGTCCTTCCTGCTGGCGTTGGACCTCGCTTGCCAGCCACGCCACCTTCCGGCGGGCCTCGGCAGTCCGTTGGATGCGGGCGGCCATCCCGTCAGGCGGCGCAACAGCCTCGGCTGTCGCCGCCCTGCTGGCGCCAGTGCGCCCGGAGTCAATCCGACGGGCGACGTCGTCGTTGTCCGTCAGCTTGGCCTGCTGGTAATTGCCGATACACGCGCCCGCGGCTGCGCGAACGGCAGCGTCGTTCCGTAGGAACCGAATCAACCGCGGGTCGGAATCGAAGACGCGACCCCGGCCGGTGTCCTGAACGACCGCGGCAATGTTGCCGCTAAGCGAACACGTCAGCACGAAGCAGTTGGCAGCCAACGCTTCATGAAGCGTGTAGCTATAGGTTTCCGGCCAAATCGACCATAGCATCGCCAAATCAATCTGGTGCTCACGAAGGGTCTCCAGCATCGCGTCGTGGCCGTCGGCCAGGAACGACACCGGCACGTGCGTCACGTAGGGCGGACAGAGGCGACAATGACCCAGGGCGAAAAGCTCGTAGGTCTTGGCGATCGTCGGGTCCACTACGACTTGTCGCCATGCCATGCCGCCTTTGGCCGGATGTTGGTTCCCCACGAACGCCAGGCGAGGCCGATAGGCCGGGTCGGATAGCCGCCGGGCCCGTTGATCATCCGGAGGGCCAACCAGCTGATGATGCTGGTGAGGAACGATCCGGATCCGGTCGGCATGAGAGGGGGACTCCCGGCGCCAGATCTCCGCGGCTGTCTCCGATGGGCTAACGACTTCCAGATTGCTCCGGTCCAATAGCCGTCGCATCGGAGCCATTTGGGCCCGCCGGGCCCGGCCGTACCTACACGTGCGACATGCTCGGGAGTCAATGTCGGGAGCCCCGCAGTAGGTCTTGTCGTTCCGAAGCAATCGAAACTGAGGGCAAACCGTGTAGTAGTCGTGAACGAAACAGCGCAACGCCTCCGGCTGAGCGGCGTCGACGATCAGCTCCGCCGCTTCGACTGACCAATGAAGGAGCTGGTGCAAATGAACAGCCACACACGTACTCGACCGCGCCGGGCCCAATTGCCCCAGGACGTCGGCCACCAATTCAGCGGCGAGGACCCCCACCGGCTCGCCGTTGACGTTGACCATCAGCAGCTGCCCCCTCCCCGAGGCCGGCCGTGACTGAAGGCCTTGCCCGAAGACCGACGCTTGAAGATAGGAGATGCCACGCTCGGTCAACTGACGCTGCTCGCAGCGCAGGTACTTCTCCGTCCCGCCCAGTCGCCCCAGATAATCGGAATGCGAAAGCGCCACCACATAGTCGCTTCCCCTCAGCGCCGTCGCGATCGATTCAACGACCGCCGCCACCGCGCCGACATCACTGCTCTTGAGGGCGTCGGCCCGTTCGGACGGCGGGTCGGCGGTTTCGGCAACCGGAGACACCTTGGTGTTGTCAGACGCTGCCATCACGTTCTCAGTCGGCTACGACGCCGGCGTCTTCGGCGAGGCGGACTTGCCCAGCCTGACGATTCGCCCCAGCCAGCCCGCCACACGGTGAACACGAGAAGACCGGTAGTAGTCAATGACGGCGTCCTTCCTGCCATGCCACTCATTAAGATGATCAATGTAATCCCGCAACTCGTGGATTTCTTCCAGTTGACGGGGAATGCCTCTCTGAATGTGTAGCTCTCCGCTCAGCCGGGCCACCAGGTTCGCCAGACCTCGCTCGGCGGCGCGCTGAAGGACCTCTTCGGCGGTGACGTCGGCGAGCCTGCTGGGGACAACGAGCATCTGGGCGGTCCCCAGCGCGAGTTCCGGATTCGACGACATGGTCAACGGCCCGTTGTGGGCCAGCGCCTGCCGGATCGCGTCTCGGACCCGCCCCGGTTCTCGAAGGAAGGCCAGGGCGTCTTCTTCACTCTCGAACACACACCCCCGGTGTTCGGCCCCCGCCAGCACGGCAATGTTCCCGCTCTTGCTGTTGGTGATGATTAGGCAATTGGTCGCCATAGCCTCGAAGGCGGTGTAGCTGTAGGTCTCGGGCCAGATCGACCACAGGAACGCGATGTCGATGTCATGGGCCTCGAGGGCGTCAACCATCGCGGTCAGCCCGCCTTCGATAAACGATACTGCCACACACTTCATATGGGCGGGCGGATCGGAACAAGCCCCGAGGGTGTAGAAGTCGTAGTGGCTCTGCAACGTCGGATCGCACGCGGTCTGACGCCAGAAGGGCCAGCCCTTGCAATCCGCCTGGTAGCCAATGTAGGCGATCCGCAGCTTCTTACTGGACTTCTTCAGCCGGGCCAAGCGGGCCGAATGGTCGGCGGGCCGTTCGGCCACGACAAGATGAGGAACGACCCGGACCAGGTCGCGATGCTGAGGAAAGGCCCCTCGCCAGACGTCCGCAGCGGTCTGGCTCGGCGCGATCATCTCCACCTCCCACCGCTCGAACAGCGATTGGAACAGAGGGAAATAGTCTCGTCGTCTCGGCCCGTGCTTGCAGTCCTGGCACATTGGAGCGGCCGGATCTGAGCTGCCCCCGCAGTACTCCTCGTCGTTTCGCAGGAGATTGAACTGGGGGCAAATGGACGCATAGTCGTGCAGGAAGAACCGCACCACGGGCGGGTGGATCCCTTCCAGAAGAAAATCAACGCTCGGCAGAGGCCAATGCATCAACTGATGCAGGTGGACGGCCACGGGGCGAGCGACGTGAGTCTCGCGCAGGAGTTCCAAAGCCGTCATCAAGAAGGAGGCCGAACAGGTGCCCAAAGGCTGCGAATCGACGTTCACGACCAACAGGGGGTTGTAGGTCCCATCCTCGGTCTTGCTCCGTTGCGGCTGATAGGTCGACAGTTGCAGATAGGAGATGCCCTGCTTGTCCAGATTCCCTTGCTCTTCTCGAAGCAGCTTCTCCGTCCCCCCCAGGCAGACCAAGTAATCCGCGTGTGACAGAGCCAAGACATAGGTGTCATGCTTCAGAAGCGACAGCAGTCGCGCCAACATGTCCTGCACCGCAACGTCCGACGGCAGCTCGGGAGCCACCGTGGGCGCCGCCGGCATGCTGTGGACCGCGCCGCGAACGTCGCGAACGAGATCCTTGGCCTCGTTGAGGAACTCCCGGAGCGATTTGAGTTCCTGGTCCTTTCGCAGGAGAGTGCCCTTGGACTGGGTCAGTTCGGTGGTTGCGTTGGCCAGGCCTTCCCGGGCCTCCGACAGCTCGGCCCGTTCTCGGGACAGTTCCTGCTGCCCTTGCGACAACGCCGCCGTCGCGCTGCCCAAATCGCGCTGGGCGTCTCGCAGCTGCGTGGTTCGGTCGGCCAGTTGAGTCTCGAGTTTCGCCGTAGCCTCAACTTGGGCGACCATGTCTTCGCGTATCTGCGCCGCTTCGGAGACAAGCAGGCTGATCTCACGATCGATCTCATCGGTCAGGCGGGTGCGGCGGGCCAGTTCCTCTGTGGTCTCCCCCAGTTCGATCGCCTGGTCTCTCAGCAGTTGGCGCATCTGCGCCAATTCCGCCACGTCCGCCACGGACGGCGCCGACGGCGCCGGTGCTCCGTCCGCCAGAGAGGCCACCAGTTTCGACAGAGCTTTCCGCCCGATCTGGTGGTGGAAGCTCATCTTGACGATCAACGCTCGGCCCTTCCGTGACCGATTCGACCGCAGCGACGCAAACAGTTGAGGATCCGGCCCCGTCGCGACGAAGGACCAGGGGGGATCATCGATGGCGATCAACTGCTGGCCGATCTTCACCTCCTCGGGCGTGTAACGGTGAATGAGCTTGCCTGCTTCAACATCCTGACCGTCCATTTCCCACAACTCGATCGACTGAAAGGTCAACAAGCCAGCGTCGCTGGTGGGGTCGAATCGGATATGGGTCGCCGTTGGCCAGGGCAATGGAAACACGTAAGTGCGGACCTGCCCGCCCCCGTGCAGATGGACGGAGACTGATCGGGTCTCCGCTGCAGATCCTTCCGTGAAGTCGAACACCTGGGTCATGCTCGGCCCGGCCGGCTCGACCTGTGAGCTGATCAGGGGGGAGAACGACTCATAGTCGGCCAGGAGCGATGCCAACTCCGCCGCTGCCCCTTCGGCATCGTCGCCCGTCATCCGTCGGGTCAGTTCGTGGACGCGCCGCCCGATGCCGGTCAGTCGGCGATCGGTGTCGGCCTCGCTGGTGCGGTTGTGCGCCAGGGCCGGGTCGACCTGCTGGGCCAAGCGCTCTCGCACGGACGCATCGGGCGACGGCAGGTCAAGCTCCTGAAGCACCCGATCCAATTCCTCCTGCCCGTTGTCGAGCCATTGCTCGTAGAAGACCACCGACCGACGGGCGTCGCGCGTGTGGTAGAACGCATGCAACATGTGCAGCACGTACAAGGCAATGGACTTCTCGGGGGTGAAACCGTTTCGCTTCTGTAGGGACGCGGCGATATCCAGAGGATTCCGGCAGACGAGGACATAGCGAACATCCGTTCCTCGCTCGGCCAATACGCGTTGCCACAAGGGCAAGGCCAGACACGTTCGCGGATCCTTCCATCCCCACAACATCTGCCCTGCAAAGGTGGACTCGACAACCCGTCGGGCGTCATCGAAGAACGGAGCAACTTCCGGCAGCGTCCACCATTCCGGCGGCATGGCCACGGAACTATCCCACCCGCGATCCAGCGCCGCCAAGAGTTGTTCGTGCATCGCCACGATGCTGGTCAGCTCGAAGAAGCCCTTCGGATTATCGACCGACGGGCCGATCATCGCCGCCGGCGGGCCCAGGTACACACCGGATGATTCCAGACACCGGGCCACCGCGGACGTGCCGCTGCGATGCATCCCTAGAATGACGACCGCCTTGTCTGCGTTCTCTGACATCCGTTCACGATCCCCGACTCGCCACGGGCCCGCCCGGCGGCGTGCGTCGCCCGAACACGGGACGGCCCTATCGAGGAAGGGTGCGATCTTTTTACGCCCGGTCACAGGCGGCCGCAAGGTGATTCTGATCGGCTCGGCGCCGGCGAAGGCGGGTTGTCAGTCATTGCGCCCTTGCAGTACCATACCGCCCGACGGAACGGTCCCCAGAGACACTCCCACGGGCAACGCTCGCAACGGCGAGATTATGGAAAGCAGTTCGCCGGCATGGTCTTCGCGTCCATCCTATTCCTAACGCTGTACCTTCCCGTCGTTCTGACGGCCTACCACGTCTTATTCCTGCCGGTGACGCTCGGCGTTCGTCCGCAGGTGTTTCGTCGACTGTGCAATCTGCTCCTGCTGGCCGTAAGTTTGCTGTTCTACTTCTGGGGAGAGAAGTTCCTGGTCTGGATCGTCATCGCATCGACCGGCATCGACTACGCCGCCGGCCTGCTGATCTCCGGCGGGCTGTGGCAAAGACGAATCCCCAGGCTCAAGCGTGGCGGGCATCGCCGCCCCCTTCAGAAGCTTGGGCTGATCCTGTCGATCTGTTCCAACCTGGCGTTCTTGGGTTACTTCAAATACTTCAACTTTGCCGTCGGAAACTACAACGCCGCCGCCGAAGCCTTTGGCCTCAGCGCCGCGGCGTGGAAGAGCTTCGCCACCATCCACCTGCCGTTGGGCATCAGCTTCTACACCTTCCAGTCGATGAGTTACACCATCGACGTCTACCGCGGGCACGTCCGGGCCACCCGGAACTTCATTGATTTCGCCTGCTACGTCACCATGTTCCCCCAACTGGTCGCCGGGCCTATCGTTCGATACCGCGACATCGCGACGCAATTGGTCAAGCGAACCGTCAGCCGAGCGGCGTTCGTGGAAGGCATATCCCGGTTCATCCTGGGGTTGGCAAAGAAGGTCCTCGTGGCCAACACCGTGGCCGTTCTGGCCGATACGGTGTTTGGGCTGGCCAACCGCGACCTGACAACGCCGCTGGCCTGGCTGGGGGCGATGGCGTACTCCCTGCAGATCTACTTCGACTTTTCGGCCTACTCGGACATGGCCATCGGCATGGGCCAAATGCTGGGCTTCCGTTTTCCGGAGAACTTCAATTATCCCTATGTGGCCCGCTCCATGCGAGGATTCTGGCAGCGATGGCACATTTCGCTATCAACGTGGTTCCGCGACTATCTGTACATCCCCCTGGGTGGGTCGCGACACGCCGCCCATCGGACCTACATGAACCTGGTGGTGGTCTTCCTTCTGTGTGGGTTCTGGCACGGCGCGAGTTGGACTTTCGTCGTGTGGGGCTTGTACCACGGGGCGTTCCTGGTCCTTGAACGTGTGGGGTTGGGCGACCTCATTGCGCCTCGGCGCGTTCTGAGCCACATCTACACCGTTGCGGTGTTCGTCGGGGGGTGGGTGCTGTTCCGGGCCGACACCTTCGGCCAGGCCATGGCCATGTTCAAGGCGATGGCCGGTTTCGCCGAGGGAAACGGTGTGGTCCACAGTGTCGCCCGGTACGTCCACACGGACACGGTCATTGCCCTGGTCGCCGGTGTTGTTCTGTCGGCCCCGGTCGTACCGTTGATCACACGCCGGTGGCAAGAGCGAGTTTCGCACCAATCGGAGCCGGGCCGAGCGGCTCTGGAGCTGTGCGTGCAGGGCATTCATCTGGCCGTCTTGGCGGCCCTGGGGCTGATATCCGTGGCGGCCCTGGCCGGTGGGACCTACAACCCCTTCATCTATTTCCGATTCTGACCCATGCCCGACACCGTCCGACCATCCCGAATCAAGGCCTCCTGCGAGGCGCTACTGATCGCCGCGTTCTTCACGGCGATGTGGCTGCCCGTGGCGGGCCCGTGGCTGGGCAGGGACGGCGTGGCCGGGCCCGCCGCGGAGAAGCGGGCCTTGGCCAAGCGACCTCAGTTAGATCTCCGGTCGATCGCGTCTATCAAGGCCTATCCCCAAGCCTTCGAAGCCTATTACGACGATCACTTCGGGTACCGCCGCTTCCTGATGCAACTCCATCAGCGGATCAAGCGCGACTGCCTCCAGGTTGCTGCGCCAAAAGTGATCTTCGGGAAGAACGGGTGGCTGTTCTATACCGAGGCGCGCATTCTCGGGGACTTCATGGGCCAGGATCCCCTCACGCCGCAACGGCTGGCCCGATGGCAACGCGTCTTGGAGCGCCGACAGGCCTGGTTGGCCGAACAGGGCATCCGATATCTGTTCGTGATCCCGCCGAACAAGGCCACGATCTATCCGGAAAACCTCCCCGACCACATTCAGCGCAACCGGGGCCAATCCCGCCTCGACCAGCTCGTCACGCACATGCGGGCCAATAGCACCGTTCCGATTGTAGACTTCCGGGACGACCTCCTGGCCGCCAAGGCCCACGACCGCATCTACTTCCCCCTGGACACCCACTGGAACGCCCGCGGGCGGCTGATCGGCTACCAGAGGCTCTGCCGCGAACTGGCCACGTGGTTCCCGCACATTCAGGCGCACACGCTCGATGACTTCGATGTTGTCCGTTTCGACCGAGGCGGCGATTTGCGCAACATGATGGGCTTGGCCAAGACTCGAACGCATCCCTCGGACGCCCTTCACCCGCGCTTTGACCGGCAGGCGCAACCGGAAGACCTGGTCTTGCCCGATAGGGCCAAGTGGCCCCGGTTCGCCAAGAACCGGCGCCCGCGCGTCTTCACGAACCCCAACGGTCGCGGACGATTATTGGTGTTCAACGACTCGTTCTTCAACCACGAGATCATGGAGCTCTTGCCGGAGCACTTCGAACGGGCGGCCTTCGTCTTCTGCCCGTCCGACTACGACCGTCTTAAGGTCATGATCGAACAGGTCAAACCCGACATCGTCATCGACGAATGGGTCGAGCGAAGGCTGGTCGGCATGCCGGCCGACCACCCGGAATTCCAGGTTGACCCGTAGGACCACTGCAAGATATCTCGGAACGACACGAATGCGACCCAGTGAAAGAGCCGCCCGGAAATGGGATGAAGAACACATCCGCCGCGACGACGACGAGCGGTTCAAGTGGGTGCAGATACACGATCACCCTGTAGTCCAGGAGTGGATCAACACCCACTACTACGACGGGGTCGGCCCGTGGAAGGCGGTTCGTCCCCGCCTGCCGGCCTTCCCCGTGGGTCGCGCCCTAGAGCTCGGTTGCGGCCGGGGGGAACTGGCCCTGCGGCTAAAGGCCGAAGGTTGGTTCGACGCCCTGGACGCTTACGATCTGTCGGGCAGCGCCATCGAAATCGCCGAACGGCGAGCCCAGACGGATGGCGCCATCGGTTTGCGCTTTCGGGTGGCAGACATGAACGCCCTGGCCTTGCCCAAGAACACCTACCCCTTCATCTACGCCCAGAGCGCCCTTCACCATTTCGAGAACCTGGAACATATCTACAAACAGGTCCACGACGCACTCACGGAAGACGGTGTCTTCTTCGTGACCGACTACGTGGGGCCCTCGCGCATGCAGTGGACGGACGCCCAGTTGGCCCTGGCCAATCAGGTCCTCCAGACACTGCCCGCTGAGTACCGCAGCATCCTGGGAAAGGAACCGAAGCTCCGCGAACACGTCAGACGGATACCGATCGAGAATTTCTTGGCCAGAGACCCCAGCGAAGGGGTCCGAGCCGCCGAGATTGTTCCCCTGGCCAGGGAACACTTCGACCTGATGGAGATCAAGTTCGCCGGGCCATCCTTCTTGAGGCCTACATTGCGAAACATCGTGCACAACTTCCGGGCCGATTCGATCGCAGATCGGGCGTTGCTCGAATCGTTGCTTCTAATGGAAAAGGCCCTGATCGACCACGGAGTGGTTGAAGCGAACAACGCCTATTTCATTGCGCGACGTCGGTCGGCCGGTTAACGCCATGCGGAAAGATCTCGCCCCAGGAACTGCTCCAACCACGCCACGTCCTTTCGACAGCGTCTCCGGACATGAGCGCGGCTGAACCGCCCCATCGGAGCATAGGCCTGCTCAAAGACGCGCTCGGCTTCGATCGGTTCGGTCTCCGAAGCCCCCAGGAAGCGACAAATATCTCGCAAGACCTTCGCCGGATTCTCGGCCAGGTCTTCGTTCAGCACGACCCGGATCTGCTCGGTCGGAAAGTGCTCCAACAGCCGCTCCATCTGGCGGCGGTATTGGCCGCGCAGAACGTAGGTGTGATGGACGAGGGCGTTCCGGCTGTCCTGCTGTTTGCACCGCCGAAGCCGACGTTGCTCCATCCGAATGGCCAGCCAGAACGGTAGACGTTCCCGGCGGCGCTGCTTCTCGAGGACATAGTGCGAATAGGCGCGATCGGCCGGATTCCGCAATAAGACGATCAGCTTCATTCGCGGGTTGTAGTCCCGGATGCGGGCGGCCACATCCGGCAAGAACATGTAGGTGGGGGTCGCCTCGCCGACGATCTGTCCCGGCCGATAGTTCGTGAAGAGATCATGATAGGGACGAAACCCCTGCAGACGAGATTCGGCGTGGATGGCGTCTCGGTCGAACAGGTGGGCCTCTTTGCCAGGCAGGAGGCAGATCTCCGGATGGCGGGCCAACAGCGTCGCCAGGGCCGTGGTCCCCGCTCGCTGGGCGCCGACGATGAGGAAGTCCACTTGCGAGGGGCGGTGGCTCGTCCTAGGCCCCTCTCCGGGCAAGGGCAGGTACACTCGCTGAGGAATACCTCCATTAACGAGAGCCGAATTGGGAGGGCCCTTCTCGGACATCATCAATTCTCCGTCGGCCCAGCGCGGCCGACCTGCACCGTGTATAGAGGCGCGGGGACAGACCTTCAACTGCCAATTGCCGACGGGTGGAAAGCGGACGGTCGGTCTCGAATCCCAACGGAGGCTTGAACAACCCCCCCCGCGGCGTCACAATGCCCCGCGAACACACCCGTCGGCAAGGACGCCCGCCATGGAAGAGACGTACCAACAGGACTTCGACAGCTATCGGAACTACGTCGGGTCGGAGGATAAGTACGACCTGATCGGGGCCATGCAGTTCGATCTGATGGTCCGGCTGGGCCTGCGGGAGGACCACTCCCTTCTCGACATCGGTTGCGGATCATTGCGGTCGGGGCGTCTGTTCATCCCCTATCTCCTGCCGGGCAATTACTGCGGCCTCGAGCCCAACGACTGGTTGATCGAGAACGGTATCCAGGAGAATCTGGGCCAGAGCATCTTGGAGGTCAAACGCCCTCGGTTCGAGCACAACGACACCTTCGACCTGGCAGCCTTCGGACAACCGTTCGACTTCCTGATTGCCCAATCGATCTTCTCCCATACCTCCCCGGCGCAAACCGAAGCCTGTATGCGGTCGGCTCGGTCCGTTATGTGCGCCACGAGCGTCTTTGCCGCGACCTATTTCGAAGGGGACGAGAGCTACACCGGAGACGAATGGGTCTACCCCGGCTGCGTGACGTATCGGAAGAACGACATGCGACGCATGGTCGAAGAAGCCGGCCTGGCCTTCAAGCACGTCGACCATTTCCACCCGAACGGCCAGCAGTGGTTCATTGCCTATGACAACACCCCCTTCGACGGCCCGACCTTACACGACGACCCCGGGCCGTTCGTCGGACATTTTGACGATCAGACGCAGACCTATCCCGGCGTCCTGCTCGTATGGGGATGGGCCGCCGAAGCCGGCCAGGCGCGCGAGGATGTGGACATCCTCATTCTCAGCGAGGCCGGCCACCTGATGGCCCGGACCACCACCCATGTCCGCCGAGATGACGTGGTCGAAGCTCTCGGACCGGTGGCCCCCGCACGAGCCGGCTGGCGGGCGTCCTTCGGAACCACTCCCCTGGGCCCGGGCGGCCACGCCTTCAAAGCCTACGCGGTCGATGCCGTCGGCGAGAACGCCTACTGTCTTGGCGCAATCAAGGTCAAGGTCACTCACTAGCCAGGCCCGTCACGCGCCGATATACCCAAAGGTCTCCAAGCCCTCCCGGGCGACCTGTTGGACTTCCTTGACCAGCTTGCGATCGTTCTTTTGCCATCGGCCAATCGACCGCGACGGGTGAATGTGGCTGCATGCCTCTGCCGGAGACGCGTTGCTCCCGGCGAACTGGAGGATGCGCCCCCCCACCTCGACAGGATCCGCACACAGATCCTCAAAGCGGATCAGCAAGTAACGGTCGGCCAGTTCCCGCTCGGCCCACTGCCGGGCCTCCCGGTTCATTCGGGACCACAGCCGCCCGCTGGGCACACACATGGGGCATTCCTGCCAGGAATCGAAAATCGCCCCGTAGAACTTCTGCACCTGCCTCTGGTTCTTCGAAAACGCAATATCGCGGCCATCGCGGATGACATGGATCAGCCGGAACGCCGGACAACATTCCTGGACGAATGGCAAGACGTACAGGATGGTCGGGATCTTCCACCCCCACAGCGTTGCCTCGGGCGGCCGGCCCGCCGCGTGCCTCTGGATACACGTGGCCAGCAGCAATAATGCTTCCTTCCGTAACCAATCCGGGAGCTGCGACAGGTCGTAGTCCACACTCCGCGTGTGCTGCAATACCCAGTTGGCGACCCCCTGCGTAAAGGGCATGAAACTGAGCGCATCGCCCGGCGCATTGAGATACGTCCCCATGTAAACGCCGGCCTGGACGAGCAACTCCTGGATCACACGCGTGCCGGACCCGCCGGTAGCGCCAACCACAATGGGCCGTGTTATATCCACCATGTGACCGAGTCGCTCCCTCTTGCTCGACCCCGCGCCCGGCGCAGAGCGGCGTTCTTCTGGGATGTGATCCTAGGGATCGCAGCCGGGAGCGTCAAGCTTACCGGCGGGTTGCACGTGGTCTCCGATGCGATTCTAATGGCGACCTAACGCCCCATGGGAATCAGCTCGGACAGGAAGACGCCCACGTATGTCGTCTGCCACAGACCCCAACCGTGATGCCCCCCAGCCACAGGCGGTGATCTGCTCGTGGCTGCCGGTTGGGTCTCGCGCGTTGATCGACGATCCCGATGCCATCGCTCAATGGCGCAGCAAGAAGATCCGCCCGACGGGGGCAGACGGCTGGATGGAGACCTTAGGGCGAGACAATTTCGCCGTCCTGGACGCCGGTGTCGATTTGGCCGGGGCATCTATGATCTATCTTGAGATGGCCGCCAAGAACGAGGCCGGTTCGTGCTTCACCGAGCTGTTCTTCGCCCGCCATCCGGGCCAGTTCAACGAGGACGCCAAGCTCCGGACCACCATCACCGCGGACGGCCAATTTCGCCGATACCTCTTGCCGCTACCGGAACGCCTAGGGGACCTGCCTCTGAAGGAAGTCGCCTGCCTTCGCTTCGATCCGCTGCAATCGGAAGGACAGTTCTGCGTGAAGGCCCTCCAGTTGCTTCCCCCCCAGTTAGCCCCCCAGCACGATCGGGATCGCGCCCTGACCATCGCCCTGGCCGGGCCCGACGGCCCCGAAGCATGGACCCCCACCTCTGCGGAGGGCCCGGCGTTCGTCCAATACAGCGCCATCCCCGATGACTTCCGACTGGCAGAAATCGAATGCACCTTGGCCGCCCGGGCCTCGGGCCGAGCCCATCTGCAGCTGGTCGTCGGAAAGGATCCCGGGAGTCTCCTGTGGGAATCCCCCCTGTCCGTTCAGGTCGATACCCGGGGGCGGCCCAAGGTCTACAAGATCCCCATCCCGGCCACGATTGAATCCCTATCCAGACACGACATCCGTTGTTTTCATCTCCGCCCTCTGGATGGTGACGGAGAGTTTTGTCTCCAACAGATCCGTTGCCTTCCGGAGGCCCTGAAGCATCTGGACAGGCGTCCGTCCCTCCTCAGGGCGTTAGCGAGGCGTCTGGGCCGATTATGGAATTCCTCCGCGGGGCGGCGCGACCGCAGGCTCGCCGGCCCAGGCGCCGGAACCGCGCAAGCCGAACGGCCGGTGTTCTTCATCCACATTCCCAAGTGCGCGGGCAACACCATTAAGAAGTTCCTCTTGGCAGGCCTGCCCCCACACCTCATTCTGGACACCCACAAACGGACGTTTCTGGCTGACTGCGGGCCGCTTGACGACTACGCGGTTGTGTCCGGCCATCTTGGCTATGGAGATGCCGACGCCTTCAGTACGCCCCCGCGGATCGTTACGGTTCTCAGGGACCCCACCGACCGGGTTCTCTCGGTCCATCGCTTCGCACGGAGGTACACGCAACCACGCAACGAAGAACGACAGAAGAGGGGCTTGCCCGATAACGCACGCCACCTGGATTTGGCCGGTTTCCTGGCATGGGGACAAGACGTTCCCCCAGGCCGATCCGTCATGAACAACCAGACCTGGTTTCTGTCCAGAAAGGGAAGCATCGAAGGCCGAGGGAACCGCCGCGACAGGAGCCTGCTGGCCGAAGCCAAGGCCAACCTGCAGTCCTGCGAGGTCGTTGGCATCTGCGAAGACATGCCCAACACCGTGCTCCTGTTGTGCTACCGGCTGGGCCTGCCGCTGCTGAATACCCCCATCCCCAGGGCGAACACCTCCGCCCAGCGCAACCCGGGCTCAGGCCTGACCCCGCAAGAACAAACCCTCATGGATGAAATCAACTCCATGGACAATGAGCTGTACGTCTTCGCCAAGGAGCTGTTCAACACACAGCTGGCGGAGATGATCTCCGACTTGGGCCAAGAGCGTCATCAGCGGTACCTGAAGGAAGTCACGGCCTAGTGATGTGCCGTCACATCTCGTAACCCAGGGCCGGTAGTTCGTCCGCCAAGCGCCGGCGCAAGATCGCCAGGTGGGTCTCGTTGAGGGTCTGAGCGCCTTCCCCGGTGGCGCCGGTGCGCACACTGAACCGCATGAACGGGCTCTTTCGACGCATTCGCTTCTTGGAGCACCGTCGCATCGCCCGACGAATGGCCGAGACGTCCACCGGCATGATCTTCGCCGTCAGCTCCAGCAACGTGCGCTCGGTGTTGGCGTGTAAGTCCTCGTATCGGACTACAATCGCCTTTCCCGACATCACCCAGTAGAGCGAGATATAGATGTGTCCGAAGTCATGGGTCAGGAAATCGTACACGCTCTCGCTGTCGAGGGGCTGACCGAGGATCTTCTCTACGCCGTATTGCCGATTGAAATCGCCACCCAGGCCCGTTCGCTCGTAGTTGTTGGCCAGATGATATAGGGACAGGAACACATCCGCCGGATGGCGCGTCATGGTCACGAATCGCACGTCGCGATCGGCGCCCCAGTCCAGGAACCGGCGGCTGGGCGGGACGTGCTGGTACAGGACGAACGGGGTGCGGGGCTTGATCAGCGCGAGGTTGTCCGCCGGGCCGATTCGCAATAGGCGGGGCAAGCGATAGGCTTCCGCCAACAAGTAGGTCAGCCAGTTGTTCCCCGTCCGTGGCGACCCGCCGATCACGATCCGCAGGTCCGGCCGTTTGCGCCAGGTCCAGGACGCGTCCCGCCGGATTGGCGAATGCTTGGCCTGGGCGGCGTTCCAGGGCAACGGAGACATTTGATCCCGCGCGCCGCCGCCGGCTGCGGCCGGCCGGGATCGCAGGTCCGCCTCCAACTGGCCGTTGAAGGCATCGATGGCGTCGGCGATCCCCCCCTGCACGTGCGGCATGAAGAAATGGACGAATGAACCGGGCGGCCGGGGCCGCGGCTCGGGCTGATACCGACAAATCACCGGGCGAACGGCCGCCAGTTGCGGCTTGGACGGGTACGTCGCCGGGCAGTTCAGCTCGACCGGCAAGGCCCTGACCGGCGCGTCCAACGCCGCCACAGCCAACGCCAGCCCGAACTTCTCACAGACGGCCTTCCTGCGCAGTGGCTTGTGCCAGGCGCTGAGGCGAATCAATTCCGCCTCACTGAGAAACGCCATCGGATCGGCGTCCAGGCGGCTGGCGTAATCCGACCACGCCGACGCCAACGCCGGCAGCAGCCGCGCCGGAACACTCACGACGGCCGGATCGAAGAGCCCGGCAATGGGCGCATCGTCAACAACCGTTCGGTACTGTTTCGGCGGAACCGAAAGCCCGAAAGCACCGAAGACCCGTTCGATCGCCGCATCAGGGAAGATCTCCACGTCGTCGGGCCCAGCGGAGACCGCCTCGGGATCGACCACGCCCGACGGATCACCACAGACAAGCGTGTTGGAGGCCATCGCCACCGCCACGTCGTAGTCGGCCAATTCCGGGCGAGCCAAGAACGTGGCGGCCGGACAGCGGGCCTCCGCCCCCGCCGTTACCGACCAAATCGTCGCCCCGTAATGTGCCAACTCCGCTCGGATCCCCGCGTCGGGCTGGCCCGCGACGCATACCGCTATCGGCGCATCGGCGAGCTGGCCTCCGAACCATCGCAGGGACTGGGCCAATCGCAGGGCCTGAAACAGCTCGCGAGGACTGTCATCGACGACGCAACCGAAGATGACGCTCCCCTTGTTGGCGTCTGCGTCCATAACGTCGCTCGCCGTGGGTCGACCTATATCTCGTAACCGAGGACGGGCAACTCGTCCGCCAGGCGCCGACGCAGGACCTCGAAGTGTCTGTCGTTCAAGGCCCGCATGCCGTCGCCGACGTTGCCTTTGCGCACGTTGAGCTTCATGAACTCGCTCTTGGTGCGCATCTTCTCCTTGGAGCACTCCTCGATGGCGGCGCGGACCTGTTCGACAGCCACCGGATGAACCTTCTCGGTTAGCGCCAACAAGGTCTTCTCGGTCTCGCGGTTCAAGTCTTCGTACTTGACGGAAATCGCCCGCTCCGACAGCACCCAATACAGAGACATGTAGAGTTGAGCGAAATCATTGGCCAAGAAATCGTAGACGCTGTCGCTATCGAGCGGCTGCCCGACGATCTTCTCCACGCCCGGTTGTTTGTTGAAGTTGCCACCCAGATTGGTCCGGCTGAAGTCATTGACCAAGTGGTAGAAGGACAGGAACACGTCCGCCGGGTGACGCGTCACGGTCACGAACGTTACCTTCCTGGATTCGCCCCAGTCCAACACCTGCTGACTGGGGGGCACATGCTGATAGAGCAGGAACGGCACGTCCGGCCGCACCAGCGGCAGGCGGTCGGCGCCGCCGATTTCGAACACACGCGTCAGGCCGTAGACCTCGGCTAGAAGATGACTCAGCCAGTTGTTACCCGTCCGCGGCGACGCGCCGATCATGATCCGTAGGTCCGGAGGCCTTTGCTTAGGATGCGCCTTGTATCGGATGGTGGTCGCTTCGGCGGCGGCCTGATCCCACGGCGCCGGGGAAATCTGACTGGCGGCCGCCCCGGCCAGGCTGTCCGGCTTATCTGCAAGTTCCGACGCCAATCGCTGGTTGAATGCATCGATCGCATCGGTGACGTGCCCGGCAACGTGCGGCATGAAGTAGTGAACGAGCGACCCATCCGCCCGGTCTGGCGGCTCGGGCTGATACCGGCAAATCACGGGGCGAACCGAGGCCAGCTTGGGCTTGGATGGATAACTGGCCGGACAATTCTGCTCGACCGGCGCGGGTTTGACCGGGACACCGGTATCCGCCAAGGCCATAGCCAACCCAAACTTCTCGAAGGTCGCGGTCTTCCGCAGCGTCTTGTGCCACGGACTGAGCAGTGTGACGTCCGCCGCCTTGAACAAGCCCTTGGGGTCCGCGGCTATCTGCCGGGAATAGGCCACCCACTTGTCCAGCAGATCGGGCAGCACCTTCGTGGGCACACTGACCACAGCGGTGTCAAAGAACGGAATGATCGGCGCTTCATCGACGGCGGTGGTGCAGGTCTTGGGCGGGACCTTCAGGCCAACTGAGGCGAAGGCCCGCTGGAATGCCTCGTCTGGAAAGACGGTCGCATCATCGGCCCGGGCGCGGACGGCCTGGGAATCGATCAGAGCGGCCGGATCGGCGCAAACAAGCGTGTTGGGGGCCAACACGACGGCCACGTCATGCTCGGCCACGTCCGGACGGGCCAGGAACAGAGAGGCACGGCAGGGGTTTTCGGCATCGGTCGGCGCCCCGGGCCACACGGCCGCCCCATAGCGCGCCAGCTCCCCCTGAAAGGCGGGGCTGCAATCCCCTTCAACGTGGACCCCAAAGGACGAATCCGCAAGCGAGCCGCCGAACCAGCGCAAAGACTGGACCAGGCGAAGGGCCTGAAAGAGCCCCCTCGGGCTACTGTCGACCACGCATCCGAAGATCACGCTGCGTTCCTGGCCGTCTGTATTCATGGGGCTGCGTTTTCGCGGCGGCTCCGTCGCCGCGCCAGGAGTGAGGCCCGCGCCGCTGGACGCAGGCACAGTGGGATGCCCCACCGCTCCATCGGTCTTTGGGCCACCTATATACGGGACAGCCCCAGGGCGATTCAATCGCAAAACCGCCCGCCCACGGGCCTGGGCCATTGCCCCGACCAGCGCCCCTGCCTATCATCCATGGACATACGGAAAGCGTCACTCGCTCGAGCGCAACGGAATGGACCTACTGCTGAAGGCAAGGACTCATCGGCTGCACGACCGGCATCTGGATGATGCGGGGAACATGCACGTCCGCATCGGGGCCAAAGGCGCCTATTTCCACCTCCCCAGGGCCAGCCTGGACCGTCAGTTTCTTCGCGTTCAGATGAAGGTCACCCCTCGCGGCCCAGCGCCCAAGGCCTGCGTCTCCCGCCTGTATTACCGCACCGAGAGCATGAAGGGGTTCGACCACAGTCATTGCCTCGTGCTCGACGTGCCCGATTTCGACGAGTTCCACACCTATACCTTCCAGTGCATCCCCTTCCAGCAGCACCGAATTACCGGGCTGCGGTTCCATCCGGTCAATGTCGAGGCCGATGTCACCCTCCGCGATGTTCGCCTTTGCGACTACGAGCCCCTCGGCGCCTCCGACCAGCCGAAATCGGAGGGGGCCTTGGAGCCGGTCTTCCTGAGCTACTACTCCCGAACCGGCAGCACGCTGGCCATGAAGGTGCTGACCCGCCACCCGGAAATCACGGGGCACACGGCCGGCACCTACGACGCGAACATCATCAAATACTTCACCAAGCTCTACTTCATGTTCGGCCGAAGCCACATCCCCCACGGGCGAGCCCATCGAAACGTCATGCTCGACCGATACAGCCGCTACATCCGCCACTATCAGCCCGAGTTCGCGCTGCCCATGCCGTTCGAGTTCAATCGAGATATGCATCTCGAGCCGTTCCGCCAACACTACAGCCGGTTCCTCAGCAACTACCTGCCCCAATTGCTTTCAGACATCGGCGCGCCCCACCTGGATACCGCCAAGGTCTACGTTGAAAAGCAAATGGATGCCGGGGCCTTGCTGCAATCGATGCTGGAACTGTTCAGCCGCGCTCGCGTGCTGGCGGCCTTTCGGGATCCGCGAGATGTCCTGCTGTCTTTGGGCGCCTTCGAGAAGCAGAAACAGACCCTCGTCAAGCACACCGCCATCCGAAAGCGCATCGATGAGATCATGAGCCATTTCGCCAGGCGGCTGGACATGATCGACGCCGATCCCACCCGCGCCATATTGTTCCGCTACGAGGACCTGCTCACCCAGCCCACCGAGACGATTGGATCGATCGTGCGTTTCTTGGGCCTGGACGACGCGCCGGACCTGATCGACCACATGGCCCAGGCCCTGGATCGGCGAGACCTCCAGGCCGACCGGCACATGACCGCCACGGATGTCACCCAGACCATCGGTCGGTGGCGACAGCAACTGTCCCCCCGATGGGTCCGAGCCTTTCACCCCTACCGGCGCACCTTCGAGAGGCTCGGCTACGAGGTCTGACCGCCCGCACTGTGAATCATTTGAAATGCTCGGCTCCCCCTGCATATACTGATCGCGATGGATCGCCTACAACTAGCTCTTATCGGGATGCCGGCTTGGGATACCGCCAAGCCGTTTCACGCCCTGGCCGTGGTGGCCGGCATTGCACGCGACGCCGGCGCCGACGTGACCGCCCACGACATCAATATCGACTTCTTTCACACCGTCGATCAACAGGAGAAGGAGTCGTGGTCCGAGGCCAACAACCGCTTCTGGCTCGGCCGAGACCTGCCACGCTCGCTCTGGAAGAAGCACAGCAAGTGGTTCGCCCAGCGACTGGACGCGGTCATTGAGACGCAGCCGGATCTGGTGGCCTTTTCGGTAAACATGTCCACGCGGCACATGTCGGTCTTTGCCGCCAAGTACATCCGCCGGAAACTGCCCAAGACGCCGATCCTCTTCGGCGGCGTGGACTGCTTCCCCGGGGAGGGCAACCTCCATCTGTTCCTCAAGCCCCGCCGGCGCCACTACTGCAGCATTATCTGCCAAGGCGAGAGCGAAATCGCCCTGCCCAAGTTCCTGGCCGAGTTCGCCCGGACCGGTGACATCCACACCTCCGTGCCGGGCTTTGCCTACTATCGCGACGGCAAGCTCGTCAACACCGGCGATACAGAACTGCCCAGCCTCAAAGAAGATCTACCGATCCCCGCTTACGAACACTTCGACCTGTCGACCTACACCACCAAGGGCGCCTTGCCGTTCTTCCTGACCCGCGGGTGCGTCTACCGCTGCAACTTCTGCAGCGAGCGACCCAACTTCCGCAGCTTCCGCGCCCGTAGGCCTGGGGAGGCGTTCGCGGAGCTTCAGGCCGTCTTGCCCCACGCGCTGCCCTACGCCGAGGTCCCCACGCTCAGCCTGGCCGACTCCAACCTCAACGCCAATCCGAAGATGCTACGGGAGTTCGTCGACCTCATCCTCGAAAGCGGCGTGAAGATCAAATGGGGAGGCCAAGCCCACTTCCAGAAACAGATGACGCGAGAGGCCTTGGAAAAGATGGCCCGGGCGGGGTTCGTATCAGTCTTCTGGGGCCTGGAAACGGGCAGCCAGCACGTGGTCGACCTGATGAACAAGATGTACGACCAGGAAGACGCCCGGCGCATCCTTCGGACCTGCGACGAGCTCGGCATTCGCCAGGTCCTGCCCATCATTCTGGGCTATCCCGGCGAACAGCCCGGCGACGTTGTCGACACCATCGACCTCATTCTGGAATACAAGGATCGCCCCAACTTCAAGATCGGCCTGCCCAACCTCATCGTCGTGCGGCCCAACTCACCCCTTTACGATTCCTGGCAAGACCACGGGCTGGCCAACCAGAACTACTACGAATGGTCCACGGTCGACGGAACCAACACGCTGCCCGTTCGAATCGCTCGCCGGTTTGTGGTCCGCCAGGCGCATAGCAACCCCACCCTTGGCGTTGATGAATTGACCGACACCGAGGAAATCACCAACATCCATCTGAACGAAGATCCCGTCGGTCGCGACACCTTCGCGATTCTGTCCGAGCTGTTCGCGCGGCCCGGGAAGCTGGACGAGTTTCATCGCCTTCTGGATACGTGGGCCGAGCAGACCAAGGCAGCCGTCCCCGAGGCCGACAACCCCTACCTGGGCCTGTGGCTGCGGCTCAACAAGGACGGCGCTGATGGCCGACGACGATGGGCCGACCTGGTCCTGGCCGGCCTAAAGACGTTCAAGGAATTCGTCGACGCTCGCGTGCTGGCCACTGTCGGATAACCCCCGATCGAAGATGTCCGCCGAAACTGCCTAGGCTTGTTTCTTCTTCTTGGCGCCCAAGCTGGCCAGGTACTCATCGCAGACCGTATTGGGGTCCCCGTCTCGGATCAGGCGCCCCTTGTCCACCCAAATCACGCGGCTCATCAGGTCCCGGACCAGGCGAATATTGTGGCTGGCGAAAATGACGATGTGCGATTCATCCATCAGCCCCTTCATCCGTTCGGCCGCCTTGGGAATGAAGCTGGCGTCGCCGGCGGAGAATACCTCGTCCATCAGCAGGATCTCCGACGGCGTACCGGTGGCAATCGAGAACGCCAATCGCATTCGCATGCCGGTGGAATAGTACTTCACCGGCGTGTCGGCGAACTCTCGGAGTTCAGCGAAATCTAGAATCTCCGCCGCCCGGGCTTTCATCTCTTTCGGATGAGCGCCAAACATGGTCCCCATCAGGATGATGTTCTCCATGCCGGACAGTTCGATGTTCATACCCGCGGTCAGTTCAATCAGCGGAGCCACCAGCCCGCGCACGCGCCGTTGGCCGTGCGTCGGCGGATAGATGCCCGAGATGACCTTGAGCAGCGTGGTCTTGCCGGCGCCGTTTCGCCCCACCACCCCAATTCGCTCGCCCGATCCGATCCGCAGGTTCACATTCTCGAACAGCCAGAAGTCCGATACCTGTGAGTGGCTGCGGCGCATAATCGTGTGCAACAGCGCCCGCCGGAACGACGGCTGCACGTCGCCGTATCGGCGAAAGCGCAAGGACACGTCCTCCAGCGCCACCGACGCGGTGGTCGCCTCAGCCGACTCAGATACGGAAGATATAATCGTGCTCATAGCGCTTATATACCACGTAGCCCAGCAGAAGCGCGCCGACGGCGCTGCCCGAGGCGACCAGCCACGTCGTGCCGCTCGGCCAGGTCCCCATCCACAGGGAACAACGGAAGAACTGCAGGTGGTGCCATAACGGGTTCGCGTACACCACGATCCCCGCCCACCCCATGGCCGTCGGCGGGATGATGACGCCGCTGATGAAGTACAACGCGCGCGTCACCACGGTAATCACATGCTCAACGTCTCGAAAATAGGTCACCAGCGTCATGCTAATAAGGATCACGCCGGTCGAAAACGCCGCCAATAACACAATGCCCACCGGCAAGACCACGATGGAGGCCGACAGCTTTGCCTGCACGATGGGCTCGAAGGACCCAGCCACAATCACCACCAGGAACAGCGCCACCATCTCGAAGGTTAAATTGAAGGACGCCACCAGGACATCGACGATCGGCAGCACCAGAGGCCGGATGCGGAACCGGGTCAGAATCCGGTGGCCCGAAGTCAGGCTGCAACTGCCCACTTGCAGACAGCCCGAGAAGAACTTGAACGGCACGAGGCCGGTGAACAGATAGACGGGGAACCGCTCGACCTTTCGGCCGATGACATGGCCGAAAACCACCGACAGAACCGCCAGCATCAGAATCGGAGTCAGCACCGCCCAGAACATGCCCAAGGCGCTGCGCTGGTACCGGACCTTCAATCGCGCCGACGCCAGATTGGTGATGACGAACCGGCATTCCCACAAGGCCGAGAGGTCGCTGGCCATGGCCGCCAGCCAGCGCCGGGGGGAGTACCACGCCGTGCGCGGCCGATCCAGAAGCCCGATTGTAACAAACTCCTTCATCACCACGTCCTAGCCACGCGTATTAGGTGGGGTAACCCAGCCGATGGATGATCTGGGAGTGCTGACTGAACTGCTGGACGCACGTGCGGGGTAATTCCTTCTCCCATCGGCCGATTGTCTGCGAAACGCCCTTGGCCGTCATGTGCCGGTCGGCCTGCAGGTCCTTTCGCGCCAACGCCCCGGCCATGTGGTCGATGATCTCGTCCGCATCGTCGAGGCCCAGACACTGCACGACGGCCCGTATCGTCTCGTGCGGTTGGCCCAGCAAGTCCTCATAGCGGTAAAAGATGCCGCGGGCGGGGTCCTCATCCAACAAGGCCAGCCGCGCTGCGTAGGTCTGCATGATCTCATCGACGAGCGTGACGGGCGTTTGCTCGTCCTTCTTGACGATGCGTTCCTTCTTCTGGAATGCCAGCAGCGAGACCAGCACGTCGCGCGGGTCCCGGAATGCGGCTACAATTCTCGCCCTCGGGAACAGATCGAGCATCGCCCGAAGGAATCGGCCCGAGTCCATTTGCTTCTCAACGTAGTATTTCGCCTCCGACAGATGCGGGGCGCCCATGTCCGCCAGCAGTTGGGGTAGGTAGTCCAACACGAACCGGCTGAAGTGTTGCCGGAACGGTTCGAGGTGGACGTAGCTGTCGAATTCGACCGGCTTGGTCAGCGCGTAGTCGCGCCGATAGTGCAGCGAGAATCGGCGGAAGCGGTCCAGGAATCGTTCGTCGCGCTTCGGGCCCGACGGAATGTGGCTGGTCAGGAACATGAAGTACAACTTCGAGAAGTACTTCAGGATGTTGGCGTCCCGTGTGCCGCCGGTGTGGCCTGTGATTTGTGGGTGGCGAGTCAGCACCTTCATCGCCAGCGTGCTGCCGGTCCGGGAGTAATAGCTCAGCAGGATCAGCCCCAAGTCCGACGTTGCCGGGCACGCGGCCGCGGCGGGATCAAACCGTTCGTAAGGGATCAGCTCAAAGCTGCGAATGGCCACCCGGGCCGGATGGTTCACGGGGAACAGCCTCAGCCGCTTGATGGCCTTCTGTTGGAACGGAATGCACTTGAAGGTGTAGGTGTGGTAGTCATCGAAGCTCTGCACCCATTGCGTCAGGACATGGGCCTGATCGAAGCGGCTCATGCCCTCTTCCTGAAACCCCAGCCGACAGTGGCAGCTCTGGCCCTGGACGGGCCCGTCGGGGGTGACCTTCATGGTCAGCCGGACGTACTGGTTATCCAGGCCGACGGTCTTGAGCGTCCAGTGGGCGTCGGCGGAGGTGGTCCTAGCCAGCAGCGCACCGTCCGAGTCGAGCCGAACGTCCGCCATGCCGCTGGCCGGGCAGTCCAGAAAACGTTCCAATCCTTCCATGTTCGCCACTAAATGCCTCACGTCTCGATCCGTCGAGTGAGCGCGTAACTGAATCACTCTTATAGAGACCGGCCAAAACAGCAGCAAGGAAAATACCCCCGCCGGGCCCGCCGCGGCAATGCCGTTGTCCAATAGCCGCGGGTGCGGTTATGCTCTGGCCGCTATGGACGACGCCGCATCGGCCGACATTCGCGTCTCGGTGGTGATCCCGACCTACAACGGTCTGGGCCTGCTACGCCGGTGTCTGCCATCGGTCCGCCATGCCCTGGCCCGAGCCGGCGCGCTCTCGCGCACGGAGATCATTGTCGCCGACGACGCCTCCACCGATGGCACGGCCCGGTGGCTGGGCCAACACTGCCCCGACGTCGTCGTCGTCGAGGCCCCCACCAACCGCGGCTTCGCCGTCAACGCCAACGCCGGCATCACCCGCGCCCGCGGCCAGTGGGTCGCCCTGCTGAACAACGATGTCATTGTTGATCCCGGTTGGTTCGCCGCCGCGGCCAAGCACTTCGATAATCCGGTCATCGCGGCTGTCGCTTCGCGCATTGTCTCCCTCGACCCGCCGGGCCAGCTCGAAGAAGCCGGCGACGAATACACCGTGGTCGGCGTGCCCTACAAATGCGGGCGCTACGGGGCCGAAGACACTATCACCAGCCCCCGCGTGTGTTTTTCCGCCTGCGGGGCCGCGGCCGTCTACCGCGCCGAAGCCTTGGCAGACGTCGGGCTATTTCACGAGCCTCTGGGCGCCTATTATGAAGACGTCGAGTTGGGCTTCCGGCTGAATCTTCGCGGGTGGGACTGCCTGTACGAGGCCGACTCGATCGCCCATCACCTCGGCAGCGCCACCTACGGGTGGGGTTCGCCCCGACAGAAGTTCCATGCCTCTCGCAATGCCGAGATCGTCTTCTTCAGTTGCATGCCCGGCCGCCTGCTGGCCAGGTACCTGCTCAGCCACCTGATGGCCATGGGGTTGCAGACCATCCTTCACGCCGCACGAGGGCACGCCGGGCCGTATCTGAAAGGAAAGGCCGCCGCGTTCGGACAGCTTGGGCAGATCCTCAGGCGCCGCCGCCAGGTGCGGGCCATGCGAACAGCCCCCGTCCGAGATCTCGCCAAGAAGCTCGAACGCCGATGGGTTCGGTTGCTCGTGCTCCCCAACCTTGGTCGTCTTCGCCCGGGCCGCCGCTAGCCGATCTCCGGCCTCTCACGACCCGTTCAGCCCCAATCGCTCCCCGTCGTACTTCTCCCGACGGATTTGCTCAATCCACTTGTCGTTGGCCAGGTACCACTCGATGGTCTCTCGCAGGCCCTGCTCAAAGGGGTGGGCGGGTACCCAGTTGAGTTCGGCCCGCATGCGGTCGGCGTCGATTGCGTAGCGACGGTCGTGGCCCGGGCGATCCGTCACGAAGGTAATCAGCTCGCGATAGTGGCCCAGCCCTTTGGGCGGACGAATGTCCTGAAGAAGATCGCAGAGCAAGTGGACCACGTCGATGTTCTGCCGTTCATTGTTGCCGCCAACGTTGTAGGTCCGGCCGACCTGGCCGCATCGGACGATTTGGTCAATGGCCTCGCAGTGGTCGGTTACGTACAGCCAGTCGCGAACGTTCTTGCCGTCGCCATAGACCGGCAGGGGCTTGTGCTGGAGCGCGTTGGCGATCATCAACGGCAAGAGCTTCTCGGGGAACTGATAGGGCCCGTAGTTGTTGGAGCAGTTCGACAGCGTCACCGGTAGCCCGTACGTCCGGTGCCACGCCCGCACAAAGTGGTCCGAGGCCGCCTTCGACGCCGAGTAGGGGCTGCTGGGATCATAGGGGGTGGTCTCGGTGAAGGCCCCGGCTTCGCCAAGCGAGCCGAACACCTCGTCCGTGCTGACGTGGTGGAACCGGACGTCCGTTCGACCCGCCCACGCCGCCAGGGCGCACTCCAGCAGCGTGTGCGTGCCCACCACGTTGGTCTTGACGAATACGGCCGACCCGGTAATGGACCGGTCAACGTGACTCTCGGCGGCCAAATGCACAACGGTGTCGACTTGGTCGGCCTTGAGCAGATTACTGACCAAGCCTGCATCGCAGATATCGCCCTGGACGAAGCGATATCGGTCGGGGTAGTCGGCCTCAACGCCGCCCAAATTGGCCAGACTGCCGGCGTACGTCAGCGCGTCCAAGTTGACTACCCGGACGGCCGAATCGGTTGCCAATAGGTAGCGCACAAAGTTGCAGCCGATAAAGCCGGCCCCACCGGTCACCAGCACCACCCGAGGCCCGTGCCGCTCGTCAGCCATGAGGATTCTCCTGAAGGAACGCCGCCAACGCCTGGCGCCAATCCGGCATGGGTGGCAGGCTGTGCTCGGCAAGCACGCGGTTGTCCAGGCGTGAATTGGCTGGCCGCGGCGCCGGGCGCGGGAACTGATCCGTGGTGCACGGCTGGAACGACCTGGACAGGCCCGCCAGTCGGAAGATCTCTTGGGTCAGGCCGTGCCAGCTCGTTTCACCTTCGCAGGTCAGGTGCATCACGCCCGTGATCTCCGACGACAGCACGTGGGCCATGCCGCCCGCGACCGCGTCGGTCGAGGTCGGGTTGCCAATCTGATCGTCGACGACGTTCAACGGGTCGCCCTCCTGGCCGCCCAAGCGCAACATGGTGTGAACAAAGCTCGGCCCGCCCGGACCATATAGCCACGCCACTCGAACAATCAGGCTGTTCGAACAGCGACCTTGGATCAACCGTTCCCCTTCCAGCTTCGATCGGCCGTACACCGTTTGCGGGCCGGTTTCGTCGGCCTCGTGATAGGGACGGTCCAAATCGCCCGAAAACACATAATCGGTCGAGATGCCGATCAGCCGGGCCCCGTGGCGCTCGCAGGCCGCCGCCACATTGCCCGATCCGGTGGCGTTGACGGCAAAGGCCAACTCCGTTTGGGTCTGGCAATCGTCCACCGCCGTCATAGCCGCGGCGTGAATGACCACATCCGGCTGGGCGGCGCCGACCAACGCATCCACGTCGTCGGCCCGGGTGATGTCGCAGTCCCCCAGGTCCGTGCCCTGGCAGGTGTGGTCGCTCAGCCGGCGAATCAGCGTCCGCCCCAGCATCCCCTCGGCGCCGGTGATGAGAATCTTCACGGCCGATCCCCCTCGTAGGCCGGCAAGTCCTCAGCCGGCCGAGTGGCAAGCGTGCCATAGGCTTGATCTTTCGGCGAGACAGTCGGCTCGGCCCCGCCCAAAGGCCACTCGATGCCCAGTTGCGGGTCGTTCCAAATGACCCCCCGCTCCTCGGCCGCGGCGTAGAAATCCGAGCACTTGTACAAAAACTCCGCCGACTCGCTGACCACGCAGAAGCCATGCGCAAAGCCCTTCGGCACGAACAGCATTCGCATATTCTCACCCGACAACATCACCCCGACATAACGCCCGAATGTCGGGCTGCCGCGGCGGACATCCACCGCCACGTCATAGACTTCGCCCGCCATCACGCGCACCAGCTTGTCCTGGGCCTGGCCGAGCTGGTAATGCAACCCGCGCACCACACCGCGCGAGGACCGTGAATGATTGTCCTGAACGAACTCGCAGGTGATACCCAGTTCCGCGAAGGTCTGCTGGTTATAGCTTTCCAAGAAGAAGCCGCGCCGGTCCCCGTGAACGACGGGCTCTAGAACGCACACGCCGGGCAATTCGGTATCGATTCGCTCCATGGTTCTTCCCTGACCACGCTGGGCCGGTCATTGGCGCCGGCGGCAACGGCGGTCATGGCTGATCATAGAGACAGACCGTGGCGAGTCAAGCTGACGAGCGGGGTCTGCACGGTTCGAGCGAGGGGTCGTCTTGGGGTCATCCCGGGCCTTGTTTGGCCGGGCCTGTCCGCATATAGTCTTCCCC
>CAYRZU010000037.1:0-2413 GCA_964428895.1 uncultured Planctomycetaceae bacterium
TCTGGTTGACCAGCTTGAAGTCGCCGCCGCCGGCGAGCTTCTTGTACTTGACCAGGGCGGTCTCCGGCTCGATGCCGGTGGTGTCGCAGTCCATCATGAAACCGATCGTCCCGGTCGGCGCCAGCACGCTGACTTGGGCGTTGCGGTAGCCGTAGCGTTCACCGGCTTCGAGGACCTCGGCCCAGATCTCGCGGGCTGCGGCCAGCAGGTCCTTGGGGCACCAGCGCGTTTCGATTTTCTCGACCGCGTCGCGGTGCATGGCCATCACGTCCAGCATGGACCGGCGGTTCTTGCGGAACTGGGCAAAGGGACCCATGCGGCTGGCCAGCTCGGCCGAGGTCTCGTAGGCCTGGCCGGTCATGATGGCGGTGACGGCCGCGGCAATGGCCCGGCCCTGATCGCTGTCGTAGGGCAGGCCCTGCGACATCAGCAACGCGCCGAGGTTGGCAAAGCCCAATCCCAGCGGGCGGAAGTTGTGGCTGTTGCGGGTGATCAACTCGTTGGGGTAGCTGCAGTGGTCGACCAGGATTTCCTGGGCGATAATGAACAGCCTGGCCGCGGCGCGGAACCGCTCGATATCGAACGAGCCGTCCTCGCCGCGGAATTTCATCAGGTTCAGGCTGGCCAGGTTGCAGGCCGAGTCGTTCACGAACATATACTCGCTGCACGGGTTCGACGCGCAGATTTCGCCGCTGTCTTTGCAGGTGTGCCAGGTGTTGACGGTGGTGTGGTATTGAATGCCGGGGTCGCCGCAGACGTGCGTGCCGTCGGCGATCAGCCGCATCAGCTCGCGAGCCTGGTGGGTGTCGACCGGCTCGCCGGTGGTGATCGCATGGGTGGTCCACTCGCCGTCTTCGGTCACGGTGGTCATGAACTCATCCGTCACGCGGATCGAGAGGTTGGCATTCTGGTACATCACCGAAGCGTAGGCCTCGCCGTTGAAGCTGCCGTCGTAGCCTTGTTCGATCAGGGCCCAGGCCTTGCGTTCCTCGTTGGCCTTGCACTCGATGAACTCGCGGATGTCGGGGTGGTCGACGCGGAGGCTCTGCATCTTGGCGGCGCGGCGCGTCTTGCCGCCGGACTTGACCACGCCGGCGATCTGGTCGAACACCCGCATGAAACTCAAGGGCCCGGAGGGCGTGCCGCCGCCGGCGAGTTTTTCGCGACTCGAGCGCAAGGTCGAGAGGTCCGTACCGGTTCCCGACCCGTACTTGAAGAGCATGGCCTCGGCCTTGGCCAGGCGCATGATGTCTTCCATGGTGTCGTCGACCCCCTGGATGAAGCAGGCCGACCCTTGCGGGTATTCGTAGCTCTTGAGGGTCCTGGTGGCCTGGTTGCGAGTGGCGTCCCAGTGGAAGTTGCCTTCCGAACCGGCCACGCCCCGCTGGTGGAACAGGCCCACGTTGAACCACACCGGCGAGTTGAACGCGCCGAACTGATTGATGCAGAGGTAGGTCAGCTCCTGGTAGAAGCGTTCGGCGTCGTCCTCGGTTTCGAACACGCCGTCCTCTCGGCCCCAGTCGGCAATGGTGCGCGTGACGCGATGCACCAGCTCGCGGGCCGAACTCTCGCGCTCGTCCGTGCCGTTCTCACCGTAGAAGTATTTGCTGACCACGACGTTGGTCGCCAGCGCGCTCCACGAGCTGGGGACTTCCACGTCGGTCTGTTCGAAGATCGTGTTGCCCTTGCTGTCCGCGATGCGAGCGGAGCGTTTCTCCCACTCCAACTCATCGAACGGATGCACGCCAGGTGTGGCAAAGACGTTTTGGATCTCCAGTCCGTCGGTGGCCGTCACATCATGATGTCCAGCTACCCGATCCGCTCCGTCGCCGCTGTCGCCACGCTGCCCCATGAACACATCTCCAATGCGCGCCGGCTCTTTTTGGCCGGGCCCGGTTTTGCCTGACCCAGCCCCCGGAGCGCTAAAGAAGGGTTAACAACGAAGCTGGCGATAAGTCTTGCCAGCTAAAGGCCTGAAATCATCACTTACACCAAACGAAGAAGCTTACACAATATGTTGGGCATAGCAAGCGCCATTGTCCCAAAATATTGCATATTCGTGAAGATCTCGGCATTCCAAGCGTTTACGCAAGAATTCGCCTTTTGCCAACAACTACGAACAGCCCGGCTCTGCGCGTTTCGTTAATGCGTCGCTGACAAGAACATAGCGCCGGCGCAGCTGGGCGATATTTCACGTCGATTTGCGGTCGTCTTGACCGACCGAAAGTCAACCCCCAACTCCGTTATTCCAGACCACCGCCGGCAGCGCGCGGACCTGAGGCGCGGAAGTCTGTCCATCATCATTATACGAACGAGGGCGCCGCTGCCGCTGCGGAATGGAACAGAGATGAAGACAGATGAAAGAAGACCGAAGAAGCGAGAGTGTCTTGTCGGGCGCGCTGGCGGGCGGATT
>CAYRZU010000037.1:2513-32151 GCA_964428895.1 uncultured Planctomycetaceae bacterium
GGCGGATTAGGAAATCCGCCGCGCTACGACAACGCTGTTGCGCCCTCTAGGACTGATCTGCGTTCATCTGTGTTCATCCTTGTTTCCTTTGAGTGCGCGCAGACCTCCGGTGCGGAGGTCTGTGGTCAATCTTCCGGCCGAGTTGGCCGAGGGTAATGCTTGGTTGCGCTTCGGCGCGCGAAAGCGTTCAGGCGCGGGCGGCCAGGGCGCGACGTCGCTTGGCCGGCATGAGCTTCTTGGCCTCGCCGACTAGGTAAAACGATCCGGTGATGCAGATGATGTCTTCGCGGCTGGCGGCGCTTTGGGCGATGGTGATCGCCTCATCCAGCGTGGGCGCCACTTGGGCGACGCGGCCGGAGCATTCCTCGTAGGCTTCGGCGAGGTCTTTCGGCTCGGCCGATCGCGCGTTGCCCTTGGCCGCGGTGAAGACCACCTTGTCGGCCCCGGTGGCGATCTGCTGCATCATGCCGGCGATGTCCTTGTCGGCGGCACAGCCGAACACCAGCACCATCGAGTCATACGGAATGTGCTGCCCGATCGCCCGCATCAGGGCCTGGACGCTGGCGGCGTTGTGCGCGCCGTCGACCAGCATGCGGGGCGACTCGTTGATCAGTTCCATTCGGCCGGGCACCTTCACGGCGCCGAGCCCTTCCATGGCCAGGTCGTCGTCGATCTTCATGCCCTTGCTCTTGAGCTGGTCCAACAGCGCCAGAGCCAATCCGCAGTTGAGGGCCTGATGCTCGCCCAGCAGCGGCACGGGCAGATGCTCGAACCGGCTTTGCGGCGTGGTCAGGCAGACGCGGGCGTGGCAGCCGTCGGTTCGCGACGATTCCACCCGGTAGCTGAACTCAATGTCTTCGCCGGTGAACAGCAGTTGGCTCTTGGAGACCTTGGCCGCCTTCTTAAGAGCGCGCTTGGCTTCGGGGATCTGCGGCACCGAGACCACCGGGATGTCGCGCTTGAAGATGCCGGCCTTCTCTTCGGCAATCTTGCCGACCGACGTGCCGAGCTGGGCGGTGTGATCGAGCGAGATGCTCGTCAGGCCGCACACGTCCGGCTTAAGGACGTTGGTGCTGTCGAGGCGCCCGCCGAGGCCGGCTTCGACCACGGCGATGTCGATCTTCTCGTTGGCGAAATGAAGGAACGCCAGCGCGGTGAAGATCTCGAAGAAGGTGGGCTTCTCGTCGGCCATCGCCTTGACGTGGCGCTGGGCCTTGGCAACCAGCTTGACCAGCGCCGCACGCGGGATCATATCGCCGTTGACGCTGATGCGCTCGCGGATGTCGACAATGTGCGGCGAGGTGTACAAGCCAACCTTGTGGCCGCACGCGCGCAGCATCTCCGCCAACATCGTGGCGGTCGAGCCCTTGCCCTTGGTGCCGGCAATGTGGACTGTGCGCAACTTCTCTTGCGGGTTGCCCAGCCTCTTCAGCAGCTTCCGCATGCGGTCGAGGTTGAAGGTATCGGTGTTATAGCGCACGCGCGACATCTGCTCGTAGTTGGTCTGCGAGAACAGAAACTTCAGAGCAGATTCGTAGGTCCGAACGGGCCCGCCCGCCTTTTTCGGCGCAGATTTCGGCGCTGACTTCGGCGCGCTTTTCGACGCAGCCTTCACGGCCGTCTTCGACGACGACTTTGCCGATGCCTTTGCACGGGTTTTGGCGCTGACGGCAGCCTTCTTCGTCGCACTCTTCGAAGAAGCCTTGCCGGAAACCTTTGCGGCCTTTTTCTTAGGTCGTGAGGTTGTGACCATAATTCGGCACAATATAAGCGTTTACTGGGGTCTGTGTCAAGCTTCGCCGTCTGTTAACGTACTAAAACGGCTCGTTTTAGGCTGTTTTCGCCCAAATCTACGAATGAACCGGTGCAGCCTGGGTAAGTAGTCAGGCTATTGTGACTTCAGCCTCTGGCGTCCCAAACACATCGGTCCGACCCTTCTGCCCTCGCCGGAGACCGCCCCAATCGGCCGGCCGGCCGGCAGAGCAACGTCAACTAAGTCTTACTACGAATGAGACGTAACAATAGTCGCCTCGTTCCCATGGATTTTATCAAATTCCGAGCCAAATTGGCAGCAAATTCCGGCCAATCGGGCACAAAGTTTGCGTTTTCAAGCCCCTAGACGCCCCTAATTCCCGCAATAAGAGGCAACAACAGCAGCCGAAGAGGCGCGGAGACGCAGAGAGAGAATATGGTAGATAGACTCACTCGACAATGCGGCGGGGCCGGGGTCTCGTCAGTTCCGAACTGGGCGCCATGCCCACGCTTGCGTGGGCATGCTGTCGCTTCATGGTATCCCCGCGTGCGTGCGGGGCACGCACCCTACGAACTCATCCCTTGCATCTTCTGCATCCCTGCAGAGAAGATGTCGGTCTTGATTTCCCTTGAGAGGACTGGAGTAGCTATGCCGCGCGAGCATGTGATCGAAACTACCGAGCCTATCCTGGAGGCTGAGGATGGGTTGATCTTGGGTAACGGCGACTTGTCGGTCAGCATCTATCAGAAGCCTGAGCATTTGGTCCGGCGGTTCGGGAAGAATGATGTGTGGGACCGGCGGATCGATTACTCCGACGACTACGAGCCGGCGCACATCGATGAGATCAAGCGCGGCCTGCGTGAGGAGGGGTGGGTCTCGGGCACGTATCGCGGCGGCGGCAAGGCCAAGGCTACCAAGGGCGCCCCGGCTGACCCTAAGCGGATGGAGGAGATCTGCGAGGTCTGCCCCAGCTACGCCAAGCGCTCCTACCCCTGCCCCAAGCCGGTCGGCGAACTGTGGCTGCACCTGCCGATCGACAAGCACGGCATGGAAGTCCACCAGAAGCTGGTGATCGAACGTGACGAATGCGAGATCACGATCAGTTGGCCTGACGGGTGTGAGATTCGGGTGCTGTGCTTTGTGCACCCCACGCTGAACGTGCTGGCCGTCCGGTGGCAGGTGGTCAACTGGAACAGCGCCACGGCGCTATCGCACCAGGTGCCGGTCTACTTCAGCGTGTTTCGGTGGGCCGACTCGACCATTGAGCAGTTCCGGTTCACGCTGCAAAACCGCGGCCGTAACCCGCACATCCCCTACCCCGACGACCCATCGCAATGCACGCCGCTCGACCCGCCGACCTACGAGCAGTTCGAGGATCGTTGGCTCATCCAGCAATCATTCCACCCGAGCTTGGATTTCCCCCAGGGCTACCGTTACTGGATGCTGCCGTTCGTCACGCCGGATGGGCTGATGATCGACCCGGTGCGGGTGAGCCCCTCACCGGATAAGGCCATTCACCTGTACGGCAATGACGACGTGCACGATGGCTGGATGTGCTTGGCGATTCCCTGCAGCTCCGACGAGGGCGATTGCGAGGGCGAGGCGCAGCGGTTCATCGCAGCCGTCGGCGATGACGTGGCCGGGGCGTGCGAGACCTGGCGGGCCGAGAACCTGGTCGCCGCCGACGCGTTCTGGGCCCACAGCGCCATCGAAATGGACGACGCCCTGCTGGAGGACACCTGGTACGAGAACGTCTACCTGCGCCGCTGCACCTATCGGCACGACACGATCGCCCCGGGCCTGGGCCTGCCTTCCACGGTGCAGGACTACTCCATGTGGCACGGCGACTACCACATGGACTTCAACTACCAACAGCCCTTCTACGGCGACTTCGGCGCCAACCACCTCGATATTGGCGACGCGTACTTCGTCGGCCTGCAGCACATGATCGACATCGGCCGAAAGATCGCGGCCGACTCGTTCGGCTACCGCGGTTGCTATGTGGCCGTCAGCGGGTATCCGTTCGCGGTGGAGAAAGACCCGTTCGGCACGGGCTCGCTGGCGCGGATGATGTACCCGACCGGCTGGACCATGATCCACTACTGGTCGCGCTACCTGCACACTTACGACAAGGACTGGCTGGCCGAGACCGGCTACCCGGTGATCCGCGACTGCGCGCTGTTCCTGACCGACTTCCTGGAACTGCGCGAGGACGGCTTGTACCACGCGTTCCCGTCATGTCAGGGCGAGAGCTTCTTTACCGGCAATGAGGACGACTTCACCGATCAGCCGCAAGTCATCCGCAATATCCGCTACTGTTTGGCGATGGCCATCCAGGCGGCGCGCGAGCTCGACATCGAGCCCGACCACCAGGCCGAGTGGCAGGAGCGGCTGGATAAGCTGGTGACCACCGACGAAACGCGCGAAGACCTGTCGCCGGAACTTCGGAAGCGACTCGAGCTGAACCCGCCGCAGTTCACGTGCGTGGACCACGAGAACCTGCTCCCGAAGCCCGGCGACTTCGCCCACGTGTTGCGGCTGACCATGGACAGCCACATGTGGCGGTCGAGCTGCAACACGCTGCCGTGGTTCTGGCTGACGCGGCTGCGGAACGACGTGTTCGACCCGGAGACCGAACTGGAATTGGTTCACGCCCACCTGCGCCGCTGGCGCACGCCGGGCGCGCACTTGCGGAGCATGTCGGCGGGCGATCACGGCTACATCGGCGCGTACGGTGAGTCGATGGGCATCATCCTGCCGATCCAGGAGATGCTGCTGCAAAGCTGGGACGGCAGCTTGCGGTTGTTCGCAGCCTGGCCGAAAGCGATGAACGCCCGCTTCAGCACGCTGCGGGCCGAGGGCGCGTTCTTGGTCAGCGGGCACATCCGCGACGGCCGCGTGGGCCCGGTCGAGATCACCAGCGAGGTCGGCAACCCCGTTCGCCTGGTCAATCCTTGGCCAACTCCGGCGGTGGTCCTCAACCAATCCGGCAAGCCCCACCCGCACACCGTCGAAGACGGCGGCCTGATCTGCTTCGAAACCGAACCGGGACGCCGCTACGAAGTGGCGCCAGAGGGATAACTTACAGATGGCGGGAGCATGCCCACGTAGGCGGGGCATGGGGCCTGGTCTTGACCACGATGGCGTGATATGCGTTCGGGCTGGTCCTCCCGGGGCCGAAAAGCAGCTAAGTTCCGTCCAGGAATTCCCTTAGTTTGTGCTATCATATGGGAGAGTCTACGACCATCGCGGGCAATGTTGCCGGTGTAGGCGGCAGGCCCCATATCAGTAAGGAGATCGAGCATGAGGCAATTGATCGCATTGACGGCCGTGGCGCTGCTATTGGCAGCGACGGCTGGTGCAACGCCGGATTCGGCGACGGGCGGCTACGGCATGTCGTGGTCGGTATCGTACCAGCAGTTGGGCGACGGCACGTGGGAGTACGGCTACGACATCTTCGCCGAAGGTCACGTGGAGTACTATGATTACTTCACGATGATGTTCGAGTTCGGCGACGGCAGCGCCGTCACCGACCACATCTCGAACCTGTACGACACCGGCGGCGTTCCCGAGTTGCGTGATTTCTGGACCGTCAACGGCATCCTCGGCAACGGCGGCGGCCACTGGTACTGGGGCGCGGTGCAAACCGGCGTGCAGGCGTCGTATGGCGACCTGGGCACGGACACCTGGGACCAAGACCCGGGCCAAATCACGGCCGACGCGGAGCGCTGGCTGTACGATCCGGTCTACGCCGCAGGCAGCGGCATGGATAACCCCTTCCACGTCCCGTCGGACTACGCGATGTGGGCGGGCAACGGCAGCACGCAGGGCGACGCCGCTTACGGCCTGTGGGCGGGCCAGCCGGGTGACCTGACGGTTTACGGCGGGAGCTACTACACGCCCCTGGCCAATCACCTGATGTTCGACATGACCTGGTTCATCGGCGGGCACATGTACAACGGCACGTACGGCCCGGAACTGATGGCCACCATTCGCATCGTCAGCGAGATGGGTCCCTACGGCGAGGTCAGCGCGCAGTTCTACAGCTCCGGCACGTCCGGCATCGGCGCCATCGTGGCCCCGGGCTTTTCTCCGGCGGACTTCGACATGGACGGTGACGTCGACGCCGACGACATCGACACCCTCTGCGCCAACATGGGCTCGGTTGATCTGTCGACCTATGACCTCGACGGTAGCGGCGTGGTGGATGAGGGCGACTTCATCTTCCTGATCGAGACCTACGCCGAGTGGGACAACGGCGTAGGCACCTACGTGGGCGATTTCAACCTCGACGGCGTGGTCAACGCCACCGACCTGCAGATCATGAAGGGCAGCTTCGGCTCGTCCGGCGTGGGTTACGCCTTGGGCAACGCCAACTGCGACACGTTCGTTAACGCCACCGACCTGCAGATCCTCAAGAGCACCTTCGGTTCGGCGGCGGCAGCCGTTCCCGAGCCGCTGACGATCGGCCTGCTGGCGGTTGGCGCCACGGCGCTGATTCGTCGGAAACGCTAGTCGTACAAGCACACCGGCAAGAGCGTGGCGGGAACGATCCCGGCCACGCTCTTGTCGGTCAACTATTGGGGGGGGGAGGCACACCATGCATCAACGATTGTTGTTGGGGCTGTTGGTGGCGGTGGCCCTGCTGGCCGGGCCCGTCTGGGCTGAAGGCGAAGGCTACATCGAATTGGTCAGCGCCACGCCGACTACGTATGAAGGCACGCCGGCCTGGGAGTACTACTACGACGTCTACTCCGGCGGGCTGGGCTCGGCGAGCCAGATTTGGTTCCACGGCTTCGACGCCAACGAGCTCCTGAACCCGCTTAACCAGCGGTGGGACGCCTCGGCCGCCGAAGGCTGGAGCGAGGCCTACTGGGGCGATTTCCCCTCCTACGGCAGTGCGGACCTGACCGAGTGGGAGCTGTCGGGCGTGGAGGGGGAAATGCTCAACCCCATTCACGCGCCCAGCGAATACCTGGTGGACGAAGACATGGCCGACGCCTTCCTGTACTCGGGCGACATCACCGGCGCCGACGAGTTGCACTATTGGTACGGCAGCATCGCCCAATACATCCCCGGCCTGTACATGACGATTCGGTTGGTCCATCCGCTGGGTCCGGGCGACATCAGCTATAGCATCATCGGCCCGTTCTACTGGGAGCAACAGAATGCGACCATCGTCGGTCCGGCGGTCGTGGTCGGGCCGCCCGGCGACTTCGACGCGGACGGCGACATCGACGCCGACGATGTGAACATCCTCTGCGCCAACATGGGCGGGGACGTAAATCCCTACGACCTGGACGAGGACGGCGACGTCGATGAAGACGACATGATCTACCTGGTCAACACCCTGGTCGAATACGACACTGACGGCGACGGGACCGTCGACGGGACCGGGACCTACGTCGGCGATTTCGACCTGAACGGCGTGGTCAACGCCACCGACCTGCAGCTCATGAAGGCCAGCTTCGGTCTCAGCGCCATCGGCTATGCCGATGGCAACGCCAACTGCGACACCGTGGTCAACGCCACCGACCTGCAAATCCTCAAGGGCAACTTCGGCCTGGCGGCTTCGGCCGTGCCCGAGCCGGCGACGATCGCCCTGCTGAGCCTGGGCGGGTTGGCCCTGGTCCGCAGACGGCGCTAGCCGATCGAGGCATCTATCGAAACGTTCTCGCGCGGTGGGTTTCCGGACCCACTGCGCTTTCGTTTGCAGCGGGCCCTGGGCAGGCCGTCCCTGTCGCCGTAGGGGGGGAAAACGGGTATAATACTCAAGCTCGCGTTGGCCGCGGGCCGGAGGTGGGCCGGGAGTTCGCTGGCCAGCCCCGGAAGCTGAGAGACAACGTATTTGTGGGGCAGGAGCGGCGTGATGCAATCGATTCAACGGATGGGTGTGGTGGTGGTGCTGGCGGTCTCGGCCGTGACGGCCCAGGCGTATGTCTACGCGCCGCAGACGGGCACGGGGAAGTACGGCATCTCCACGGCGGTCTCCGCCAAGTGGCTGGGCAATGGCCAATGGGAGTACGCCTACGACGTCTTCGGCCAGGGCACCTTCGACTACTACGACTACGTCCGGATGATGTTCGAGTTCGGCGACGGTGGATCCAGCGCCGACCACATCCTGAACCTTTACGATCCCGGCACGGGACCTCAGTTGCGGGAGTTCTGGACCGTTAACGGCCTGACCGGCAACAACGGCGGCCATTGGTATTGGGGCGGCGTGGAAACCGGCGTACAGGCGTCCTACGGTGACCTGGCCACCGACACCTGGATCATCGACCCCTCGGACGGCCTGGCCGCCGGGAATCGGTGGTTTCTCGATCACACCTACGCCGCGGCGGCGGGAATCGCCAACCCCTTCCACGATCCCCTGGACTACGGCCGATGGGCGGGCAACAGCTACTACACCGGACAAGGCGATTGCGCCTTCGGGCTGATCGGCGGCTGGGCGACCGACGCCGACGGCGACGGGCTGGCCGACGACATCGACTACGAGATGACCTGGTTTCTGGGCGGGCACGTGTACGGGGCGACGGCCCCGCAGCTGCTGGCCACCGTCCGCGTGGTCAGCGACCTGGGCCCCTACGGGCAGATGCGGTTCAAGTATTACAGTTCCGCCTCGCAGTACACGAGCTTCGTGTTGGCCCCGGCGCTGACGCCGGCGGGCCTGGGCGACTTCGACGGCGACGGCGACGTCGACGCTGACGACATCGACCTGCTCTGCGCGAACATCGGCGGTGACCCAGCCACCTACGACCTCGACGGCGACGGCGACGGCGACGTGGATGAAGACGATCTTCTAGTCCTGATCGAGACGCTCACCGAGTGGGATAACGGCGTCGACTCCGGGGTGGGTACGTTCCGGGGCGACTTCAACCTCGACGGCGTGGTCGACCTGACCGACCTGCAGATCATGAAGGCCAGCTTTGGCTCGGGCGGCCACGGCTACGCCGCCGGCAACGCCAACTGCGACAGCGTGGTCGACCTGACCGACCTGCAGATCATGACGCAATCCTTCGGCTCGACCGCCGCCGCAGCCGTGCCGGAACCGCTGACGATTGGCCTGCTGGGCCTGGGCGGCTTGGCGCTGGTCCGCAGACGGCGAAAGCGTTAGCGGACGAGCACAACGATTCATCACGCCAGCGCGGCGGGTACCCCGACCCGCCGCGTTCGTTTGCGCTTAGGGCTGAGGGTTGATGATGGTCTTGAGGGAGTCGAGGTAGTCTTCGAACGCCCGGCGCCCGGAGCGGGTCAGGCGGCAGAAGGTCTTGGGGCGGCGCTGGACGAACGCTTTGCGGGCGCGGATGTAGCCGGCCGCGGTGAGCTTGTCCAAGTGGGCGCCGAGGTTGCCGTCGCTGAGGCCCAGGTGCTTTCGCAGGAAGGTGAATTCCACTTCCGCGTCGGGCTCAAGGGCGGCCAGCGTGGCCATCACCTGCAGGCGGGCGGGCTGATGGATCAGGTCGTCGATCCGGGCCATGGCGCTACCTCCACCGCCAGGTCAAGTAAGCGCCGGAGACCAACAACGCCCCGCCGCCGGTGGCGGCCAGCCAGAGATTCATCCACTCCGGGTAGAACACGAAGTACCCGCCAAAGGTCAATGCGGTCACGAGTACGCCCAGCGCCACAAAGAACGACATCCGCAGCCACAGGCCCATCACTACGTAGGCGAACATGATGGCGGTGGTGATGAAGGCGCCCATCTGCTCGCCCCGCCACGGCGTCAGGAGCGTCAGCCAGATGGGGATGTAGACCATCGCCGCCAGCCAGAACAGCCCCAGCCGCCGGCCGAGCTGCTTGGCTGATTCACTCAGCACCGGCCCGCGCGCCGGGCGGACCCAGCCCAGGTAGGCCGTCCCCGCGATCCCGCAGACGTCGCCGATCAGCCACGCCCACCCCGCAGCCTCGTAAGCGAAATGCGTGATGACGAAGCACGTCGCATAGATCAGGCCCCACAAGATCAGAATCGGCCCGACTCCCGAGTAGGTCACCTTCGTCCGTACGCTTTGCATCGCTTGCTCGGCTTCACCCAGCGCATCCCGCGCGTCAAGCGCGCCGGCAGATTGTTGGTCCATCATGTCCATGCTATGCCCCTTTCAGATAGACAGACTGAGACCATGTTGCTCTGCCATCCAGAGTACTCTGCACCGTATACTACATCAAGGTCGTTTTCGAGATTCTCTGTGCCGCTCGACGGCCTCGGCCCATCCTGCAGGATTATCCCTTGCATCCCCTGCATCCCTGCGAAACAGTGTGGGCCGAATCACAGGTCACGAGCGGGAGACGCGCAGATGCAACTTCCAAGCAGGCGACACGACTTGCCCGAGCCCAAGCGGTGGATTCGCCTGGTCGGGCCCGGCGCGATTATGGTGGCCACGTCGTTGGGCTCGGGGGAGATCTACTTTTGGCCCCACCTGAGCGTGTCGGTGGGCGCGTGCGTGTTGCTGTTGGGGTTGGGAGCCATCTGGCTGCAATACGTGATGAACACCGAAATCAGCCGCTACACGCTGACCACGGGCGAAACGATTCTTCGGGGCTTCGACCGCCTGTGGCGGCCGCTGCCGTGGATCATCCTGGCCTGCTGCACGCTGCCGTGGATTTGGCCCGGGTGGGCGATGGGGGCCTCCCACGCCGCCACCTGGCTGGTCGGCGGCGACGCCAAACTATTCGGCGTGGGCTCACTGCTTCTGGCGGGCGTGCTGCTGTCGGTGGGGCGAACGTTGTACAAATCGCTGGAGACCACGCAGATCATCATGATCGTGTGCATGGTGGTCGGCGCTGTGGCCATGTTCTTCTTGGCTAGGGCGTACCTGGCGGTGACGGGCGCCGGCGCATCGTTCACCGCCGAGGCGGCCGACCGCCTGTGCGGCACGGATGTGGCTGTGATCCTGACGGCCGTCGCGTTTTGCGGGGCCGGAGGGACGATCAATCTCACCCAGAGCAATTACATCAAGGAGAAGCGTTTCGGCATGGCTGCATTCGTCTCGCGGCTAGTCAATCCGCTGGCGCTTCGGTCGGCAGCGGCCGACCGCGGCGAGGCTCGGGCCAAAGGCGACACCCGCGGAGAAGGCTTTCTCTACTCCCCCTCACCTGACAACGACGCCAAGTGGCGCCGTTGGTGGCGAGAGGCCCGGAAGGAACAGCTCATCAACTTCTTCGCGGTCGGGTCGATCGGACTGCTACTGCTGTCGCTGATCGCGGTGCAACTGGTGGGCGACCAAACACCCGAGCCGAAGATGGGCCTGCTGACCCAGGAAATGACGGCCGCCACCGGCCTGTGGGCGCCGGCGGGCAAGCTATTCGCGGTGATGGTGATGTTGGTGTTCTTCACCTCGGAGATCGGCGTGCTGGATCACGTCGCCCGCCTGGCTGCCAACATTGCCACGGTCAAGGGGCTCGTCAGCGCCAAGGTCGGTTGGCGGACCGAAGGGGCGATCTACCTTTACACGCTGTGGACCATGATCGCAGCCGGCATTTTCATCCTGCTAGTCCTGGACATCCAAAGCCCGCCCAAGCTGCTGGTGATCGCCGGCTGCCTGTCGGCGATCGCGATGTTCATCTACACCTTCGCCTTGCTGCGCCTCAACCGTGCCGCCAGGCGCGAATGGCGCCGCCTTGAACCGGCGGCCACGCTGAACCCCTTCCGCCCGCCGGCCTGGCGGACGGCGCTGCTGATCGTCGCCTGCGCGATCTTCGGCGTCCTTAGCGCCCTGGCCATCGCCGAACACGCGGGGCTGATCTAACGGGAGACACACCATGCTCAGAGACCTGATCACAGCCAATCGCAGCACGCGGCGATTCGATGAATCGCACGCCGTTGATCGCGGAACCTTGGTAGAACTGGTGGACTTGGCACGCCTCAGCGCGTCCGGCGGGAACGGTCAGCCGCTCAAGTTCATCCTGTCCGCGGATGCGGCGACCAACGCGGCGATCTTCGCCAACCTGGCCTGGGCGGGCTTTCTGAAGGACTGGCCCGGGCCCGGCGAGGGCGAGCGCCCGGTCGCGTATGTCGTGATCGTGTGCGATACCGACATCGCCCAGGGCGCCGGCGTCGATCACGGTATCGCGGCCCAGAGCATCCTGCTAGGCGCCGTCGAGAAGGGCCTGGGCGGATGCATCCTCGGCGCCATCAATCACACCGGCCTGCGGACGGCGCTGTCCCTGGACAACCGTTACGAAATCCTTCTGGTGCTCGCCCTCGGCGCCCCGGGCGAGACAATCCAGATCGAACCCGTGCCGCCCGACGGCAAGACCGCCTACTGGCGAGACGACGCCGGCGTCCACCACGTGCCCAAACGTTCGCTCGATGAGATCATTCTTTGAGCAGGCCCGAACGAACCGAGCACGCTCAAGAGACTAAGGAGCCGTCCGCCATGACCACAACGAGAGTCAGCCCCTGGCCGTTCCTGAAGGTCATGATGGTGCTCGCCGGCGCCGCCGGGGCCGTGTTCATCGGCTATCAGATCTACATCGCTCGGCTCTGCCAACCCGAACCGCAGCGGCTAACCTGCGCCGAGCTCGCCGCCAACGGCCCGGGCGACAACGCCTATGTCATCCTGACCGACGCCTTTGCCCCTTCCACGTGGTTCGTCTACCAGGCCAAGACCTACGATGAGGATGGGCCCTATGAATATGTCTACACTCCCATCGTCGACACCGGCGGGCCCTGGTACCAAGAGGCGCTCGCCAGATACGCCAAGGACGGCGAAGATTTTGAAATGCCGCCGCCAAAGGACCTTCACATCCTTGCCAAGTTCAAGAACATCCGCGACGGCGAACACTTGGCCGAGAAGCTCGATCGGAACGAGATCAAGGGCATGATCATCAACACCTTCTCGCCGATCACCACGGAGGACGAGCGCCTTATTTCAAGGACCTACCGCGGAACGGATGCTGATGAGTGCTGGGTCCTCGAAATGGATCGGCGCCCCTGGCCGATGATCTTGTTAGCCCCCGCCCTGGTCGTAGCCGTTGGGCTCTTTCTGGTAGGGACAACCACAACTATCCGGGACGCCATCAAACGCCGCCATGCAAAGACCCCGCCACCCACACCGGAAGGTACGCCTCCCGCTCGGCCCGCCCCCCCCCCCGCCGGGCTGGCCGACGACACCAACAACCCCTACGCCGGGATCGAGTGACCCATGACCGATTGGATCAACAACCTGTTCGCCGCCATCGACGGTAAAGACGCCGCCGCGTTCGCCGCGTTCCTGGCCGAGGACGTTCACTTTCGTTACGGCTCGCAGGAGCCCGTGCTCGGCAAAGCGGCCGTCCGGGCGGCCGCGGAGGGCATCTTTGAGATGTTCGCGGCGCTATCCCACGAGATCGCCGAGGCGTGGATCGCCGACGACGCCGTCTTCTGCGAAGGACAGGTCACCTACACCCTCCCCGACGGCCGAACCGTCACGCTGCCGTTCCTGAACGTCTTCCGCATGACAGGCGCCGGCGGGCCGGCCCCGGACGAAAAGCCCCTGATCGCCGACTACCGCATCTACATCGACCCGACACCCCTGGCGACAATGTAGGGCGGCCGTCCGGCCGTCACCGATTCCCGACGCGCCGCAGGGCGTCCTCGAAATCGTAGATCGACCGATCCGCCACCTCCACCAGCTCACCGTGCCAGCCCTCGTCGGCCAGAGCCTGGCGCTCGTGGGTCAGCAGGTCGATCAGTTGGCGGAAGACCATGGCTTTCTGCTGGCGCGTGATCCGCCGTGACCATTCGACGTGCCGGATGAAGCCCCGCCGCCGCATGTCGAACACGGGCCACACGCTGAATCGGTTGTTCGCCGCGATCGGCACGCCCCGATAGCCCTGGTAGCCGACGTTGCCCGTTCGTAAACGCGCACCGGCGGCGATGTAATCGTCGTAGGGCATCGTGCGAGGCCGAAAGAGCAGCTCCAGCCTCACGAAGTCCGGCGGCTCGGCCCCGGATAGCGCTACCGGCCAATACCCGTCCGCAAAGGCCATCACAGCCGTATAGCGGGGAACCACTGCCCCCATCGGAACGGCAAACCCGGCCAGGTCCAGGCGGATGGGGTAGTACAGGGAGGTCTCGTCGGCCTCGAGGCCCTCGGCGTGGAACAGTTCGAACGGCCCCCACCCCACGTTGTTGACGTAGTATTTGATCGCCACCACGTCGGTCGCCTCCGGCAGCGGGCCAACGGCGCCGGCTTCCTCGGCCAGAATGCAATTGAGGCCCGCCCGGGCCGTTTCAGAACGGATCACGGGCTTGTGCCCGCCGCTGAACTTGAAGATCGGATAGCACCCGCCAACGAACAAGGCCGCAACGCCAAGAACAACCGCACAGCCAAGTATCACGCGTCTATGGGTGGATGTCGCCATGGGTGGAGCCTACTGGTCCGTCAGCGGAGGAAACTCGCGACAGGGCCGTCGTCTTTCCATTGGGTGCAGAGGACCGGTTCTCATTTGGGCAAGTACTCGAAGCACTTGTTGCACTTGACGCATTGGGTGGCGGCCTCGGGCGTGCCGGCGGCCAGTTGGTTGGGCCAGTCGGCCCCGGCCAGCAGTTGTCGTCCGACCGCGACCAGGTCGCATCGGCCGGCAGCCAGCGCCTCGTTGGCGGCGACGGGGTCGTCCATGCCGCCGACAGCGATGACGGGGACGCCGAATGTCTTGAATGGGGCCGCCAGCTCGGCCGTGACCTCGCCCATCGCGGGAGAGATATCCAGCACGTCCACGCCGGCCGCGATGAGTGATTTGGCCATCACCAGACTATCGTCCATGCTATAGGCCTCGCCGACAGGCGTGTGACGATAGAAGATCAGCAGGTCGTCGCCGATCTCCGCCTTGATGCGTTCCACAATCTGCAGGCCGAACCGACAGCGATTCTCGAGTGACCCGCCGTACTCGTCGGTGCGCTGGTTCTTATCGGGCATGAAGAACTGGTTGATCAGATAGCCGTGCGCGCCGTGCGGCTCGACACCGTCGAAGCCGGCCTCTTTGCAGATTCGCGCCGCCCGGCCGTACAGTTCGACAATGACGTCGACCTTGCCCACCGACAGGTTGTTCGGGTCGGCCTCGGTGCCGAAGCGGATCGGGAATAGCTGGATGGCTGCAGCCGCCCCTTCGGCGTGGATGGCCTCAACCAACGGCGTCAGCGTTTCGACCGTCAACTCCTGGCCGAATCCCGGCACACCGGTGGCCTCGACGATCACCAGCCCCGCCCCGCCGGCGGCCAGCCGTCGATACCACGCCACACCCTCGGCCGACGTGAGCGGCCGACACTGAACCATCGGCGGACACACGATTCGATTCCGCAACCTTCGCGAACCGAACTCAAGCGCTGAGAACAGCTCTGGGTAGTCACTCATGGTCGTTCCTTGTCTGCGTCCGTCGGCGATGCTTCGGCGGCCTGAGCTTGGGCCCGGGCCTTTCGATGTTCGCGCCGATGCGCCCAGAGGTCAACGGCCGTCTTGAGCGCCACGAACAGAACCAGCGCCGGGATCGGCGACCCCAACGCCAGAACCAGGAAGCCCGAGGCGATGATGAAAACATGCAGCACCACCACTCGCTTGTAGGCGGCGCCCATCAGCCTGCCCGCATTGGCGCCGTCGCGTTCGTGGCCTCTCAGGTAGTTGGCCACGAACGACCAGCCGTGGCTGAACACCATCGCCAGCGCCGCGGCGATGAAGCCCGGATCGCGAAACACCCCCAGCGCGTCCTCAATGGCTTGGCCCGGCGCGATGTCGCCCCCGCCCAGGCCCGGGCCCTCGCCGCCGAAAAGCATCACGATGAAAAACCCATGCCCGGCCATGAACCCGCCGAAGTGCACCACGAAAAACGCGGCGAAGAAGACCTTCATGAAGACCCCCAGCGCCACGGGCACCCCGCGTTTCCGCGCCTCAGCCACGACGGAGCCGAGGCACAGTATCTTGAGGATCCCGAAGAATCCGACCACGCCGTTTTCGAGCCAATACAGCGCGACCAGCGGAAAGATGCGCCACCCGCCGACCAGCACGCCGTAAAGCGGGACCAGGTTGGCGACAATCAGCAGCACGCTGGACGGCGTGAATCGCCGGACGGGTTGCGTGTTGCTTGGGCCGGTCATGCGATGGCCTCTTCGGCTTGGGCCCGGGCCCGAGCCTTGCGATGCTCGTGCAGGTGGGCGAGCAGGTCGACGGCCGTCTTCATTCCCACGAACAGCAGCAACAGTCCGATCGGCGAACCAACCTTCAGCGTCACCCACGCCCCGCCGATGATGAACAGATGCAGCAGGATGATTCGGCCATACGGCGCCATCATCAGTTGCTTCAGGCTGGCGGCCTGACGCTCCGGGCCGCGAAGGTAGTTCGTCACGAACGACCAGCTGTGGCTGACGGCCAGGCCCAGCGCCGCCCAGGCGATGCCCGGGTCGAGCATTTGGTCCACGATGTGCTCGAACGCTTCGCGCCCTTCCAGGCCGTCCGGGCGTTGGGCGGCGAACACCACCACCAGGAACACCCCATGGCCAAACATGAACGCGCCGTAGTGGAAGATGAACAACGGCACGATGAGGCCCTTGCCGGATCGCTTCCTAGGCTCGCGCGGCGGCAGGAAGAGCATCTTGAGAACTGTGACCACGCCGATCACGCCGTTCTCCAGCCAGTACAGGAACACCAACGGAAAGATGCCCCACCCGCCGAATAGCACGCCGCCGATGGGGACCAGATTCGCCGCCACCAGCGCCAGCGTCGACGAGGTCAGAGGGGCCTTGGGTTGTGCAGGTGGCGCGATCATCAATTCTGCCGCCGATCCTATCGGCGGGCGCGGCCTCACACAACCTGTGGCCACCGGGGCCGCCTAGGGCGTTGCTTCCCGCTGCTCGAGATAGACGGTGACGTTCTCGCGGACGCGATCCCAATTCTCACGGCCAAGGCGGCCGCCGTAGGCGATGTCTTCTTCATCCGCGCCCGGCTTGGGGACATCGTCGAAGAAGCCCCAGGCGGAGTCGTCATCGCCGGGGGCCCACTGGCCCGCCAGCAGCAGGTCCAGCCGCCAGGGAAGGTCGCTGTAGGTATTCCAGGGCTGTTCGAGCTCACTGAGACGGCCCGACAGATTGAGCACCGCCTGCTGCCACTTCGCCAAGGCGGGCGAGTTCAGATCGACCCGGTCGACGGCCCAGTCAAATACGAACGCGTTCGATTCGTACTCCGCCAGGGCCCCGACGGGGCAATCCGCATAGAGCTCGACCAATTCGTTGCCGACCCGGGCCCACTCGGAATCCTTGTGACGGTCAAGGCTTTCGTAGAGGCTCAGTTTTGCCGCCATTGTTGCGCGGCCTCGGGCGAGCCGCGCACACTCGGTGCCGGCGCCGTCGGCCAGTTCGTTCAGGCCCGCCTCGGCGGCGATGAGCGCCTCCAGCGCGGCCGAATCGGCATCGCGCGTCAGGGCTGAGCCCGCAGCCAAACGCACCGGAGCGTCTAATGAAGCATCGGACAACGTTGCCAGCAGGAACGCGCGCACGGTCGGCTCGGGCCGAATGCGCCCGAGAGCCTTGACCAACTCCGCGTCCGACAGGGCCGGCCCCAACTCGCGCAGGCCCGACCAGGTTAGGTCGAACTCATCTTCATGCAGCGCCCAGGACAGTGCATTGCCGGCCAACCAGTGCGACGAGGCGCACTCGTCTCGGGCGAGGACTGCCAGGTCGAGACCCAGCTGCGCCGGACGCGACAGCAGCGGCGCGTAATCGCTGGTTTGATCCAGATAGCGCGCATTATGAAGCAGTCTCAGCGCAAACCGCCCTTCGGTCGTTCCCGCGCCGATGCACCCGAACGCGATGCAGGTGAACCGGTCCCGCCTGCCCAGTCGGGCCTTGAGCAGCTCGACGCTGCCGGTCGGATCAATCTGGGCCAGACAGTACAGCCCCATGGCGCGGACCTTCGGGTCGCGGTGGCTGAGCATCTTCCGGAAGTCCTCCCGCGACAATACCCGCAACAGACCTTGCGACAGCTGCCAATAGGCGCTTTCGTCACCGCCTTCGCCGATGGCCGAACCGGCCACCCACTCCGTAGCGGCAATCTTGCCCACGATACGAGTGAACTCCTGATCGGTCAGGCGGGCCGGGGGCAGGGCCGTCATCCAGAAGTGGCGCAATCGCGCCGTGAAATGGTCACGCACGCGCCGGTAGTCGTCGGCCTCGGTCTCCGGCAAGAACACGTCTTGCCACCGGTGGGAAATCACTTTGTCCGAATCGTATTGGGGATTCCCCAGCAGCGCGACGGCCTCCGGGTCGAGCTGCGGCGCATCGACTCCCAACGCCCACACCGACAGCCAGGCGTCCTCATCGACCAGCGCCAGCCGCCAGTCGGGATCGCTTCGCGGCCATCGCCTCGTCTCCCAAATAACGTGCAGCACCGCCTGCAGAGGAGGCGGGGACTCCATATGCGTGACCATACCATTGAGCAGCACGTTGGGCTCGTCGGCCTCGCGGACGGACTGGAAGAACCGCGCCGTCGCGTCCGGGTCGGCGGTGGTGATGGTGGGCTGGCCGCGCCAGGTGTTGTCCCACTTGCCCCAGGTCAGCGCCCCCACGTGCCACGGGCCGACGTCGCTGGCGGCAAAGCACCCACGCGGGGTCCGACCCAGAAGGACGTAGCGCCCGCCTTGGCCACGGCGGGCGTAGATTTCGAGCACCGCCAGTTCCTGGACATCGTAGAAGTGCGTCTCCAGCAGCGAGACCATTCGCCGCCACTGGCCGTCGTTGGGTCGACTGTCCAGGGCCCGCTGCAGCGAGGCCTTGGTGCGCTCGATCTGCCAGTGTCGCATCCCTTCGTTCGACTCAGCTTCGTCGGCGGGGTCGTTCACGTCGTCGGGCTGCGTGGCGGCCCCGCCGAAGCCCCACGTGGCCCGGTCGGCCTCCCATTGGACCCAATCCAGGTCCCCCACCAGTAGCCCCAGGTCCTCGAACACAAACGGGCGAGGTCGATCCAACCCGCAATAGACGAACGCCTTCGCATCCGGGCTTAGCGGTAGATAGCGGGCCGTTTGGCCCGGGAACGTTCCTTGCCCCATCGCCGGCGCCGCACGGAAGGCGGTTAACACGAACGCAACGGCCGCCCATCTGATCCAACCCCGGTTGCCCTTCATGGAATGCTCCTTTGCGTGCTGCGAAGACCCACGAGTCTATTGTAGACTACAGGCTCGGATGCGTCCTGTGAATCCATCGCGTGGGTTGCGGCTGAGGCAGATGCGGGAGAGCCGCTCGGTGACGGTCTTGTTCGCCGCGGTCGATCTGTTCGCGCGGTTCCGCTGGCTAATCGTGAGGCTGTGGGCGGTGGCAGTCAGCTTTGCGCTGGGCCGCCGCGACGCCCACCGGGCCGCCCGGGCTTATCATCGCCTACCGGCGCTGATGCGACAGCCAGGCGGCACGACCGAGCGGTTCCAACGGCGCGGGTGCGCGCCGATCGTCTACCTGTCCGGCGGGCCTGCCGACATGGGGCGGCAATACGGCTTGGTCATGCGGAGACCCCTGCAGGCGCTGGCGACCTGCATCGAGGCGGCCATTCCCGGACGGTTGCGGGACGGCTTTGTGCGCATGACCCGCCGCGGCGAGCCCCACCTGCCCCCGACTATCCGCGCCGAGATTCAGGCGATGGCCGATGCCGCCGACGTGCCCTATGAGGCGCTGGCGGGGCTGAACGTGGTGACCCGCATGAGCTGCACTACCATCGCGGCGCGCGACGCGGACGAGCGACTGCTGATGGGCCGCAATGGGGATTTCTTCGGCCTGGGCCTCGGCGATCGGGCCATGGCGGTGGTGGTCCGCCACCCGGACCGGGGCCGCCCCACTGTATCGGTGAACTTCCTGGGCATGGTCGGGGCGTTCACGGGCATCAACGGCGCCGGCGTCGCGTTCGGCAACATGCTGGTGTTCAATGCCGCCGGTCGGCAAGCCAACTCCAAGGGCTTGCCGATCCAGATCGCCCAGCGCCTCGCAGCCGAGCGGGCGGGCACCGCCGCCGAGATGGCCGCCGTGATGCAAGAGCAAGCCCACGCGATGCCCATGAATGTGATGGCCGCCGACGCCGACGATGCGTTGGTGGTCGAACTGGGCCTCCGGGCCAGCGCCATCCGACGAGGCGAGAACGGCTTGCTGGTCGCGACCAACCACTTCCGCACGCCGGACATGACCAGCCACGACTCCCGCTGCCGCCGCTATCAGCGATTGGTCCGGCCGGGCCCCGCCGAGCCGATCACCATGGGCCTGGCCGACATGAAACGCGCCCTCCACCAGACGCGCCCGTGGATGCTCAATCTCCAGGCCGTCATCTTCGAGCCCGCCGCTCGTCGTATGCACATCTCCATCAACCGCCTGCCCGCCTCGGCCGGGCCCTACGTGACCCTCACCTGGCCGCCCCGCGCCAGGTCCACCGCTTGAACCAATCTGCCCGGGCCGCTAGAGTTGGTCCCAGGCGCAGCGACGGTTCCAATGAGCCTGGGAGAACAACTATGCCGGGGTACTTCGTTCGACGCCACCGATGGCTGGTATTGGGGGGTTTGGCGATTCTGATGGCGGCCCCGGCCGTGATCATCGCCGACGACGAGAAGACGCACGGCCTGGACCTCCACGACACGCGCTACTACCGCCTCTACTCCAACGCCGAACGCGAGGTGGTGCTGGAACTGGCCGCCCGCATGACACGGATGTTCGAGGAATACGCGCGGCGCAGTAAGAACTTCTCCGGCAAGTCGGCGCGCAAGCTACCGGTGTACTTCTTCGATACCCAGCGCGACTACCACCTCGGCGGCGGGCCCGCCAACAGCGGCGGATGTTTCAGCCCGCGAAAGGGGCTGATGATCCCGGCGGAACGCTCGCCCAAACGGTTGGCCCACGTGATGCAACACGAGGCGTTCCACCAGTTCGCCCATCACGTGATCTCCGACGACATGCCCACCTGGGTCAACGAGGGCCTGGCCACCTATTTCCAGCGGGCGATCTGGACCGGCGACGGGTTCGTGACGGGTATCGTGCCGGCGGCCGACCGGGCCGACATCCTGGCGATGATCGAAGACAACGAGATGATCCCCTTCGCCCGCATGGTGCGGATGAGCAGCCGCCAGTGGTCCCGGGCCATGGCCGACCCGAAGAGCCACAACTACGACCAGGTCTGGTCGATGACGCACTTCCTGATCCACGCCGACGACGGACGCTACATGAAGGTGCTGGATCGCTATCTGATCAATATCCACAAAGGCCAACTCAGCAAGGCCGAGGCCTTCATGACGGGCGTGAAGGGCCTGCAGGAAGATTACGTGCGCTGGTGGCAGGAGATGTCGTTGGATGAGTCGCACCGGCGCGAGTGCGAGGCGGTGGTGGCCACGCTGACCGGCTTCCTGGCCCGGGCCGAAACGCTCGAGCAGGAGTTCGAGACGCCGAGTGCGTTTCTGACGACCTACGTCAACGGGGAGTTGAAGATCCCGTCCTCCAAGAGCATGCAATGGCTACCGGAGAGTCTACTGGTCGACGCGTTGCGGCGGCTGGACCGCTTGACCGCCCCCGACAGCGGCGACTTGCGGCCGGTGGAGTGGCGCATCGAGCGCGGCCGTCGCGGGCCCGGCAAGCTAGTGCTGATTACCGACAACAACACCTGCTTCATCGGCGAGCCGAAGATCAAGAGTCGCAAGGTCGCCGACGTCGACGTCACCATCCGGAAGGCCACCCCTGCCGACACCGCAGACGCCAGCCCCGTGGACCTGCGCGGGGTGCTGGGGAGGATCTACGCCGAAGTCGACAAGATTCACTTTGTGGTGGAAGGCTACACCATCATTCTCGACGGCGACTGGGGCGGGAAGATCTTCGAATCTCGTCGGCTCAATCGCCGGATACCGGTGCCCAGCCCCACCGACGCCGGCCGCGTCACCGTCATCAACCCCTACGACTACAGCCGCGTCAACATCCCCGAGAAATGGCTCGGCAAGATGGTCAAAGCCGACGACGGCCGAGAGTTCCTCGCCAAACGCCCCGGTGGCCCCGACACCGTCGAAGAAGGCGGCGATTGATCCGCGCATAAAACAGCGGGCGGCTTGGTTGGGAAAGCCGCCCGCCGTTTCGGCGCCGCTGGGCCGGCTAGGGCCCGCCGTCGGCAGATGCTATTTTCTCCGCCGGCGCAGCACCGCCAGACCTCCCAGGCCCATCAGGCCTAGGGTGGTTGGCTCGGGGGTTACCTGAAGGTTGCCCCACCAGTTCCACATCGGGAAGCCCGTCAGCCCACCCGGTGGCAGCGGGGCTTGGGATGCGGTTTGGCCGTTCTCAAACCCGACAATGCTGACCACCTGGCTGGCGTCGAAGGCCGGGTTGGAAAAGAACAGCGGGGCCACCGACACCGTGCCGGTCGCCCGATCCGTCGCCGAAGCCGGCCCCGGCGGGAACGGCGGAATGAAGTCGGCGATGGGGCCGACGCTGACGTCCCAGACCTGGTTCCAGACGATGGTGTTAGGCGCCACCGTGGTGCCGCACAGCCACGTCCAGATGCGGCCCGAGCCGTTGATGTCGATCAGGCCCAGGCCGATCGAGTTCATCAGCGTGCCCGAGGCCGCGAACTGCGGGGCGACCATCGAGGCCGTCATCGTCTGGCCGCGAACGTCCGGATCGAGAGGGAAGACGAACTCCCAGGCGGCGGTATAGGGCTGGTTGTCCGTTTCGCCCCAGGCCATCACCAGGCCGGCGTCCTCGGCCTCTTCGCCACTGTCCCAGACATACAGCGGGTCGGGAATGTCAACGGGATCCAGGAACGGCTCGGAGTAGTCGCCCGCAGGCGGCACGAGGCCGGGGTTATCAAACAGGAAATCGTCCCACTCACCCGGAGTTACCGGATCAACCTGAAGCCAGTCATCCTGGTCAATCAAACTCATTTGTGGCGATGCCTGCGCCCACCCAACCGTCAGGGCCAACACCGCCAGTGCCGCTAAACTCATTTGAAGTGTCTTGCGCATACGTCACCTATTCCCTTTCTGCGGCCAATTGCAGACGACGCGCGAGCAGCGTCGGCGGCCGCTCACTGAGTGTCCGACTCATCTTGAAGGGGGTCCAACGCTCCGTGACCCAACAGATCGAGAGGGTCCATCCTCACCGTACGAGGTGTACGGAAACAGATGTGCTGCTTCGCACATTCGATGATACACCCGAATCGGGCCAACCCAACTCCCGGGCCGGGGATTATGTGCGGAATTAGCGCCAAGTCAGGCCGTCGCCCCCAAGGTCGCTAAGGTTAACACCCCAAGGCCCCGGCTTTTGTCAGCCCTTCAGCCGCTCGCGGCGGAGCTGCTTGAGAACGGCAATCACGCGCTTGCGATCTGCGACGTGGGCGGTGATGGCGGGGTCCTTCGGTTGGTAGTCGCTCTCGGCGACGGTGGCCAGGACGCCGCGGAGGGTTGCGCCGTCGGCGAGGTGTTCGCGCAGCAGGCTGGATTCGTCGGCGTGGGCCAGGTAGCGGGTGAGTTGCTGTTCGTGGTCGGCCATCAGGGGGCCGCGCTTGAGTTCCACCAGGATGACCTCATTGGCCTTGGGGTCGAGGAAGACCAGGTCGACGATGTGGCGGTCTTTTTCGTCGGTGTAGATGTGATGCTGGCGGGCCAGCAGCTTGATCGGCTTCTTGAATAGCAGCTTGGGGTTTGCTTCGATGGCGTCCTCCAGATTCTTCTCGGTGTCGACGGATTCGTACTCAGCCGAGGTGACCTGGACCATCTGCTTGGCTTTGCGGGCGCCGATACCCCGCATTTCGCGGAGGTCGTCTTCGCTGGCGTTGATGATCGCACGCACGCTGCCGAACTGTTGCAGGAGGTCGCGGGCCATCACCATGCCTGCCCCGGGTAGCATCTCAATGACGCGCCGTTGCAGGTCGTCGAGGGTGGTGGCCTTGCGCTTGGGAATCAGCGAGATCTCCGGGATGCCGATTTGCTCCTGCCGGGCCATCATCGCGATCAGTTCGACGGTCTCTTCGACCTCGGCCGTCGCCAGCACGCTCATGCCGTACAGCAACATCATCGATGACAGCGCCCCGCGCACGGCCGCCGGCGTCATCATGCTGTACTCGTAGTTGACCTTGCCCTCCACCATCAGCACCGGCACGTCGAGCCGCTGGCGCAGGTAGATGGCGCTGGTGAAGAGCGTCTTCTCCATGATGCCCTTGAGAAATCCGCCGCCGGTTCGCCGTTCGACCGCCACGCGCTTGGAAAGCACGTAGCGGTCGACATTACCTTCATCTTCCGTGATCGGCACGATCTCAATGCCTAGCTCGGCCAGGCCAAGGGCAACCTTGCCACGTGGCTTGGTGGCCCCGACCACCACACCCGAAAGATCCACGCTCATCCAATGCTCCTTGCGCTCACGGCCGCAGGCGATCCAGTAGATCGAATTCTTTCAGCGCCGCAACGATGTGATACGTTCCCAGCCGCCGGCTGGGAGGGCGATTCAGTTCTCCGTTGCCGTAGCGCGACAGCTCCTCGTGATCCCACAGGCCGTCCGCCTTCTGGTTGGCCCGCAGCCAGGGAACCGTCCGCAGCAATTGCACCTTGGCAAACCGCAGCGCCGGCGATTCATCGATGGCCTCGGCCGCTCGTGTGCCCCGCGTCACCTCGTTGATGAACCGGAACATCCCGGCCGGGAAGCCCTGGTCCCACACCCCCAGCGAGGTCTGATACAGATGACACTGGAACAGCGCGTTGAAGGCTGCGCTCGTGCCCGGGTAGCCAGGCAGTTGCGCCAGGGCCCGATTGGTCTTGGCCCAGCAATCGGCGTTCTGCCAATAGGCGCCGATGACGGCGTAGTGATCGTGGGCGCCGATCTGCTGCCATGCGTACGGCGGTTGACCGTTGGTGTCGGCCAAGTCAGGCCGATGCTCGCCGGTCAGGCAGGCGTCGCCGGCCAGCAGGTGCAGGTCGTCGGCGTCACGGGCAAAGCCGTATCGCAGCGCCTTCAGTGCAATGGGGTCTTCCTTGGCAGCCCGGTTGAAGTCAAGCGCGCCCTTGCCGGGCTGGCTGAGGGTCTTATCGATGTTCAGCCAACCCCAACAGGCGCAGAAGTAGCCGAACATGCCGTGAAGCTGCAGCGCCGAGTTGGCGTAGGCCTTCACGCGATCGTGGTCGGCGTATCCGCACGCGCACAAGGCCATGGCGGCGGTCGCGGACGGGTGCACCATGGTGTCGCACCCGGCGTGGAAGTTCCGCCCGCACTGCGGGATTACCTGTTGATGTGGCTCGCAGCGGTAGAGATCGTGCTCCGCATCGGTGAAACCCATCACCATGAAGCAGGCTTCCCTTTCGCCGGCCACCGGCTCCTTGGCCCGCTTGAGATTCCATTGCCGCACGTGCTCGTCGGTCAACATCCAGCAGCCGGGACGGCCGTCCGGCTGGGGACGGTCGAGCAACCACTGCGCCGCCCTCTCAACGCGATCATCTTCTGGCCCCACGCCGACCGAGCTGGCCCGCAAGACGCCGACTGCCGTCGTCACCGGCGATGGCCCCCACGAGCCGTCCGCCTGCTGGCCGGCGAAGATCTCCTCTTCCAACTCCTGCCGTAGCGCGTCGTCGCCGGGGGCCGGCTGGACCAAGACCTCATTCCGCGTCTTCCAGCCGACCCAATCGTCGCCCGCCGCCAGCCCGGCCAGTGGATCGCCCTCGAAGGGCTCGGCGCAGACCAGCTCTTCCAGTTCGCCCAGGCGCTGGGCCGTCCACTGCTCGTAGTCAAACCCTTGGACGAGATGTCGCACGATGGCGGCCGGCTGCCCGCGCGACGGCGGCTGCAACTCATCAATCACGCGCGGGCCGAGAAGGTCCGCCTCGTGCTCTTCCACGCGGATCGGAATGAGATGGCGCCCATCCTCACCTCCCATGATCATGCCGAACAGTCGCTCTTTGTCCGGCAGCGCCGCCCGCACGTCATCGGGCAGTGTGATCACCGTCAGCCCGCCCTTGGGGATCGGCACGCCGCCGGGAACTTCGTCGAGTTCGATGCGATCGCCTCGTAACTGAAAACCTATGGCCGTCCCTGCCGGCCAAGCCGAATGGATCTGCACCGCTACCTTGCCGCCTTTAATGACGACCGGCTGCAACGGTTGGGCGTCCTCCCTGGGCAGTGCCTTGCCCATCAGTCCGCGCCACAGCTCTGTGGCCAAGGGATTGGTCTTCGTCTCTGACATAACGGATCGTCCTTTCCGCGGTAGCTTAGTCCTCGGCGATCACGGCCGGGTCGATCATGCTGTCGGTAACGAGCTTGACGAACTGGCCGTGGTATCCCCAGAAGTTCTCGCCGGCGTCGTTGCGAGTCATGCAGATGATCAGCTCGTTGGTCGGATCGATCCAGGTGGTCGCGGCCGAGGCGGCGCCGTGGGTGAAGGCCTCAGCGCTGAGACCGGGCGTTTCCACCCAGGTCATGCCCACGCCGTACTTGGTGCCGGACTCGCCATCGACCAACGCGACCGGGCGGGGCAGCATTTGCTCGAAGGTCTCTTCAGAGAAGAACCGCATATGGCCATAGGCGCCCTTGTTCAGCAGCATCTGGGCAATTCGAGCCATGTCCAGCGGCACGGAGTCGGCGTCCCCGGAGGCGCCGCTGACGCTGGTATGTTCGCAGCCAAGCGGATCGAGCAGGTGGTCCTTGTAGAACTGCGGGAGCGTTTCGCCGGAGATACCTTCCAGCGCTTTGGTCGTCAGCTCCATGCCGGTACCGTTATAGCGGTACTCGGCCCCGACGTTCAGCTGGGGCAACAAGATGGCGATCCGCTCTTCCATGTCGTTGACACGGTTGCCGAAGTGCCAATCGAAATCGTCGGAGTGGTTGTACAGCCGGCGAATGGTCAGCGGCTGGTTGGTTTCGATCCCCGCCAGTGCAGGCAGGTAATCCTGGATGGGATCGTCCAGGCTCATCAGGCCTTGGTCGACCAACATCATGATCAGTGTGGCGGACATCATCTTGGTGGTCGAAGCCATCCAGCTTGGGGTCACGACCGTCATAGCCTGGCCATCGCGCCAGCCGTAGGCCTTGTGCAGCACGATCACGCCGCGGCGGACGATGCAGACGGCGAAGGCCTCATCCGTGTCGCCGGCCCATTCGGTCAGCAGCGCGTCGAGGTTCTCGACGGTATCGGGCTTCATGCCCGCTTCAGCCAGCGTGCCGGTGTGGACTACCGTGGCCGGCGAACCTTCGATGGGGCGCGGGCAGACGAACGGCTCGGGCCAGCGGGTGTCCCAGCCGTAGAGCTTGCGCTTCAGCTCCAACCACCAGGCGGCATCCAGGCGATCCGGCTGGCCGTAGAAGTCGTTGGGCTCGGCGTCGGCGGGCGTGACCTGCAGGCCGGCCATGAGGATCGCCCCTTCCGGCTTGTCGATGACGGCGTCGACCAGCTTGCGTTTGATGAAGAAGTCGATCGCTTCGCTCTGGATGGCCGCGGCCTCGGGCGAGCAGGCGAACCACTCCGTTACCGGGGCATTGGCGTCCCCGGACCAGCTCCACGCCGAGTCCTCGGGCATGCGACACAGCGTGACGAATCGCCTGAACGGCCGCCCGGTCGCGGGCTGTACCTCCACCACGGCGCCGTATCGGCCGGGGCGGGCCGCTTCGGTGACCTCGTTGTAGTCTGGGTCGTAAAAGGTCGTGGTCAGTTCGTAGGGCCCGATGATGGCCTCGATCAGCTCGGGGTTCTCGAAGTCGCATTCCGGGAAGTCCGAGTCGAAGAGGCAGTACTGGCCGAACTTCACATCGGCGAACAGGACCGTCTCGGCCATTCGCCGCACGGGGTCGGGCAGGTTGGCGACGTCGAGCGGCTTGCCGTCGACAAACACCGAGACCTCGTCGAAGGGCCGCTTCCACATTGGCGATTTGAAGGACATCTCTGCGACCGGCCAGCCGCCGTCTTTCGACGTCAGCGTGCCGGTGGCCCGGACGTCCGAACCGACGCGGACTTCGGCGATCTTGCCGGCCAGTTCGGAGGCACCTTCCACGGTGACATCCACGCGTCGCAGATCATCGCCGGCGCTGACGGCCCCGAGGTGCGGGGGGCTGGCGTGGTCCGAAAGGCGCACGATGTGCGAGCGTTTGGTATCGGCGCTGGTGCCCATGGCCGGGTGCCACATCGCCCCGCCCTGCTCCAAGTCGCCCGTGACCTTCAAATCGCAATCAACGAACGCGATCTGGAAACCGAACTCGTCCCCTTTCTTGCCGGTCAGACCCACTAGCTCCCACGGCACGAGCACGTCCAGCGATACGCCGCCATCGACGGCCCGCCGCGCAATGCGAATGTCTGGTTGGCCGCTTTGAGCGTCGACGGCGCGGAACGGCGAGGGCGTTTCCTCACGGTCGGTCAAGGTCGCGTCGACGCTGACCAGCACGCGCGGCGCCGAGGCCTGGTACTTGGCCAGCTTCACGTCCGACAGATTCGGCGCAATGGCGATGCGAGTGAACGCCTCCCCTCCGCGCTCGGGGATCACGTACAGAATCGCCACGTCGGCCTTGTTGGCCCAGAGCGTTTCATCATCCGTCGCCGGCAGCAACTGATCGTCACCTACGGCGATCCGCATCACCAACCCCTGGTCGGTCCAGCCCAGGCGGAAGGTCGGGTCGAACTCCGCCGGCCCCTTCAGGTCGCCGCCGCCGAAACGCATGTGGGTCAGCCAGCTAACGCGAAAGCCCTGGTCGCCCCAGTCGGGGGCGTTGCCATCGACCGTGATGCCGTCCAGCTTGGGGATGTCGAAGATCGGCTCGCCGTCGGCCGTCTCGGCAGCCGTCGCCATCGGCGCTCCCGGCGCCTCGGCCTGCTTCTCATCCGAGTCGCCATCCCCGCAGCCGCTCGCGCTCAGGAGGCCTGCGGCGAGCCCTATCAGCATGATTCGTTGCAGCGTATTCATCGTGTGGGTCCTTTCAGCTCAGCGGGGATGTCCCCGAAGGTTTCGATCCATACATCCTGCAACCGGATAGTCGGCCCGACCGTCACGTGATGCGGCGGGCCCTGTGGCAGCCTGAATTGCTCGCCCGTCCAATACGGCATCGCGACCCGATAGATTCTGTCCGGATCGATGTCGTCAACCTCAAAGGCGGGCCAGGCGGTCATGATCTTCTTAGCGATCCAATCGTTGCGGGCGTCAATGAGTTCGGCACCGGTCAGTTCGGTGATCCACGTTGGCTCGCCCACCCGGGCCGTCGCCATGTCCGCCAGCGTAAACGACTGGGGATCGAACGGCAGCGGATCGTCATCGGCGGCGCCCCAGAGGATGACGTACTCGGCGCCGGTCGCGCGTCGCCACGCCCGCGCGTGCGCTCCCAGCAGGGACCGGGCCGAGGCCATCTCGATTGGCACGTGCACGTCGGCGCCGGGCAGTTCGTGCCATCGCCAATCGTGGGTGAACTGCATGGCCCGCCGCATGCGACCGTCCAGGCCCTGGACGATCAGGTCCGACTGATTGACGCGCACCTGGGTGCTCGAGCCGGTCATCACCCGGTGGCTGGCCATCCATTCCTCGGCCTTGTCGCCGCGTTCGCCCGTGGCGACCCAGAAGATCAGCCGTCGCGGATTCAGCGGGTTGAAATGGTGCAGACGAATACCCGCCCCATCGAGGCTGACGGCCTCTCTCTTGCCGACGGCGAGCGTATTGTCCGAAAGCGTCAGGCGGAACCGGTCGATCATCCGCGCCACCAGGGCGTTGTCCTCGGCCGTGCCGAACAGGATTAGATTGAAGTGCGTCAGATCCTCGTCCGTCACATCCCGGTCGGCTTTGACGGGAATTCGCCCGACGTCCATGACGTGGTCGTTCGGCCTGATGCCGGCGCCGCCGAAGAGCGACTGTTTATGGGCCACGCGGCGGAGCATCTCCGTGCGCTCCGGCCCGCCCTGCGTGCCGTAGACGATTGTACGTCGTCAGCGACAATGGTAATCCGTGGGCGTTGAACTAAGTCACGGA
>CAYRZU010000038.1:0-31765 GCA_964428895.1 uncultured Planctomycetaceae bacterium
TCCGTGACTTAGTTCAACGCCCACGGATTACCATTGTCGCTGACGACGTACAGCTTCCTGACGCGCGCGTATTGGTTGATACGACAGAAGCAAAGGACCAAATCGCTGTCGAGTCGATCGAGTCCTTCGTAGGTCAGAATGTTTCTGAAATGGGGATGTTCCGAACACCCCAACTCCTCAAGAAATTGGGGCACCTCCTGCGGGAATACAACAGAAGAACGGCCGAAGTTGAAACCGACAATTCTCTGCTAATAGAAATTCCCGCAGCGATCCGCGAAGACGAGCAGTGAGGGACTTGTGGGCTATCCTATCAGCGCCGACGCCAGTCACCGCAGCTGGGTGATGTCCCGTGTCCGTTCTCAGGACACAACTCCTGAACTGCAGATACGTCGGCTCCTTCATCGCCTTGGGTATCGATACCGTCTACATCGACGTGATCTGCCCGGCATCCCTGACATTGTCTTCCCAAGCCGTGGGAAGGTGATCTTCGTTCACGGTTGCTTCTGGCACCAGCATCGGTGCAAGCGTGGCCGACGCGTTCCCGCCACCAGGCAGGAGTACTGGATTCCGAAGCTCGAACGGAACGTCGCGCGAGATCGCAGGAACCAGAATAGACTTCGAAAGGCGGGATGGCGGGTGCTCACCATATGGGAATGCCAAATCCGACGATGGGAAGAGGCCCGACTGACTCAGCGCCTGGTGCAATTCCTCGGTAAGCGTTGACCAGGCCTCCGCCGCCATCCGGTGTTGCGTCGTTCGGGGGAGCATGCTTCAATGAAGCCCTCGAATCTGACCCGCCTTCGCCGTCCTGCTTTGCTGAGGCTCCGCAGGAACCGGCTTCGGCGGGCGACAGACAAACGGCGAAGGAGCTTTGATATGCCTAACTATCTCGGCATTGATGTTGGAACTAGTGGGACTAAGGCGGTCGTGATGACGGCGAAGGGGCGTGTGCTGGCTACGGCTACGGCGGAGCATCCGATCTTTGCGCCTAAGCCGGGGTGGAGCGAGCAACGGCCTGAGGATTGGTGGGAGTCTACGTGCCGGGCGACGCGGGCCGTCGTCAAGAAGGCCAAGGTCAAGGCGACGTCCATCAAGGGCATCGGCTTTAGTGGGCAGATGCATGGGCTCGTCATTACCGATGCGGCCGGCAAGCCGTTGCGGCGTAGTTTGATCTGGAACGATCAGCGGACGGGGCCTGAGGCTGCGCAGATCGAAAAGAAAGTGGGCGGCCGAAAGGAGCTGATCAAGCTGGTGGGCAACGCGGCGCAGACGTCGTTTACGCTGACCAAGCTGATGTGGGTCCGCAACCACGAGCCGAGAATCTATTCGCGCATCAAGCACTTCCTGCTACCCAAGGACTACGTGCGACTTTGCATGACGGGCGAGTACGTGGGCGATGTTTCGGACATGTCCGGCACGCTGATGCTCAACCAGCGGACCCGCAAATGGTCCAAGGAGATCATCAGTAAATTCCAGATCGACGCCGACATCCTGCCCCCGGTCGCGGAGAGTCACGAGGTCACCGGCAAGCTGACCAAGGCGGCGGCCGCCAAGATGGGCCTCGCGGAAGGCACGGCTGTGGTGGCCGGCGGCGGCGATCAGCCGGTAGGCGCCGTCGGCAACGGCGTGGTCGCGGACGGCCTAACCAGCGCGACCATGGGCACCAGTGGGGTGGTATTCACGCACGCCAAGAAATACACCACCGACCCGCAATCTCGCGTGGGCACGTTCTGTTCGTCGGTCGACGGCGAGTATTGCCTCTTCGGCTGTGTGCTGGCGGCGGGCGGAAGCTTCCAGTGGTTCCGCAATGAACTCGCGGCTGCGGAAGTGGCCGCCGCCAAGCGCCAACGAATAGATCCTTATGAGTTGCTGACAGCCCAAGCAGCCCAGGCCCCCGCCGGCTGTGAGGGGTTGTTCTGGCTGCCGTACCTGACCGGCGAGCGCACCCCCCACGGCGACCCGAACGCCAAGGCCTGCTGGATCGGCATCCATAGTCGCACCAGCCGCAACGAGCTGGTCCGCTCCGTGCTGGAGGGCGCCACCTTCGGCATGAACGACGCGGTGCAGCTCCTCAAGAAGCGCGGGCTGAACATCCGGCAGATTCGCCTCTCCGGCGGCGGAGCGCGGAGCAAGTTCTGGCGCCAGTTGCAGGCGGACATTTACGGCACCACGTGCCTAACCATCAACGCCGAGGAAGGCCCCGCCTACGGCGGCGCGCTCCTGGCGGCCACGGGTTGCGGCGAGTTTGCGAGCATCAAGGAAGCGTGCAAGTCGGCGATCAAGATCACGCGAACGATCAAGCCAGTCCCCGCCAGCAAGCGCCAATACGCCAAGCTCTACGCCGAGTACGTGCGCCTCTACCCGGCCCTGGCCGATGAGTTCCAGATGATCGCCAAGCTGGGCGTGTAGCGCGGCGGTCGCGCCGTTGAGCGGAGTGAGTCATGCAAACGGTCAAACAACTCCGCGCGTTGTTTGAGGCTGAGGGGTTGCAGCCCCGGAAGCGGTTCGGGCAGAACTTTCTGATCGACCGGAACCTGATGGATCGGCTGATCGCCACGGCCGAGCTTACCGGCAGCGAAACAGTTCTCGAGATCGGCCCGGCCACGGGGTCGCTCACGGAGGAGTTGCTTCAGCGCGCCGCGGCCGTCGTCGCCTGCGAGATCGACCACGACCTGGCGGCCATCCTCACCCGCCGCCTCGGCCGTGACCCCAAGCTGACGGTCCTGATCGCCGACGCATTGGCCGGCAAGCACGAGCTCTCGCCGGTGGTTCTGGCCGAGCTTGGCCCGGCGGCGCAGCTCGTCAGCAACCTTCCCTACAACATCGCCACGCCCGTCGTGGCGCTATGCTTGGACTCGGCGTGGCGCTCGGTGCACGGGGCGGAGGGCGCGTGTCGGTTCGAGCGGTTGGTTTTCACGGTGCAACGGGAAGTGGCCGACCGCCTGGCGGCCGAGCCCGGCGGCAAGGACTATGGACCGATCAGCGTACTGGTGTCGCTGCTGGGGCGGATCGCGTTGGGTCCGGTCGTGCCGGCCACCGCCTTTTGGCCCCCCCCGAACGTGGCCAGCCGCATGGTGCGGATCGATGTCGACGCGGCGGCGGCCGAGGCCATCGTCGACCTGTCCGCACTGAACCGCCTGGTGCACTTGGCGTTCGGCCAGCGTCGCAAGAAGGTGGCCACGGTGTTCCGCTCGGCCCCCGACGGCGAGGCGCTATTGACGGCAATGGCGGCGGCTAACATCGACGGGGACAGCCGCGCCGAACGCATTGGTCCGCGGCAGTTTGCGGCGATGGCCGCGGCCGCGGGCGGCTCGGAAGCGTAGAATACAGTGCCCGCCACCCACGCAGCCTTGTATGCCGCCCGAACGCGGGGTAAAGTGTCAGCCGCTTGCAGCCTCTAAAGGACGCGCGATGAGCAACAACGAAGACAAGGCCTCTCCCGCAGCATCGGCCGGCAGCGGCGATGCGTTCTTCGACCGGGCCGAACAGGTCGCCGAGACCGGCAACTGGGATTTCGCCATCGACATGTACCTCAAGGGCATCCGCCGCGATCCGGACAACGTCGAGCGCGGGCACGAGCCGCTTCGGGCCATCGCTCTGCACCGCAAGAGCCAAGGGGGCAAGGGCGCCGGGATGATGGAAAAGCTGAAGGTCCGCCCGGGCAAGGACGGGCTGGAAGCGCTGATTCGGGCTGAGGGCGTGCTGGCCAAGGACCCCGGGGCGATCGCCGTGATGATGGTCCTGCTCAAGAGCGCCCGCCAGCTCGAGCTGGCCAACACGGTGCCGTGGATCGGCGGGGTGATCATCGACGCACAGCGCGTGGCCAACAAGACCAACAAGCGCGTGCTGATGGAAGTGGCTGAGGCCTTCGCGGCGTTGGAGGAGTTCGGGCGCGCCATCGAAGCGTGCGACCTGGCCAAGAAGTCCGACCCCAACGACGCCACGCTGGCCCAGATGCTCACCGAGTACTCGACCAAATACACGATCCAAAAGGGCAAGTACGGCCAGGAAGGCGACTTCACCAAGGGCGTCAAGGACCTGGAGCACCAGCAGGAGCTCTCTCAGCAGGACGCCATGGTCAAGGACCGGAAGTTCCTGGACAGCCAGATCGAGAAGAGCCGGGCCGAGTACCTCCAGGACCCGACCCTACCGGGCAAGATCAACGCCTACGTCGACGCGCTGCTGAAGGTGGAGGAAGACGCCCCCGAAAGCCAGGCCATCGAGGTGCTTAACAAAGCCAACGAGACGACCGGCGCCTATCAGTTCAAGATGCGGATCGGCGACATCAAGATTCGCCAGATGACGCGCAAGTGGCGGGAGTTCAAGGAAGCGGGCCAAGCCGAGGAGGCCAAGAAGCAGGCCCGCCTGCGCCTGGCGTTTGAGTTGGAAGAATACAACGAGCGGGCGGTCAACTACCCCACCGACCTGACGATCAAGTATGAGTTGGGGCGGCGGCAGCTCTTGGCGGGCCGGTTCGACGACGCCATCGGCAACTTGCAGCAAGCCAGCAACGACCCCCGACGGCGTCTGCAGGCCATGAATGCCCTGGGGATGGCCTTTGCCAAGAAAGGCTACTTGCGCGAGGCCGCGGAAACGTTTCAACGGGCCCTACAGGGCGACGTGCCGGAACTGCGGACCAAGGAGTTGCTGTACAACCTCGGCGACGTGCAGGAGAAGATGGAGGACTTCGACGAGGCTCGGGACGCGTTCAGCCAATTGGCCCAGATCGACTACCAGTACAAGGACGTCCGGGAACGCCTGGAAGCGATCCGCAAGACCCTCAAGGGGGACGACGAGTAGGCACCCCACCGACCGGCCCGGGCGACGGGGTGTTTTTGCCCTTGCGTGGGGGGGCAACCTTTCTATAATGGCCGGTCTGCGTTTGCTGCGAAAAACGCGATAAGCTATCCAGAGGAGACTTCCACCCGTGCCGAATTTAGCATCCGCCAAGAAGCGACTGCGTCAGAACGTCAAGGAACGTTCCCGCAATCGGTGGCGCAAGGATCGGATCAAGCAGGCGGTCAAGGATTTCGACGACGCCCTCCAAGCCGGCGATAAGGACAAAGCCGCCGAGAACCTCAAGGTGGTCTACAAGCAGCTCGACCAGGTCGCCGCCACGAACACGATCCACAAGAACGCCGCCGCCCGGCAGAAGTCCCGCCTGGCCAAGCGTTTGGCCCAAGCCTAACCGGCCGATTCCATCATCAATGAAGGCCCGCAACCAACTGGTCGCGGGCCTTTTCTTACGCGCCGCCGGCGCGGCGACCTACTCCATGGCGGCCAGCGCTTCGATTTCGTCGGCCACCCATCGGTCTCGGCCGATCTCGGGGGCGTGGCCGTAGAGAAACTGGGGGACCATTTCCTTGGGCCCGGTGGCGGCCTCGAAGATCTCACGGCTATGCTCGTAGGGAACGACCACGTCGAGCACGCCGTATACCACCCGGACCGACCCGGGGAATTGTGCGGCTGCGACGACGGCGTCGGCGTCATCCGGATCGAACCCCGCCAGCTCGGCCGCCCGCGCAACGGCCGCTTCGTACTCGGCGTTGCTGCGGAGCATCATGATCCGCCGGGCGATCTTGCGGAAGCTCGCCGGGGCGGCCAGGACCATCACGCCTTGGCAGCGCGGCTCGATGGCGGCGTATTGGACCGCCACGCACCCCCCGGCCGAGGCGCCGCAGACGTAGAGCGGCTCGGCGATCGATCCATCGGCCAACAGCGCGTCGACGACGGCTTTGACGTCGTACTTTTCCTTGGCGCCCCAGGTGAAGAACTCGCCTCCGCTGCGCCCATGGGCGCGCAGGTCGACGGTGACGGCATCAAAACCGCGCCGGGCCAGTTCTTCGGCCAGACCCAAGAACCATATTTTGGAGCACAGCAGCGGATGCAGGAGGACCACCGTGCCGCGGGCGGCGTCGGCGTGGTCGGTGCGAGCGCCCACGACCCAGGCGTCCATGGTGACCCCGTCAGGCATGGTGACCGAGCGAGTTACGTCGGCGCGATACTCGTGGGGCGCTTGCTCGCCGGCGAAGGCCATCGGCAGCATCACCGACCCGGCAAAGCGTTCGGGCTCAATCAGATTGCGGGCGTGCTGATCGGCATTCCGCTGACAGCCGGCAACGACCGACGCCAGCATCGCCGCGGCGACAATCACCGTGTGGATTGGTTTGGCCATACGCTCCCTCTTGGAGACTTCCGAAAGGCCGTCTCGCGCGGTTAACTATACCGCATGGAATTCGCCGCGTCATCCAGCCGACAGCCGGGGCCGCTATGAGCGATCCCGATCAGAGCTACGTCAGTCGCGGCGGCCAGAAGCTCGCCGCCGCCCTGGACGCCTTCGGGATCGACCCGGCCGGTTTCGTTTGCGCCGACTTCGGCGCCAACGTCGGGGGCTTCACTGACTGCCTCCTGCAGCGCGGCGCCGCCAAGGTCTACGCCATCGACACCGGCTACGGCGACCTGGCGTGGACGTTGCGGCGGGATGAGCGAGTGGTGGTGATGGAACGCACCAACGCCCTGCACTGCGAGGTCGTCGAACCGGTCGATCTGGTGGTGGCCGACATGGCCTGGACGCCGCAACGGCGCCTCATCCCGGCGGCCATGGCGTGGGTCAAGCCCTCCGGCTGCATTGTGTCGCTGCTGAAATGCCACTACGAGCACGTCAAGCTCGCGGGCGCCCGGCCCGCCAAGAAAGGCGTCCAGGCCCCGCCGCTAACCGACGACGAAGCCGCCGAGACCGCTCGAATCGTCTTTGATGAATTGAAGGCCGATGGCTTTGCGGTCGAAGCAATGGTCCTTTCGCCGTTGCGAGGCAAGGGGGGCAATGTGGAATACCTGTTGCGAGTGCAGGCGGGCGGGCCGGAGCACAAAAAAGAGTAGAGGCGATCCGGCGGGATAGTAGATCGCCTCTACTTGTTGCCTTCGATTGGCCTGCGCGATCTCGCCCGAAGGCTTGATTCCCTCGCCAGACCGTTCTCGAGGGCTCGCCGAGCGTTCCGGCCCGGCAAACCACTATAGGGACCCACGATCACGGATATCAAACCGGGGCAAAATGAATCCGCCGCGCGCCGCCTCCCTCACGGGGCCGTCACGCCGGAAGCCCAGTAGGCCTCATAGCTGGCGGGGTCGGTGGGGTCGAGCTGGTCGGGGTCAAGGGCCTGCGCCGAGCCGTCCCCGAACAGCACGTTGCACTTGCCGAGATGGCGCGGGGCCTTCAGGTCGTCCCACGTACCGAGCCCATCGTCGGCTGCGGCGCCCACCCGACAGGTGGCGTGGTTGTAATCCAAGACCAACACGGTGTGGCTGCCGAGCGGAAGGGTGGCGACCTCGGAGTTCATGCCGTAGCTGGTGTTGGTGCGGTCGAACTTGAACGGGCCGAAGTTACCGTCGCGGCCGACCGATTCGGTTTCACTTCCGATGACCTGGCCGCTCTCGGCGTCGACGAGGTTGTACGTTTGGCCCGCCCAGCCGTAAAGTTGATAGGGCTCGACCAGGATGCCGTCGTCGGTCTCGGTGATCTTAAGGACCAGGTCGTTGCAGTCCAGGTCGCCGCCGGCGTGGTAGTCGTCGCCGTAGCGAGCGGTCTCCAGCAGATACCAGTAGACGTTGGGGTCGTCCCCGGGCTCGTACTGGGGCATTCGGTCGGAATTGTCTCGCCACTCGGGGAAATCCGCGGCGTTGGGCTCGGCGTTGAGTTTCCAGATACCGGGGTGCTGATAGCAGTTCTCGGCGGTTCCGTAATCCCAGTAGTTGAAGGCGCCGGTGATGAAGATCTCGTAGTCGGTCTTCTCGGCCCCGCCGGTGCCCCACGCCCGCAGGCGGAGGTCGGGCAGCGTGCCGTATCGGCTGGACGGCTGAATGGACGGGCAGTCGAACACGCCTTCGCCGCCCAATCGGCTGCCCAGAACGGTCGCCCAGTTCTCGGGACTGAGCACGTAGCTGTAGACGGGAAGGTCCGCACCGATCGCCTGCGCTGTCGGCCGCGCTTCGAAGGGGTTCTCTGCCAGAGAGACGTAACCTTCAGCCAGTTCGGCGGCCTTGTGGGTACCGTAGGCCGTGCCGATCTGGCGGAGGTTCGCGGCGCAAATGCCCCGGCGGGCCAATTCCACCGATCGGCCGATGGTGGGCAAAACGATCGCGACCAGCGACGCCAGCACCCCCAGGACCACCAGCAGCTCCGTCAGCGAAAAGGCGCGCGGAGTCCGGGGCTTGGCGATCCGATGGCTGTGATGTCCGCCCTGCATAGCCCGATTATAAGCAGAAGACGCCCTCTGGGGGAGCCTGGGCCTCCCAGCCGTCGGGAATAGCCAAGCCCAGCGCGTGGGCGACCACCGGTGCGGTGTGGGTGATGGTCACGTCGCCGTCGAGTTTCACGCCTTCGCAGACGCCCGGCCCGCGGGCGGACCAGAAGATCGCCATCGCGTCGGGGTGGTCCACGCCATGGGAGTTATGGATGGCGCCTTCGTGCTCGATCTCACAGCCGCCGTGGTCGGAGACGACCATGATCAGGCTTTCATCGAGCGCGCCGATGTCGCGGATGGCGTCGACGATCAACCCCACGCGCTCGTCGGACTGGCGGATGGCCTCGCCGTACAGCTCGGATCGATAGCCGTGGCCGTGACCCGTGCCGTCGATGTAATCGAGCTGCATGAAGAACACGTGGGGTCTGGCCTCGCGGATAAAGGCCGCCGCCGCGGGGGCCAACTCCGGATCGCCGGCGCTTTCGCAATGGGCGCCGCAGGAGTCTTCGATGATGTCGCGGTTGATGGGTTCCCAGCAGCTAAAGGCGCCCATGGCCCAATCGGGGTGGGCCTGGCGGGCGAGCTTCATAAAGCTGGGCCACGCCGCATCCTCGCTGATGGGCGTCTCTCCGCCGATCTGGTGCGTCTGCGGGGAAACGCCGTGGAACATCGACCCCCACGCCGGATAGCTTGACGACGGCATGACCGACTGAGCCTGGTCGCTCCACACGCCCTCACGACAGATCGTATCGAGGTTGGGCGTCTCAAACTCCGTCACCGCCGGCCCGCGAAGCCCGTCCAACCCGATCACGAACGCACGTTCACACAACGCCATGGAATTGTCTCCTGTTAGTCGACCGGCCTCCAATCCGAGCCGGGAAGGACACATTGTAGCCGCCCTGTCGCTACCGCCAAGGGCCTAAAGCATCTGCAATCCGCTCCGCGGGTGTGAGGGTCGGAGAGGCCGGGCCGACCGGAGAACTGCCCCTATCCATTTGGAAACAGCCGGTTTCGGACAAGAATAGAGTATACGTTCCGCCCAATTCGTATCCCGAGCGGCCTAAAGGGAGGACCGGCATGCTGAAGAGGATCTGGGGTGTAGCGACCATTGCGGCGCTTGTGTCTTGTGCGTGGGCGGACGCGCCTTACCCCGTGGCGTGGGTAGCCCAGTTTGGCACGAGCGAGATAGAAACCACGTCCGACATGGCGGTGGACGTTTTCGGAAACGTCTACCTGGCCGGGAACGCTCGCGGGGACCTGGGCGGGCCCAATGCCGGTTTCATCGATGCCTTTCTGATGAAGCTGGACGCCGACGGAAACCAGATCTGGGCAACTCAGATCGGCACGACCGAGGGGGACCTCTGTTCCGCCGTGGCTACCGACGGCGCCGGCAACGTCTATATGGCCGGCGACACTAGCGGGGACCTCGCCGGGCCCAACGCCGGTTTGCCCGATGCCTTCTTGGCTAAATTCGACGCCACCGGAGGCGAGCTCTGGACGAAGCAAGTGGGCACTGGTAGCCCGGAGGTCGGCTACGACGTGGCCGTCGACGCTTCCGGCAATGCTTACATGACCGGGATCACGTCCGGCCATCTCGGTGGCCCCCCCGCTGGCTCGCTGGATATCTTCCTGGGGAAGTTCGACGCGGGCGGCGGCGAGCTCTGGATCACCCGGATCGGGACAACCGAGTTGGATGCGGGCTGGTGTGTCGCTGCAGACGGGGTCGGAAACGTCTATCTGCCCGGCTACACAGATGGCAGTCTAGGCGGGCCCAGCGCCGGCGACTACGACGCCGTTCTGCTCAAGTACGAGATCCCCGAGCCGACCACGCTGGGGGTGTTGGGCCTGGGCGGACTGGCGCTGCTGAAGCGGCGGCCATAGGCGATCGGCGGGATCACAGACTTATCGAAAGCGCCCGGCCAGGTGGGGTCGGGCGTTCTCTTTGCGCGGCGGGGCGGGTGTGGTATGATCCTCCGGATCGGTCGGAGTCGTTGCTGTTCTTTCATCGCACGGAAGCCGCTATGAGTGGGTTTACGCATCTGCACGTTCATTCGCACTACTCCCTGCTGGATGGGGCCAATCGAATTCAGGACCTGGTGGACGTCGCCGGCGAGCACGGCATGGACGCCTTGGCGGTGACCGACCACGGCAACCTGTTCGGGGCGGTGGACTTCTACAATGCGGCCACCAAGGCCGGCATCAAACCGATCCTGGGCATGGAGGCGTATATCTCCCCGACCACGCGCCAGGACAAGTCGATGGCCAACATTTCCTGTGCGGCCTACCACCTGATCCTCCTGGCGATGAACGAAACCGGCTGGAAGAACCTGATGAAGCTGTCCAGCCGTGCGTATCTGGAAGGGTTCTACTATCGGCCTCGCATTGACCGCGAGTTGCTGGCCGAATTCAACGAAGGGCTGATCTGCACCACCGCGTGCCTCTCGGGCGAGGTGGCCCGGGCGGTGCTTTCCGACCAGACCGACCAGGCCCGGCGCATCGCGGGCGAGTACCTCGAGATCTTCGGCCGCGAGCGGTTCTTCATCGAAGTCCAAGACGCCGGCCTCGACGACCAGCGCCAGGTCAACCCGCACCTGATCGACCTGGCCAAGGACCTGGAGGTCGGGTTGGTCGGCACGAACGACGTGCACTTCCTCCGGCGCGAGCACAAGCCCGCCCACGAGGTGCTGACTTGCATCTCCACCGGGCGGGCCTTGGACGATAACGGCAAGATGGCCTACTCCGAGGAGCTCTACTTCAAGAGCGCCGAGGAAATGCGGCAGGCGCTATCGTTCTGCCCGGCCGCAGCCGACAACACCCTGACCATCGCCGAGATGTGCGACGTAACGCTCGACTTCTCTCAGAAGTACCTGCCCGCATTCGGCGTGCCCGAGGGCCAAAGCACCGACGGCTACCTCCGCCAACTGGCGGAATCGGGCCTGAAACAACGATTCGCCGGCGACGAGCCGCCCCTGGAATACCGCGAGCGCCTGGACCGCGAGTTGCGGGTCATCGCCGACAAGGACTACAGCGGCTACTTCCTGATCGTCCGAGACTTCGTCCAGTTCGCCCGCCACAACGAAATCCCCGCGGCCGCCCGCGGCAGCGGCGTGGCCACCCTGTTGGGTTACTCGCTCGATATCGCCAATGTCGATCCGATTCGTTACGGCCTACCGTTCGAGCGGTTCACCGATCCGCAACGGGAAGAGGACCCGGATATCGACATTGACATCTGCCAGGATGGCCGCGCCCGAATCATCCAGTACGTTCGCGAGAAGTACGGCCACGTCGCGCAGATCATCACCTACGGCACGCTCAAGCCGCGCGCGGCCTTGCGAGACGTCGGGCGCGTGATGGGCGTGCCCATACCCGAAGTCGACGCGCTGTGTAAGAAGGTGCCCGAAGGTCTGAAGGTCACGCTCGACAGCGCCCTCAAAGCCGAGCCGGAACTGAAGAAGCTTTACGACGAAGACCCGCGCGTGCGGCAGATGATTGAGCATGGCCGAGGGCTGGAGGGCCTGGCTCGCCACTCCGGCGTCCATGCGGCCGGGGTGATCGTTTCGCCTCAACCCCTGGAAGACCTCGTCCCCCTCTACCGCCAGGCCGACAGTGAAGACGTCATCACCCAATGGGACGGCCCGACCTGCGAGAAGATCGGGTTGATGAAGATGGACTTCCTGGGCCTGCGGACGCTATCGGTCATCCAACGGGCCCGGGAGTTGGTCCGCGACCGGATCGGCCAGGACGTCGACCCCGAACAGCTCACGCTCGACGACCCAGCCGTCTATGACCTGTTCTGCCACGGCTACACCGACGGCGTGTTCCAGTTTGAGTCCGAGGGTATGAAGTCGGTGCTGGCCCAGATGCGACCGAGCAAGATTGAAGACCTCATCGCCGCCAGCGCCATGTATCGGCCAGGCCCGATGGAACTGATCCCCACCTACTGTCACCGCAAGAACGGCCAGGAGGAGGTCCCGGTCCTTCACCCCCTGGTCGATGACCTCCTGGCCGAGACCTACGGCGTGATGTGCTACCAGGAGCAGGTCATGCAGGTGCTCAACCGCCTGGGCAAGCTCCCGCTGAACCGCGCCCTGACGCTGGTCAAGGCCATCTCCAAGAAGAAGGAGAAGGACATCGCGGCGGAGAGGCCCAACTTCATCGCCGGCGCGCTTGAGAACGGGCTTGATGAAGGGGAAGTGGAAAGACTGTTCGACTTGATCCTGCGTTTCGGCGGGTATGGCTTCAACAAGGCCCACTCCACGCGGTACGCGATCGTGGCCTACCAGACCGCCTACTTCAAGACGCACTACCCGCAGGAGTTCATGGCCGCCCTGCTGACGTACGAAAGCGGCGACACCGACAAGGTGGTGCAGTACATGGCCGAGGCGGCGCGAATGGGCATCAGCATCGCCCCGCCGGACATCAATACCTGCCAAAAGGACTTCACCGTGGATGGCGACCACGTACGGTTCGGCCTGGCTGCGGTCAAGGGTGTGGGCGGCAAGGCGGTGGAGGCGATTCTCAAGACGCGCGATGAGTTGGCCCAGCCGTTCGCTGACCTGTTCAATTTCTGCGAAAACGTGGACCTCCGGGCGGCCAACCGGGCCACCATCGAAGCGCTCATCAAGTGCGGGGCTTTCGACGCCCTCGGCGCCCATCGCGCCGCGATGATGGCGGCCGTCGATCAGGCGATTTCGTTGGGTCAAGCCGCCGCCGCCGACCGCCAAAGCGGGCAGATGAACATGTTCGGCGAGTTGATCGACGAGAGGCCCGCCGCCCCGTATCCCAACGTGGAGCCCTGGTCGGAGGCCGAACTGCTGGCGGCCGAAAAAGACACGCTCGGTTTCTACGTTAGCTCGCACCCGCTAGTCAAATACGGCCGCGAGCTCGACAGCCTGACTACCCCTGCCCGGTTCGCCCTCGCCCGCGCCAATGACGCCGCCGACCGAACGCCCGTCTGCGTCGGCTGCATGATCGCCGGGGTCCGGAGGATCGTCACCCGCAGCAGCAACCGCCGAATGGCCATGCTGACGCTGGAAGACCTGACCGGCAAATGCGATGCGGTCGTCTTCCCCGACACCTACGAGACCCTCGGTGAGCGGCTCGAAGAAGGCGAAATGGTCTTCGTGGTCGGGGCGGTCGACAAATCCCGCGACCGGGCCAACCTGATCGTCAACACCATCATCCCAATCGACCAGGCGCTGCAAGAGCTTACGAAAGCACTGCTTGTGCGCCTCCCCAAGGTTGATGACCCTCTGCTCGGCCGCCTCAAGGACCTGCTGGCCCAGCACACCGGCGAGGCGGCGGTCTACATGGAGCTGCGCCCCCAAGGCCAACAAGACACCCGTGCCACGGTCCGCTTGGGCAACGGCTGGGGGGTCCGGCCCAGCCGAGAGTTGGTCGCGGCCCTGGAGGGAATCCTCGGCGACCAGAAGTACCTGGTGCTGATGCCCAAGCCGGTCAAGATCGACGACGGTAACGGCAATGGGCGCCGCGGGCGGCGCCGAGCGACGGCCGGTGCGGCGGGTGGGCAATCGTAATTTGAATTTGCAATCGCGCGGCCGACATGTAAATTCGGTTCACCGACGGTGAGCGTCTCTCAAGGATGGGACCCCAGCCGTATCCCGCAGTTCTCCACGGACCGGTCCTCACTCAAGCTTAGCCCGGCAGTTTGTGTGGATTCTTTGCGCGGCCACGACGCCGCTTAGAAAGGTTCAGCTAGATGGCGAACGTCGATCGGGGTTTGTGGCAGCGCATCATTGAGCACGTCGTTGCATCGGGCGGCAACATCATTCGGCCGTGGTTCACCCAACTCGAGCCCATCGCTTTAGAGCATGGCCTATTGGAGATCCAGGTCCCCGGATCATCGGAGCGCACCTACTGCCAGCAGCGGGCGACGCGTCTGTTTACCGAAGCCGCCCAAGCCGCCACCGGCCGACTGGTCACGGTATGCTTCCTGACGGCCGTCCAGGCCGAGCAGGCCCACGACGCCGGCGATGCCGTCGAGATCGACGTTGAAAGTCCCCTCTGGGAAGAAGGCGACCTGCTGCCCTTTAGCGAGGACTACACCTTCGACACCTTCGTCACCGGTCCGTGCAACCGGCTGGCCAATGCGGCCAGCTTGGCCGTCACCGAGTCGGTCGGCAAGACCTACAATCCCCTGTTCCTGCACGGGTCCAGCGGGCTGGGCAAAACCCACCTGCTGCAGGCGACCTGCCAGCGCGTCAAGCAGCACAAGCCCGACGCCCAGATCTACTTCCTGTCCTGCGAGACGTTCGTGAATCATTTCATCCGCGCGGTCGAAGCCGGCAAGCTCCACGAGTTCCGCTACCGCTACCGTCACGTGGACGTGCTGGCGCTGGACGACATTCAGTTCCTCTCCGACCGCGAGCAGACCCAGGAAGAATTCTTCCACACCTTCAACACGCTATACCAGTCGCAGAAGCAGATCATCTTGTCTTCCGACCGCGGGCCCAGCGAGATTCCGGCCCTGGAAGACCGGTTGGTCAGCCGCTTTAACTGGGGCCTGGTCGCCCGGATTGACCGCCCCTGCTACGAGACCCGCGTGGCCATCCTGCACAAAAAGGCCAAGACGCGCGATCTGGAACTGCCCGAAGATGTGGCGTGCTTCATCGCCGGAACGGTCGACGCCAACACCCGCGAGCTGGAGGGCGCCATCGCCAAGGTCGCCATGCTGGCCCAGGTGGCGGATCGGCCCATCGATTTGGCCTTGGCCGAGGAAGCCGTCGGCGCCGGCATCGTGGCCGCCGGTGGCGAGATCACCATTGAGGATATCCTCGGCGCCGTGACCACTCGCTTCAACGTGCGCCTGGCCGACCTCCAGAGCAAGAAGCGCAGCCGATCGATCGCCTTCCCCCGCCAGATCTGCATGTATCTGGCGCGTAGGCTTACCCACCACAGCCTCGAGGAAATCGGCGGCTACTTCGGCGGACGTGATCATACCACCGTCATGCACGCCAACCGACAAATCGAAGGCCTGGTCCAACGCGACGTGCAGTTTCAAGCCACTCTCGACCGCCTGACCCAAGACATTCGGGCCGCGGTCTAGAGCCCGTTTACGGCCAACACCTGTCCTGAGCGCTCTGTGGATAACGTGTTGTTGGCCGGCCGGCTCAAAACATCCGCAGTTGGGGCGCCTTTACAAACCAACGACAGTATTGGTCACCAACGCACACAGCTGACTGAAGCCAACGGGGCAATCAACAGGTTGTCCCCCGGCGTTTTCGCCCGGGAATTTTGGACAGCTATGTGGGGCGCCAAGACTTCGGCGACCTCTGGGCGCACCGCCAACAGAACCAACAAGACCTACGTTCTATGGAAGACTAAATTCTCTTCCTCTCGGCAACACCCCACCATACCGCCAACCCAATTGCGTTGCTCCTTCGGTCACCGGTATAATTCCCACCCATGTCCAAGGCTCACACCTCCGGCCAGTCCGTTCCTCGTTCATCACCTAGACGGTCAGCGTGGCGAGCGTTGGTGTGGCCGTTGGGATTGTTGCTGGTGTTCACGGGCATTGCCGCCGTTGGCTATCGGCTGATCGAATCGGAATATGATTGGTTCGATGCAATCTATATGACCGTGATCTCGGTCACCACCGTTGGTTATCGGGAAATCGGCGACCTGACGGATGCTGGTCGCATGTGGACCATGTTTGTGATTGTTGCGGGCCTGGGTGTTTGGGCGGCGGTTCTGACCCGACTGGCCGGGGTGATTGTGGAAACAAGGATCCGCCAGATCCTAGGGAGACGTCAATTGGAGCGCAAAATCACATCTCTGCGGAACCATACGATCGTTTGCGGCTACGGGCGAATGGGTAGTCTGATTGCCGAAGAGCTGGCCGGCGACGGGCAAGATGTCGTCATCGTTGAGACCGACCCGGAGCGAACCGCTGCAGCGGAGCAGGCAGGCCTCGTCTATATCCTTGGCGACGCTCAGGAAGAGGAGGTGCTGAAGGCGGCCGGCGTCGAGCGGGCCGCTGTCCTGGTGGCCACGCTCGACAACGATGCGGATAACCTGTTCGTAACGCTGTCGGCCCGGCAGGCCAACCCTGAGATGCGGATCGTCACGCGCGCCGAACAGGAGTCCTCCGAACGCAAGCTGCTTAAGGCCGGTGCCACCAGCGTGGTTTGTCCGCAGACGATTTGCGCACGGCGGCTGGCGGGGCTGGTGTTGCGGCCAGGCGTGATGGAACTGGCCGACATGGCCCGCGGCGGGCTGAACCTGGAGGTCAACCAACTGACGGTCCGACCCGGTTCGGAACTACTGGACAGAACGCTGGCTGAGCTGGAACTGCCCCGTCGCCTCGGCGCCCACGTCGTGGCCATTCGTCGTAGCGATGGCGAATCGATCTTCCACCCTAGCCCCGAGACCACAATCGCTGTAGACGACGCCCTGATCTTCCTGGGCGAAACGGGCTCCTCCGAGTCCATCCTCCAACTCCAAAACGGCGGCTAGGCCCCTACCGGTTGTACCGCATCAGCGCCAATGAGTAGACGGGGCGGCCTGCGGCGCGGTATTTGCGTTCGAAGTTGGTGCCCGCCACCCCATCGGTCTCGATCAGCCGCGGCACGGGTATGCGCACAAAGCCCGGGGCATCTTGGAGCACGCGGCGAATGTGGCGGGCGTAGTGGAAGTGGTCGGTGGCGATTAGTACCTGGCCGCCGGGGCGCAGTGTTTGGCGGACCAGGTTCAGGAAAGGCGGCTGAACCAGACGGCGACGCTGGTGGCGGCGCTTGGGCCAGGGGTCGGGAAAGTAGATGTGCACGCGTTGGAGGCTCGCCGGCGGCACGGCCCTCTTGAAGAACGCCGCCGCCTCGGTTCGCAACATGCGCACATTGGTCAGACCCGCCCGGGCGAAGCGGTCGGCGCAATAGGCGGCGTAGGCGCCGGCGTATTCGATGCCGAGTAGGTTTACTTCCGGCCGCGCGGTGGCGTAGGCCTTGAGGAACGTGCCCTTTCCCACGCCGATCTCGATTTCCACCGGGCGCGCATTGCCGAACATCGTGGCGAAGTCCAGCGGGCGCTTCTCGGCGAGCAGCGCGTCGGCGTCCAGGAGGATGTCGGCGGTCTCCGACTTGCCGGCGCCGGGGGTCTTCAGCTTGCTGGGCGTTTCCGGACGCATGGTCGCAGATTAACTGAGGGGCCGCCCCCTTGCATCGACTTTTCGGCGCGGCATAATGGTTCGGTCCGCGGCGGACCAATCTGCCGCGGATGCAACTGGATGCACCAGCGATGCAACTTGCGAAAAGACTCTGAAAGGAGATTCATTATGAAACTTGGCGTTATGGCTGCATGCTTCGCGGGAATGAAGCTGGACGACGCCCTCGACTATTGCCAGGAAGTCGGCCTCGATGCCATCGAGTTGCCAGCGGGCGGGTACCCGGGCGACCCCTGGAAGCTGTCCGGCATTCACGCGAACAAGAAGAAACTCAACGAGCTCAAGGCCAAGATCGCCGATCGCGGCTTGGAAGTTCACGGCATCGCCGTTCACGGCAACCCGGTCCATCCGAACAAGAAGATCGCCACCCAGCATGCCGCCGCCCATCGCAACGCGGTCCTGCTGGCCAAGGAGTTCAACACGGTCGTCATCAACTTCTCCGGATGTCCCGGCGGCTGCGCGACCGACAAGACCCCCAACTTCGTGACCTGCCCCTGGCCGGAAGAGTTTGCCGCGGCGGCGGATTATCAGTGGAACAAGGTCATCATTCCGTTCTGGAAGAAGGAAAACACCTTCGCCGCCAAGCACGGCGTGAAGATCGCGTTCGAAGCCCACCCGGGCATGGTGCTGCACACCCCCGAAGACATCGTTCGCCTGCGCAAGGCAGCCGGTAAGCAACTGGGCGCCAACCTCGACCCCAGCCACTTCTTCTGGCAGGGCATCGACCCGGTCGCCTCGGCCAAATACCTGGGCGACAACAAGTGCATCTTCCACGTGCACGCCAAGGACTGCGCCATTCACCCGCACATGGCCGGCATCGTCGGCAACCTGGACATCAAGAGCTACGGCGACATCGCCAAGCGCGGCTGGGTGTTCCGGACGGTCGGTTACGGCCACGGCGACGAGTTCTGGAAGCCCTTCATCTCGATGCTCCGTATGGTGGGCTACGATGGCGTGGTGTCGATCGAGCACGAAGACGGGCTGATGAGCATGGGCGAAGGCTTCGAAAAGGCCGTCGAATACCTCGAGCGCGTCCTGATCTTCGAAAAGGTCGGCAAGGCCTGGTGGTTCTAGAGCGTTTCAAGGGAAGGCTCTAGAGAGCACAAGAGCAGCACACCTAACGCGGTGGGTCCCAAACGGGCCCGCCGCGTTTCTTTCTACGATGGAGCGGGAGTTGTAGAATATGGGTGCATGACACAAGTGCTGTACATGGGCCTCCATTGAAAGGAGCTTGGCCATGGCGCTGATAGCGTGTTCAGAATGTGGGGCGGAGATATCGGATCGGGCGGCGAGCTGTCCGCAGTGTGGCGCGCCGCGAGAGGGGGAGGCGCCCGTTGCCAAGGCCAAACAGCGGAAGCCGGGGTACGAGTATCGGTCTCAGCGGATGGTGGGCGGGCGGCCGTTGGTGCACGTGGCGGTGGGATTCGATCCGGAGACGGGGAAGCTGATGGTGGCTCGGGGGTTCATTGCGATCGGGATCTTGGCGCGCGGCGTGATCGCCATCGGCAGCTTCGCTATGGGACTGTTTGCGTTTGGCGGCGTTGGGCTGGGGCTGGTGACGCTCGGCGGGGTGGCGTTGGGGTTGGGCGTGGCCGGCGGCGGGGTGGCCATCGGCGGGTTGGCCTTGGGCGGGGTGGCGATTGGCGGGATGGCCATCGGTGGGTTGGCGATTGGGTACAAAGCGATCGGGGGCTTGGCGATCGGCTGTGAGGTGGCAGGGGGGAAAGTAATCGACCTCTGCGGGCCGAAGTGACGCGGCCACGGACATAGAATGATTCATGTTCCCATCGTGGGGGTGAAAGGAACCGAGTCATGCAGAAAGCGATATCACGACGGGCGGCGTTGAAGTTGGGCGGGGCGGCCGCGGTGTTGATAGCGACGGGCTCGTCGCGAGCGGACGAGCCTGGCGCTGCAGCCGGTGGAGGCCTGTTGGCCGAGGGCTTCAAGGACGGCCAGTACGTGTTGCCGCCCTTGCCCTATGCGCCGGACGCGCTCGAGCCGTACCTGGACGCCCGCACGCTTTCGATCCATCACGACAAGCACCACGCCGGCTACGTGCGCGGATTGAACACCACGCTGGCCAAGTTGGCGGCGGTGCGGGATGGCGGCGACTTTGCCCAGATCAAGGCCCTGTCGCGGGCGTTGGCCTTTCACGGCAGCGGGCATGTGCTGCACACGCTGTTCTGGCGGTCGATGTCGCCCGAGGACGGGCAGGCCTCCCCGGCCTTCATCGAGGCTGTTCAGCGCGACTTCGGGTCCGTCCAGGCGATGCACACGCAATTCGCCAAGGCCTCGGCGAAGGTCGAAGGCAGCGGGTGGGGCGTGTTGGCCTTTGAACCGATGGGCCGCAAGCTGCTAATCCTGCAGGCCGAAAAGCACCAGGACCTGAGCATTTGGGGGTGCGTGCCGCTACTGGTCTGCGATGTCTGGGAACACGCCTACTATCTGAAGTACCAGAACAAACGCGCCGACTGGGTGGACGCCTTCATGCAATTGGCGGACTGGTCTTTCGCGTCGGAGCGACTGGCTGGGGTCACGGGCTGACGCTTTGGGTCCCAAGGCCAGTGGGGTACAATCCGCCCATGCGAATTCTGATTAGCAACGACGACGGCTTCGACGCGCCGGGGATTGTGGCGCTAGCCGGCGCGGTGGCGGACCTGGGCGAGGTGGTGGTGGTGGCGCCGGACACGGTCCAAAGCGGGGCCGGCCACGGGATCACGGTCCATCATCCGCTGACGGTTCAGCGTGAGGCCATGAAGGTATCGGTTGGCGGCGAGGCCCGTTCGCTGGAAGGCTTCCGTGTGGACGGCCGACCGGCCGACTGCGTTCGCCTGGCGGTCAAGACGCTGACCGACAAGCCATTTGACTTGGTCTTAAGCGGCATCAACCAGGGCGCCAACGACGGCATCTGCGTGTTCTATTCCGGCACGGTGGCAGCGGCGGCCGAGGCGGCGATTCTGGGCATTCCGGCCGTGGCGTTTTCGGCGAGCTTCGCCGGCGGGTCGATCGATTACAACCAGGCGGCGACCTATTGCCGCTGGGTGCTGGGGACGCTTCTGGCCGACGGGTTCGGCCCGGGCGACCTGGTCAACGTCAACATTCCCAACCTTCACAAGCCGGGCTGGCCCAAGGGCGTTCGCGTGGTACGCATGTCGACGGCCGAGTTGGACGACGCCTACATCCTGCTCGACGACGGCCCGGACCGGCAGATCTATAAGGTAGCCGAGGAGTACAACACGGGCCCGGGCGGCGCCGACAGCGACAGCATTGCCCTGAAAGCGGGCTACATTACCGTCACGCCGCTTCGTGTGGACATGACGCGGACGGAACGGCTGGCCGGCTGGGCCGAAAAGGACTGGGGAGAGTTACCGTCAGAGGACTAGTCGACGACGTCGTCCGCGGGGCGATGAACGAGACAGTCCTTGACACTGAAGCCGGCCGCACGGAGCAGGGCTTGAGGGTTTTCGGCGGAGGCGGTCTTCTCCGATAGGTACAGCGCTTCGGTGACCGCCAGGGGGAGCAGGCTGGCGCGGGCCGAGCAAGGGCAGGTGTCGCTGCCGGCGTGAATCGCCGCGCCGAACGCTTCGACCATTCGGCACGTGCAGTCGGCGGGGTCTTCGAACTGGCTTCGCTCATCCAGCACGCCGCCGTCGGAGTCGCGGAGGACGAAGCCGTGTGGGCCAACCGCCAGCGATCCATCGGGGCCATGCAGGACCAGCTCCTCACTGAGGGGCCCAGACGCGCGGGAGACCACCACCGAGAGGGTCGCGCCCCGGGCCGACCGCATGACGGCGGCGGCGGCGTCATCGGTGGCGCTGGGCGGGGCGGGCCGGCCGTTCGCGTCGGTCAGGTCGTCCTGGGGGCCGTTGGTGGTCGCGCCGAATACATCCTCGGGGGCCCCGTGCATCCAGACCAGCAGATCGATCATCGGATAGCCCAGCTCCAGGAGCGCCCCGCCGCCGGCCAGGATGCGGTCGGCCCGCCAGCCGATGACCGGTCCCCAGTTGAAGACGTAATGGGCCCGGGCCAGCAGCAGCGGGCCCACGCGGCGGCTCATTTCGAAGGCGCGGCGGTAGCTGGTCATGAAGCGGCGGCCCGTGGCGACGGCAAGCTTGATGCGGGCGGCCTCGGCCTGGCGGATCAGGGCGGCGGCCTCGGCGAGGTCGCGGGCCAGGGGGGGCTCCTTGATCACGTGGATGCCCCACTCGGCGCAGATGCCGATTAGGTCGGCTGCCGGCGCCGGCGGCAGCGCCAGGTAGACCGCTTGGGGCCGCGTTTGGGCCAACATGGAGCGGCTGTCGGTGAAGGTCGGCAGGTCGCCGGTGAGGCCCTCCAGCAGATCGGGGTCGCGGTCGGCGGCCCCGACGAGGTCGACGGCCGGACAGCGCCGCAAGGCCGGCAGCGCGCGGCGGCCGGTGGCGCCGAGGCCTACAACCGCGATGGAGAGTTTCGTGTCGGCGGGCATGGCCAAATGGTCCCGTTTCAGGATGCGGCCAGCCTAGCCAGCGACACCGGCGGCTGTCAAGGAAGCACGTTTGCGGTAGAATGGGCCGGCTGAGCCAACGGGCTCGGACAATTGTTCCACGCAGAAGGATCCGCACGTGTCAGCAGCGAAACGATCAGCCAAGAAGGGGGGCGCCTCTGGGGCCCCGACCGCCGACCTCCACGTAGCCGCCTTCGAGGCCTTAGCCTCGCCGGATTCGGTCAAGGACAAGCTGCCCGCCGACGAGCACGTGCTGGAAACCGTTCGACTCGGGCGGGACGCCATCCGCCGCTCGCTGTACGGGCAGGATGATGGGTTGGCCATCATCGTGGGCCCCTGCTCAATTCACGATACGGTCGCGGCGCTCGACTACGCTGAGCGGCTGGCGGCGCTGCGGGCAGAGCTGGCCCAGCGCCTGACCATCGTCATGCGGGTCTACTTCGAGAAGCCCCGCACCACTATCGGCTGGAAGGGGCTGATTAACGACCCCCACGGCGACGGCTCGCACGATATCAACACCGGCCTGCTCACCGCGCGCGAGTTGCTGCTGAAGATTAACTCGCTGGGGCTGCCCTGCGCGACGGAGTTTCTCGACCCCATCGTGCCGCAGTACACGGCCGACCTGGTCACCTGGGCCGCCATCGGCGCCCGCACGACCGAGAGCCAAACCCACCGGGAAATGGCGAGCGGCCTATCCATGCCGGTGGGCTTTAAGAACCCCACCGACGGGAACCTAAAGATCGCCACCAACGCCTTGGTCTCGGCCCGCCATCCCCACGCGTTCCTGGGTATCGACGGAGCGGGCGCGACTTGCATCGTCCGCACCAGTGGGAACCCGGATGTGCATCTCGTGCTCCGCGGCGGCGGGGAAGGGCCCAACTACTCGGCAGCCGACATCGCGACGGCCAAAGAGGCCGTTGGCGCCGACCCCGGCGACCGGCGCATCATGGTCGACTGCGGCCACGGGAACACCGCCAAGGACTACACCAAGATTCCTGACGTCTTCCGAGACGTGATCGGCCAATTCCGCGCGGGCCAGCGGGCCATTCTCGGCATGATGATCGAGAGCAACCTCGTGGCCGGCCGACAGGATATCACCGACACCCTCACCTACGGCCAATCCATCACCGACGCCTGCATCGATTGGGCGACGACAGAGCAACTTCTTCGTCAGGCGGCTGGGTAGCCGGGTTCACTTCCAAACCACGTCCTTCAGCTTGAACTCCACGTTGGTTTTGCCTCTGAAGCTGTTGAGGATAGGGGTCCCGGCGACGTCGATTTCTTTGACGCCTGCGAGGTGATCGGCCAGGTCGCCCATGCCGAAACCGACCGCGCGGATGGTCTCAGAGCCTTGGCCTAGCAGGAGGCCTATGGTGTTGCCCTTTTGGCCCATGCGGCGGGGCTCGGTGACGATGCGACAGCCGCGGAGCGCCACCAGCGGCTGGGGGTTGGCCTGGCCGAAAGGCGCCATCTTGGTGAGGTGCTCGACCACGGGGAAGCTCAGTGCGGCGATGGTGGTCTCGGCGTCGAGGTGGAGTGTGGGCTGGAGATCGTCGGGGGTGAGATTCGCGTTGGCGTAGTCGACGAAGGCATCGGTGAAGGCGTCGATGTTGGCCGGGTCGATCTTAAGCCCGCCGGCCATGGCGTGGCCACCGTAGCCGATGAGGTGTTCGTCGCAGGCGGCCAGGGCGTCTCGCATATGCAGGCCCGGCACGCTTCGGCCGCTGCCTTGTCCCACACCTTCGCCGTTGATGGCGATCAGGAGGGCGGGCCGATTGAACCGGTCGACCAGTCGCGACGCGACAATGCCGATCACCCCGCCGTGCCAGTCTGGCGAGGCCAGCACGATCGCTTGGTGGCTGTCATCGGCGAGGCCTTGCGACTCGACCATTTCGACCGCCTGGTTGGTAATGGCGCGTTCGACCTTTTGCCGTTCGGTGTTTTGCTTGGCGAGGTATTCGGCGATTTCGCCGCAGCGGTCGCCGGCTCGGCCGGTCAAGAGATCGACAGCCAATCGGGCGTGACCCATGCGGCCGGCCGCGTTGAGGCGCGGGGCGAGCACGAAGCCGACGTGATAGGCGTCGAGCTTCTCGCCATCCAGTCCGGCTGATTGAATCAACGCGCGCAGGCCCACGTGGGCCGAGCGCGGCAGGCCGGTCAGGCCGTGCACCGCGATAATGCGGTTCTCGCCGACCAGGGGCACGACGTCGGCGATGGTCCCCAGGGCGGCCAGGCAGGTGGCGGTCAGCAGGAACTGCTTCATGATGTCGTCGACGCGGGTGGCCCCGCACAACTCGCGCGCGACCTGCCAGGCGAGCTTGAAGGCCACGCCCGCCCCGGCCAATTCCGGGAAGGGGTAAGTCCCGGCCGGCACGGCGGGGTGGACGATGGCGGTCGCTTCCGGTAGGAGTTCGGGCGGGGTGTGGTGGTCGGTGATGATGACGTCGACGCCGGCGGCCTGGGCGGCCGCGACGGGCTCAACGGCGCTGATGCCGCAATCGACGGTAACGATCAGCTTGGCGCCGTCGTCGATAAGGGACTGGATCGCGTCTTGATGGACTCCGTAGCCCTCTTCCAGGCGATGGGGCACGTAGGTGTCAACGTTGGCGTCGCCGAGCTTGAGCACGGAATACAGGATGGCTGCGGCGGTCGTGCCGTCGACGTCGTAGTCGCCGTAGATGATGATCTTCTTGCCGTCGCGGGCGGCCTGGGCGATGCGTTCGGCCGCTTCGGCGGCGCCGGGGATGTTGGCGGGGTCGTGCAGGTCGGACAGTTGAGGCGTCAGGAATCTCCGGGCGACGTCCGGGTCAGTGATGCCGCGATTGGCCAAGAGCTGGGCGACGAGGGGACTGGTGTTGACGGCGCGCGCCAGATCGGCGGCGTCATCGAACGGGGGGGCCACCGTCCAGGTGCGTGTGGCGGGCTTCCATGCTCGCGCGGCCATGCTCGGTCCTTCGTTGGGGCTTGGGGCGCCTCATGCGCCAAGCGTGGGCCATTATAGTCGAATCGCGGGCGGCCCGCACCGATCGCGGCGTGCGCCGACTACCCGGCCGCTTCTCCGCCGTCGTCGGGCTTCTTGCGCTTGCGGGTGACGTGCTGCAGGAACGTGCCCGCCACGGTCAGGCCGACCAGGGCAATTGGCGTGACGGGCCCATACAGCGTGGTGGCTGGGTCGGCGCCGCTTTGGAGCTTCATCACCAGGCCGTAGGCAAACACCAGCATGGCCGCCCCGAACAGGGAGGTGATGAAAATGACGGCCCATCGCTTCAGCAGCAGGGCGAAGATCACGGGCAAGATGCCGGCGGCGACGAGAATACCGAGGGGGACGTAGTTTTCTTCCTTCCGGACCTCCGCCAGGTAATTCTTGGCGAAGGTGGGCAGTTCCTGGGCCCAATCCAGGGCCGTGGCGTCCGGGGGCAGGCCGAACCGGGGGATCAGTTCGCTGGGGACTTCGGCGATGTTGTTGGTGACCATCCAGTACAGCACCCCGGCGGCGACGATGGTCCCGGCCATCAGCGCCAGTACAAACCGCGCCATCAGGAAGCCCAGGGAGGCCCCGACCAGCACAAACCCCACCGATGCCACCCAGGGAGGCAGGTTCTGCAGATGGTCGGTGACGAGGGTGGAAATGCCGTAGCCGGCGGCCCCGGCGGCCAGCATGAGCATCCACCGGCTGAGTTTGAGCCCCTTCCACAGCAACAGCCCGCCGGTGATCACGCAGATAACGATCACCGCCACGGTCACGTCGGTCGACCAGTCGATGGCGGGCATCTCGGGAATGTGGACGGTGGCCGGTTGGGTCATGGCGGTCAGGGGGTCAGTTTCTTTCGGGCGGCAAGCAGCTCGGCCTGGGCCAAATCCTTGTTGCGTTGGTCGGTCAGTGTTTCGGCGGCGGCGGCCAGCAACTCGACCGCTCGGGGATAGTCGCTCTGATATCGGTTGTAGATGAGGCCCAGCATCAGCTGGATGTCGGCGATGTGCTCGTAGGAGCTGTAGTGCTTCAGGAACCGCTCGTAGGCCTCAGCGGCGGCGACATATTGTTCCATGGCCATCAGTTGGTTGGCAATATCCAGCTGCTGCTGTCGGGGCAGCAGGATGTCGGCATTGATGGCGAGCACCTGGCGGTACAGGTTGGCGGCGGTGGACAGGTCGCCCCGGCTGGCGGCGGAGGCGATGTCGCGGCGGAGCTGCATCTCTTGGCCGGCGGGGGTATCGGTGCGTTCGGTCACGCTGAGGGTTTTGGCCCGGGCCTGATCGGGCTCGTCGGTGCGGCGCAGGCGGTTGGGGCCGAAGGGGTCGGGCCCGTCTCCGGCCATCCGCCGATAGCGGCGCCGGCGGAAGTCCTGGCGGATCAGGGCCAGCAGATCATAGCCGTCGCGCGGCAGGAGGCGGCACACCAGCAGCGCGGCCGCGACGATCAGCCCGAAAAGGTAGCCGCTGCTGTGGGCGACATAGGCCACCCCGCCCAGCTTACTCCCGACGATGTCGTGATAGGACATGTAGAAGTTGAAGGCGATTTGAATGCCGATGAAAAGCAGGCTGGAGATTTCGAAGGTGGTGATGAAGTAGAACCACATCAGCAGCGTGACGTGGACGCGCGGGAACAGCACCAGGTACGCCCCGACCACCGCGGAAATCGCCCCCGAAGCGCCCAGCGCCGGCGCCGGGGTGAGAATCATGTGGCCCAGGCCAGCCACGATGCCGCCGCCCAGATAGAACAGCAGGTAGCCCACGTGGCCGAGCCGGTCGTTCAGGGCGTTGCCGAACACCCACAGGAAGACCATGTTGCCGATCAGGTGGCCCCAACTGCTGTGCAGGAACATGGAGCTGAAGAACTGGTACAGGTGGGGGTCTTCCGGGCGGAGCAGGAACCGCCCGATGTCCACGTGCGACCGGGCCGACTGGTTGTACATGGTCAGCAGGAACAGCAGCACGTTGGCGCCGACCAGGGCGTAGTTGACCCACGGCCGGATTCGCATTCGATATTCTGTGCGTATGGGAAAGAGCATGTTTGGTTAGTACGTTCGGGGCGCCCGCGGCGTTCGAGGCTTTGGGTAGGGGTCTGGAGGGGCATTCTATGGTCGCACGAGGTCAGCCACAACGGCAAAGGCCCCGGCCGGACAGCACTTGCGGGGAATGCGTCTGGGCTTATAGTGGTGCAGCTCATCCTGGCTGACCCGAGACGCCCCCGGAGGGCCCGGCGTGATTCTGTTCGGCGTTGACATTAGTGAGATAGTACCGGACCTGACGCAGTTCCTTCTGCTGGGCGGGTTGGCGGTGATGGTCCTGTCGATGGCCAAGGCGGGGTTCGGCGGGTCGGTGGGATTGCTCTCGGTGCCGCTGATGATCTACGCGGTGGGTGGCCAGAAGGCGTCGTTGGCGACGGGCCTGATGCTGCCGATCCTGATCGCCACCGACTACATGAATATGCTGGCGTGGTGGCGGCGGTGGCGGTGGTCGATCGTGTGGCCGCTGTTGCCGGGGGCGGTCATCGGCGTGGTGATCGCGTGGGTGGCGTTGGCGCAAATGGGTTTCGGCGGCGAGGTCGTCGGCGAGCAAGCCCAAGCCGATCGGGCGATGGCCAACGCGGTCATGAAGCTGTCGATCGGGGCGATCTGCCTGGTGTTCGTGGGGATTCGTTCGATTCAGGCACTGCGGGCCAAGCCCCTGGCGTTTCGGCCCGTGCTGTGGCAGAGCAGCATTGCGGGCATGGTGGCCGGCGGGACCAGCACCGTCGCCCACGCAGCCGGCCCGGTGACGGCCATGTACTTCCTGCCGCAGCAACTGGGCAAGGAGGCGTATGTGGCCACCACCGTGATGTACTACTGGATCGGCAACCAAATCAAGCTGGCGCCCTACCTGCACCTGGGTCTGATCAATCGCAGCTCGCTGGTGGTGGGGTTGCTGCTCGTTCCGGCTGTGCCCGTGGGCGTGGTGTTGGGCCGATATCTGGCGGGCAAGGTGTCCGAGCGCGTCTTCAGCAGCATCGTGTACGTGCTGCTGGCGCTGACGGGTGTGGACATGTGCGTCAAGTCGCTGATGTACCTGCTGTAGTCGGTGCGGGTTTGTGGTTGACGCGGCCGGGCCGGGCGGGCTTGAATAGTCTATCCGATCGCCCTTCTCGTCGGGGCTCGGCAGCAAAGGAGTCGGTAATGCAATCACCTCATTCTCGCACCATCTGTTTCTTGACGGCCATGGTCCTGGCGGCGGCCTGTCTGGGCGGCTGCACCAAGGAAATGACCGTCTATCAGGTACCCGCGTTCTGGCAGCCGGGGCAGTTCGAGTCGGTGGCGGTCGTGCCGTTCCGGTCGGAAGTGCCCGGCAACCCCCATGCGGGCAACGCTATTGCCGATAGCTTGGCGACCGCCCTGACGGCCAACGGCACGTACCCGAAGGTTTACAATCGGCGCGATCTGGCGGCGCTGCTGACGGAGCAGGATCTGCAGGAGCTCGCCGGCGGCGCCGGCGACAACACCGCTCTTCAGCGCCTGACCGACGTGCAGGTGATCATCACCGGCACGGTCACGCAGTGCGGCACCAGCACCCGCAGCGAGAACCGACAGGACCCGGTCTACGCCTACACCAACCAGGGAGTGCAGTATGTGGCCGGCTACAAGCGGTATGTGTTCACGCGGAACGAGGCGGTGGTGGCGGCGACGGCCACCATGATGTCCACCAAGACCGGTGCCCCGATTCACGCGAGCAGCCCGGCGATTTCGCAGCAGTGGGCCCAGGGCTCGCCCCCCGAGTACAACCAGGCGGCCTGCCTGACCTCGGCCATGAATAACGTGGTCTATGACCTGCTGACCGAGTTCGCCATCGTCGCCAAGACCATCGAGGTCGAGGTCGACAAGGCCTTCCGCATCACCACCGGGGAGGTCTATGACGGCCAATGGACAGACAAGAAAGCCTTCACCACCGCGGATACCGAGATGACGGTCGTGATCGCCCTGCCGTACGAGGCCGACCGCAACAACTTCCGCCTGGCGGTGATCCGCAAGGGCACGAAGAAGGACCTGTTCGAGCTGCCGTTCACCTGGTCCAGCGGCAACCCGGCCAGCGGGGCGCCGTTCCTGTTCAACCCGCAGGCCATCGCCGCAGCCGGCGGCGGGCCGGGCACCTACACCCTGAAGTTTTACGCCGGGGAAACCCCGGTGATGGAACGCGATTTCTACATCTCCCAAGCGCCGTAGTCGGCGCCCGCGACACGCGCATGAGAAAAGCGGCTGGGTCGGCTTGACCCGGCCGCTTTTATTGTGGGCTGCTGCTATTCGATCACCAGCCGAACGTCGTGCCAGTAGGCGAATTCGTAGCTCCAGCCGGTAGGGACGTTCAGCAGTTCCAGTGCGATCGCCTGCCCGGCGTGATCGGACAGGTCGATCTCCACGTCCAGCCATTGGCCGCCGGTAGACTCCGGCCCGACGAGGATATCCTTGACTACCTGCTTGTCGACTTTCACCAGGAGCTGCCAGTCCCCCACCGGGTGGTCGCTGACACCGAAAACCAGCTTGATGGACTTGGCCAGGGGCAAGTCCACGCGCCCGGCAAGGCAGGCCGGATCGTTGGGGGCGAAGGGGTGCGTGTAGATGATGCTTTCGCGCCCGCGGTAGTTGCCGAAGACACTGAGCTTCTCTCCCCGGACCAGGTGAAGGCGCGTGGTCAGGGCGCCGGTGGTCGGGTCGACCGTCATCAGGGGGATGGAGGTCGTCCCGTCCTGAGAGATTGCGCCAGCGGCGTTGCTGAACGTACGGTCGATGATACGCTGCTTGGTTTGGCGAAGGGCGTAGGCTTCGTCGATGTGGCCGGCCTGGGTAGCTAGGACGATTAAATGGTCGATCTGACGAGAGAGCGACTCTCGCTTCGCGGCCAGTTGGGTTTGATAGGCGGCGCCGTCTTCGGCGATAGCGACGCGGACGCCCGTGGCGATCTCGGCAAGAGCGGCTTCATAGTGGATGGGCCGGGCCGGCTGGGGAGGGGGGGCGGTTTCGCCGCTCATCAGGAGCTCCCAGGCGCTGCGGATGCGCAAGACGGCCTCTAGGTCGCCTGCAGCGGTGGCCTGGGCAAGGGCGTGACTCAGCGCGGTCAGTAACGTCGCCACCATAGGGGGATGGGGCGGCGCCTCGCTGACGCAGGCCGATGTGGGCGATCGGCCGACGCCCACCGTCAAGAAGAGCATCGATAGGACACACAGGATGGGTATGGTCTTCGACATAATGTTCCCTTTCGTCTCTTGTGTTGCGGGCGACGCCCTCCGCCCGCGCTTCGGTTAGACGCCCCGGCGGTCGGTCGGTTCCGACTGTTCTGACAGACAGCCGAGCCCGTCCGTCCCTACGTATTCCCCCAAAGAGCCGATGCGCAAAAAAACGAATGCGGCCCGGGTTGGGCCGCATTCGGTATCTCGCCTCCTGGAAGCTCCAGGAACTAACGTCGCGAGCGTTTGGCTGTCTTCTTCTTCGCCGCTTTCTTGACGGCCTCCTTCGCTGACTTCTTCACAGCCTTCTTGGCCGACTTCTTCGCGGCTTTCTTCTTAGCGACCTTCTTCTTGGCGGTTTTCTTGGTCGCCTTTTTCGCCTTCGCCTTCGCCTTCGGCTTGGCCGGGGCGGTCAGGCTGCCGGGCTTCCCGTGGCTGATCGTCGCCTGAGCGGCAGCCAGTCGGGCCACCGGCACGCGGAACGGCGAGCAGGACACGTAGTCAAGCCCGACCAGGTGACAGAACTCGACGCTGTTGGGATCGCCGCCGTGCTCGCCGCAGATGCCGAGCTTGAGGCCCTTCCGGGCGGCGCGGCCTTTCTCGCAAGCGATGCGGACCAGTTCGCCCACGCCGGTACGGTCGAGGGTCTGGAACGGATCGTGCTCGTAGATGCCTTCTTCCACGTACTGGTTAAGGAAGGTGGCGGCGTCGTCGCGGCTGAAGCCGCACCCCATCTGCGTCAGGTCGTTCGTGCCGAAGCTGAAGAACTCGGCTTCGGCGGCGACTTCGTCGGCGGTCAGGGCGCCACGGGGTACTTCGATCATCGTGCCGATCATGAGCTTGAACGGCAGCTTGGTGACGCCCTTTTCGGCCTTCACGTCTTCGATAACGTCCAGGACGACCTGCTTCTGGTTGGCCAGTTCCTTCACGTTGCCGACCAGCGGGATCATGATCTCGGGGCGGCAGTTGGGGACCTCGAATGCAGCCTCAATGATGGCCCGGGCCTGCATCGCGGTGATTTCCGGATAGGCGATGCCCAAGCGGCACCCGCGGTGACCGAGCATGGGGTTGAACTCATGCAGGCTGGCGACCTTGTCCTTGATGGTCTGTGCGGGCACGCCCATCACGTCGGCCATCTGCTGTTGGCCGGCGTCGTCGTGGGGGACAAACTCGTGCAGCGGCGGATCCAGGAAGCGAACCGTCGCGGGGCGACCTTCCAAGGCCTTGAAGATGCCGATGAAGTCTCCCCGCTGAAGCGGCAGGAGCTTTTTCAGGGCCTTCTGACGGCCTTCAGCGTCGGCGGCGAGAATCATCTCTCGCATGGCCACGATACGGTCGCCCTCGAAGAACATGTGCTCGGTGCGGCACAGGCCGATGCCTTCGGCCCCGAACTTGACGGCCGTGGCGGTGTCGTGCGGGGTATCGGCGTTCGTGCGGACGCCCAGCTTGCGGTGCTTGTCGGCCAGGGCCATGATCGTGGCGAACGGACCGGTCAGTTCCGGCTCGACCGTGGCGAGCCTGTTGCCGTACAGGTTGCCGGACGAGCCGTTGAGGCTAATCCAGTCGCCTTCGGTCAGCGTCTTGCCGCCGGCGGTGAGGGTCTTGGCCTGGTAGTTGATGACGGCGTCGGCACAGCCGGCAACGCAGCAGGTGCCCATGCCGCGGGCGACGAC
>CAYRZU010000039.1:0-9464 GCA_964428895.1 uncultured Planctomycetaceae bacterium
GAAGCGGCAACCTGACTCTCATTCACATTGGTACAGGAATCGGGGGCAGGTCAATGACTGTCCTCTTCCGATCGAGTCGATCCACGGTGCGCCGTCCGTGACCTGGAATAGCGGTCGCGTTACCCGCATCCCGCCACGCCTGGAGACCTTCAGTAAGGTTGCCCGCCTGCTCAACCGGGAGCACATCGGCGTCTATCTGACGTTCAGTAATCATCAGCTCGAGCGTGAGCATCTCGACGATCCAACCTGCAATCAGCTGCTGGAGATCATCGACAACGGTACCGGGCTGAACGGTGTGATCCTCGCCAGCGACCTCCTCTACGACCATGTTCGTGACCGACACCCCAACCTGAAACTGACGGCGTCTATCGTGAAGGTGACCATGGAGGACGGCCGGGGAAAGGCGGACTATTACCATGCCCTCTCCGAGCGATTTGACAGCACCATGCTGCACCCCGACGACGGCTTCAACCTTGATCTTCTGGCCCAACTGGATCGCGACAAGATTGAGATTCTGGTTAACGAAAACTGCGCTTCGAATTGTTCTGTGCGCCAAGAGCATTACGAACTGATGGCCACTCAGCAGCTTAGAGGCCGACCCGAAGACGCCCAGGCCACCAGGCAACACGAAACCACACGCTGCCCAATGCCGAGCATGCATCTGGACGGTCAGCGCCGATCCTGCAACCTCTCGATCGAGGAACTCAAGGCCGTTTACGACATGGGGTACCGGCGGCTCAAGCTGCAAGGCCGTGCGGACACACCAGAGTCCTTTGCCTATGACGTCCTACGTTATATGGTGGAACCGGGTCGGGTCGGCCCGGTGGTGGTGAAGGCCTTCCTCACGGATTGGGGCAAGGCCCATGGCGAGCAACTCATGCAAGAGGTCTACGGCATGCATCCGGCCGACCTTTGGGGAGATCAGCCGCTCAATCCCGAGGGGCGGCCCGTTCAATGAGGGCTCGCATATAGCCGATGGTGTAGGCCGTGCCGATGCGCGGGTCCCCACCCATCAGCGGCACGTGGTCGGGGATTAGCACCCCGTCGAATTCCACGTCGGCTAGGGCCTGGACGACCTCGGCCATATCCATGTAACCGTCGTCGAGGAAGGTCTCGGTGAAGGTCGTTCCCGGCTGGTCGACGTTGCGGAAGTGTACCTTAAAGAGCTTGCCGGCCCGTCCGAAGGTGCGGATGGCTTCGACGACGTCACAACCCATGGCCTCGCCACCCTCCAGCCAGCATCCCACGCACAGGCAGACGCCGAAGTTCGGGCTGTCGGCGATCGCCAGCGCACGCTGGTAGTTGGCGAGGCTGTTGAAGCACCGCGGCACTCCGGCCAGTGTCGCTACCGGTGGGTCGTCCGGGTGGACGCCGATCTTCACGCCGGCCTCCTCAGCCACCGGCACGATCTGGCGGACGAAGTACTCGTAGTTGGCCCATATCTCCTCCTCGGCGTATTCGCGCCCGTGCGAAAAGGGCCGATGAAACTCACCGTGCGGCGATCCGCCGAGCGCCTCGCCGTTCAGATTAAGTTTGCGCGTTTCCGCGCCGCCGCGCGTGTGGCCGCCCGGGGAGAACCACACCCCATTGCCGATGTGGGCGTGCGTGGTGTAGGGAATGCCGGCTTTGCCGAGGTCACGCAGATGCTGTTTGTACAACTCGATAATCTCGTCGCGATTGGGCAGGGCCAACACAATCGCGTCCTGACAGTGGATGGCTCGGTTGCCCAGCGCGTAGATGCCGATGCCGGCTTTGCCGAAGGCCTCCCGCTGAGCGACGTAGTAGTCGTAGCAGGCCTTGTCGCCTTTAACCCACAGCACGACCTGGTCGATGCCCATCTGTTGGATGAGGGCGAGGTCTTCGTCGGTGGGGTCGGGCTCGGCTTGGGCGGCGATGCGAAGGGCAGGGGTATTGCTCATGGCAGGAACGCCTCAGTTGTCCAGGCCCAGCAGGGCGAGGGTGTCGCGGTGGAGGACTTGGTCGGGCAGGTCGTCGGGCAGTTCGGGCAGCTTCATCTTGCGGCTCATGGTCACGACCTGTCGAAGGCCGGTCACCGATTCATCGAAGGTTGTGAACGGGTAGTCCGTGCCGAACAGCAGCTTGTGGGTCACGCCGTATTCGACCGCCAGGCGAAGCGAGTTGTAGAATTGCCATGGGCGATAGAACAGTGCCGAGATGTCAGCGAACATATTGGGCTGCTTACGGATCACGGCGATGGTGTCGGCCTCCCAGGGATGACCCAGGTGGGCGATCACCATCTTCAAATTGGGGAAGCGAATGGCCACGTCGTCGAGCAGCAAGGGGCCGGCCAGCGTCAGTCGGGCCTTGCGGGGGAAGGTCGTGCCTTGGTGGAAGATGATGGGCATGCCGAGGGCTTCGGCCTTGGCGAAGACGGCCGACGCACGCTCCTCGTGCGGATGCCAGTTGCCGTAGATGGGGCTGAGCTTCAGCCCTCGTAGGCCGAGCTCGCGGCAGGCACGTTCGACCTCTCGAGGCGCGCCGTCTTCAGTCGGGCAGACCGAGCCGAAGCCGATCAGCTTGTCGGGGTCGGTCTTGACGTATTGAGCAACAGTCTCGTTCTTGCACAGGAACCCCGTGGCTGGCGCCCGCAGGCCAAAGACGATGGCGCGATCGACGTCGCTGACCGCCCCACGGTGCATCTCGGGCGTGATGGTCGGATCGAACGCCTCGTTTCGTACGAGGGCCATTTCCGCGGCCAGTTCGTCGGTGATCTCTCCGGGGTAGTTCCACAGGTGGGTATGGCAGTCGACGATCATGGTTGGCTCACAAACTCCTGACGACCTCGGCGGTGATGTCCAGCGTGCGGTCGATGTCCTCGTCGGTATGGGCGGCGCTGACCGAGCCCTGTTTGCACGGGAGCGGGAATTGATAGACGCCGCGTTCGATCAGGGCGCGTCGGTACCGACGATCCAGATCGAAATCGTGATGGGTCAGAATGTCGTGCCAATCGACCGGCGCGTGGTCGAAAGAATAGGTGCAAAAGGCTGACTCGTTCCGCGGCGTGACGGCCGTGATGCCGTGGTCGTTGAAGATCTTCGTGATTCCGGCCGTCAATCGGTCGGTCAACCGATCCAGTCGGCCGTAGATATCCGGGCCGTGATCGCGGAGGCGCGTGATCGTCGCGGTGGCCGCCGCCACCGAGAGCGGGTGGGCATTATAGGTGCCGGAAATCAGCGTCTTGCGAGCCGGGTCGGGATCGTGGAATAGCCGCATCACGCGCTCGGCCCCGCCGATGACGCCCATGGGGAACCCGTTGGCGACCGCCTTGCCGAACAGTGACAGATCGGGAGTGACGCCGCATACGCTCTGATAGCCGCCCAGAGCGGTCCGGAAGCCGGTCTTGACCTCATCGAACACGAGCAGCGCGCCATACTGGTCGCACAGTTCGCGCAGGCGGGCGAGGTAGCCCGGCTGGGGAAGCACGATGCCGATATTCTGTAAGACCGGTTCGGTCAGCACACAGGCGACGGGGTCGTTCCGGAGAACGTGTTCGACCGACTCAGGATCGTTGAAGTTGACCACATGCAGGTGCTCAAGCGCACTGGCGGGAATGCCGGACGAAAAGGGCAGGACCGGGTATTCGCCCGGGCTGACGCGCGGGCCGATCTGTTCGATTGTGGGCATAACGGTCCGGGCCACGTCGTTGTGCCACCCGTTGTAGCCGCCCAGCATCAGGATGATGTCGTCGCGGCCGGTATAGGCCCGGGCCAGACGGATGGCGTGGGCGGTGGCCTCCGAGCCGGTGTTGGCGATTTGAACGCGCTCGACGGCCGGCAGGGCTTCGCACAGCAACTGTGCGAGCGTTACCTCCCAGGGGGTGCAGCCCGTCCCCATCAACGATTCATGGCGGCCCATCGCGGCGATGGCCGCGGCGTTGACCTCGGGGTCGTTGTGGCCCAACAGGTGCGGGGCGAAGGCGGCGTGGTAGTCGATGTAATCGCGGCCGTTGATGTCGGTCAGTTTACTGCCGAGGGCGCGAACGAACGTGATGACGGGGTCAACCTTGCGGTTCAGTGAGACCACGCCGCCGGCGATGTACTGCTCGGCCGAGGCCATCAGGTCGGTCATCGACATGTTGTCATTGCGTTCCGCTGTCACGGAGGCCCTTTCGACGGTCCGCCGGTAAGGGCTAATCTACGGGCATCGCCCGGCGTGAAGCAAGGCGACTGTGCCTCCGGCGTACCTGCACGTTGACATGCCCGGACAGCGCGCGGACCTGCACGCCGAGGAACGGGTGACCTGGCGGGGCAATGGGGTCTGCCGAACGGGCCGATTACTTCATGATCGGGAAGATGAAGTACTCCGGCGCAACCTTGTCGGTGACCAAGTGGTAGACCATGCCGATGACCATGAACACGAACCCACCGAACAGGTCACCCGCAATGATGCCGAACATCAGAGACTTGGTCCGCTGATAGGTCTGCGAGCCGCCCAAGTTGGTAATGGCCGACTTGATCATCCACCCCAATAGGAACGACGCCGATATCTCGGATATCTGTCGCGTCCCCCATATCATAAACAGCACCGGGTGGATGGGCCACCAGGGCAAGCGGAGTCGCAGGAAGCTGACCACCAACACCAGGCCCACGCCGACCAACGCGGACTTCCAGAACGTACCCTCAGGGTCGATGCTCGCGATTCGTTCCCAGGTGCCCAGCCGTTCGGACTTACTCAACTGCACTTCATTCTTCAGTTCATTGACCTTCTTGTCACCGGCCTCGTAGTAGTAGGTCGGCAATTCTTTGGTCGACCACTGGGGGGGCTCCCGCATCACGCCGTAGTTGTGGATCGCCCACAGGACGACGGGCACAGCCACCAGCAGCCCCAGCGCGTAAGCGCCCGTGGCGCCAACGCCGACGCGGGCGGGCTTGATCTTCTGGTCCGAACAGAGCTTCAGGCCGTTCATGAAGAACGGCATGAGCGATTCCCACGGGGCGATGGTGAACACCACCGACAGCAGGCCGACAATCATGATGGCCTGAGGCCCCATGGCCGTTGCGCCGAACAGCCCGACCAGCACCCCCAGAGGCTGCCATCGCGGCAAATTCAGGAACATGCCGCTTTCGCAGTTGATTCGCGTCATGCCCAGGTGGATCAACAGGATGAGGAAAACGCACAGCAGGGCGAAGGGCCAATCCAGCCCCATGGCCGCCAGCAGGAACACCAGCGTGATGACCGTGATGATCAGAATCCGACAGGCCCAGGCGGCGTAATCCGGGACCTCGTGTTTGGACCTGAAGGTGACGGCCTTCTTGAGGACATCGGTGTAATACCGTCGCCCGGTGTAGCCGATGACCAAGGCCATCGCCAAGTAACTGCCGAACCGCTGGAAGGCCGATGGGCCGCCCAGCATGTAATCGTCCTTGCCGATGTTCACGTCGAAACTCTTCATGCAGAAGATGGACGCGATGGCGAACAGAATGGGCGCCAGGCCCAGCGACAGCGATACTTCCGACGCCAACAGGAATGCAATGGCAATGATGGTCGGGTAGAGGAACTGACCCAGCCACGCCCACCACCACATGTCGGCCTGTTTGAGGATCTGGAATCGGTTGGCGACCTGATAGAACGGTAGCTGCAAGTCGATCTCGATCCAGTCTTCCGGGAAGTAGGCGTGGATGCCGTTCATGATCCGAATGAACAGAATGAGCGCCAGCCCCCACCAGAACATGTGCGTTCGAAGTAATGCCGAACCAGCGCGGTCGGGGTCTTGCTGGATGAGCGACGAGGCGATGTCCGCGATGGGGTATCGCAATCGTTCGGCCGTGGTCCACTGGCGGTGCAAGATCAGGCCCATACAGATGACGGCCACCGCCACCAGGAACACCATCGGCAGCCACGTAACCAGCGATTCCTGCCAGTAATGCCACGGCACGTCGGCCATCGCAATGTTCTGGTCCTGGGCCCGCCCGCCCTGCATGAAGCCGTCCGTGAACTCCGGTACGTATTCCCCCTTGGCCGGCAGGAGGTGGTCGGGCAAGTATTCGCGAAGTTGGTTCTTCTGCCACCCCGGCTGCGAGCGATATAGCTGAGCCGGTATCGCCATGCCCTTGGACATCGTGCCCAGCAGTCCGTAGTTGGGGATGGCGCACACCACGAGCATGAGCATGGTCGAAACGGCGATCTCCGCCGAACTGAGCCGCCATTTCCGACGCAGGGCGAACAGGGCCGGATTGATCAGAAGCACCAGCAGCACCAACGAGCCGAACACGAAAATGGGCAAGTGACATGCGACAAACTGCGTCAACAGCCAGACGTGGTCGTTGAGATAGCCGACTGCCGCGATAAACATCGCTCCCAAGAGCCCAAGTATCACGGCGCGGATGGTCATAGTGCGTTCACTCCTGTCGGCTTCACGTGCTGTCTCAATGGCGTTTCGCGCCTGGCCAGGCGGCACGAAGAGGCAACGAGCATACGCGCGACGGGCCGGTCAGGCAAGACTTGGATTTGCCTCCCGAGCCCTTGTCGTCGACACGGTCAATCTAGCGTTTACGCGTCTTGGTTCGGGCGGCCGTGGCCCGCTTGGGCTTGGCCGCCGGTTTCGGGGCTTCGTAGGCCTTGAGCAGCTCGTGCTGATCCTTCGGGATCTGCCGAGGGAAGGGAAAGGCCCAGCATTCCGTGACGTACCGTTCCAGGAATACCTCGCTGAACGCGCCCGCCTGCCAGAGCGATTCGGCCGAGATGAACTCCATGGAGTCCTTGGTCGAGTGCAGGTACTTGGTGGTCCCGCCGGTGCGAGCGTATTGCACTGCCGGAACACCCACCGCCGCGAGGGGCGAGCCATCGCTGCTCATCGGGCCCATGTTCACGCCGGCGTCCATGCCCAGTTCCTTGGCCAGCAGGCGCACCGACGCGCCGACATCCTCAATGCCGCTGAACTGGAAGTGGTTGTTGCCCAGGACGGCCCCGTGGATGTCCAGGTTGTAAACCAGCCGGTGCTTATCCAGCTCGGTGGTCTGGAGCTTGGGGTCAAAGGTGGACTTCTTCTTGGCCTGTTCACTCCGCTTGGCCAGGTCGCGGGCGTAATGGAAGCTGCCGTTGAGACCGGTCTCTTCGCATGCGAAGGCGATGAATCGCAGTGTTCGGCGCGATGGCTTGGCCGAAAGGATCCGGGCCAGTTCCATCATGATGGCCGTGCCGCCGGCGTTATCCGACGCGCCTTGAATGCCGATCGATGTGTCATAATGGCCGCAGATCACAACGACTTCGTCAGGGCGATCCGTGCCGGGCTTCTCGCCGATTGGGTTCAGGCCGAACGACTGCTTCTCAGAGATCTGAAGCGTGAGGCGGCCCCGCGTCAGGCCTCGCTTGGTGAGGTCCACGCCGTCGAGGTGGGTGATGTGGACCATCGGCAGGTTATGCTTGGCCGTTCGCTGGTACTCGCGGAAGACCCGCCGGATCGGTTCACGGGAGACGCCCCCGTCGACAAAGACCAACGCCTTGGGCCCGAATGAACAGAGCTTGGGGATGTCGGCCATGTTCATGTTGCCCAGCAGCAGTACGATCTTGCCCTTGAGCTCATCGGAGAAGTACTCCGAGTCGCCGTTGTTGAGCATCACGAAGTCACCCTCGACCCCGCGCGGGCCCGTGCCGCGGCACAGGCCCACCGCCTGGGCGTCATACGACCGCCACGTGCGACCGTCTTTGGCTTCGAAGGTGCATGTCTTGACGTCAAAGGTCATCACCGGGAACTTCTGTAGCCGCGTCTTCAGGCCGAACGAACGGAACACGCTGGCGATGTACCTTGCCGCTTTGTGTTCGCCCGGGCTCCCGGTCAGGCGCGGACCGATGTCGATCGCCAAGTGCTTGCAGTAGTCGTAGGCTTGTTTGCCGCTGAACTTTGTCGGTACGTCTTTGACCATCGTGAAACTCCGCGTGACTAGTCTTCCATGAAGGCCAGGGCATCTTCGCCGGCCTGTTTCGATTCGGCTGCATAGCCGATATGGAAGTTCTTAACGTTTGGGCCGAACTCCTTCTTTAGCGGCGTCAACTGCTCGATGCTGGAGGCGCTGATGTCGACCTTCTTGCCGCCTTCAAAGCAGCGGTGATACAGGGGCCACCACACCTTGTCGAAGGTGGGCGGCTCGCCGGCGCCCGGCGTCCACTGGATGATGTCCAGGTTCTCAATACTCAATAGGTGGTCCAGGTGCGGAATGGCGCCAGGCCCGTCCCAGTGGTACATGCTGTAGTCCAGCCGTCGGGTCATTTCGTCCAGGACCGGCGCCATGAACTCGCCGAACATCTCCGGGCCGATCATGGCTGAGAAATCGCACTGCAGCTTGGCCATGCGTCCCGGCGCCCACGACCAGAAGTAGGATCCGCCGACTTCGTCCTTCATCAGATCGTAGAGCTGATCGTAATAAACGAAGTAAAGCTGGGTGATCTTGGCCAGGCACTCGTGGACCCAGTCCGGCCGTTCAATCAGGTCCATCAGCAGTCTCTGCGTGTCTCGCATGGCTGCCAGTGTGTCCAGGCCCTCAATCAGATCGGGGAATTGCTGCAACCACTTGCCGGCGCCGACCTCCTTGAAGGCCCGGCCCAGCTTCATCGTGAACTGCCAGTAGAAGTTGTCCTCGTCGACCTCAAACCGGGCGGTTTCGGGGGTTTCGATGCAGGGGTGGCACCACACGCTGCCTTCGGCCTCTTCGCCCTGACAGCCCAGATAGAGCGCCAGGCAGTTGGGGGCCAGGTCCGGGCTGGTCACGGGGACGGCCTCGCCCAGGTACCACCGGTTCAGGCAGCTTCGCATGCCGCTGTTGAGCCGGAAATCGTGGCTCATCGTGGTGTAGACGGCGGTCTGACAGCCGTCGGGAACGGGCACCACGGGGACATCCTCAAGCGCTTCCTCGCGCGGCGCGCGGACTTGCATGACAGGTCGGCCGATGTCGCCGCCGTTGTACCAGGTCGTCATCCGCTCGCGGACGGCGTCCATGTCCTCTCGATACAGAAGCCCAGCCATGGAACCTCTCCAAATGGGGTCAGGCGAATCGCTCTATATAGGCGGATAGCTGGGCCGTTTCAACGGGAAATGGGGTCTCCGGCGCCTCAGCATTCCATCAGCGCCAGCGCCTTTTCGCCCTCGGCCTTGCTCTCGGCGCCGTAGCCGATCAGGAACTGCTTGACCTTCGGGCCGAATTCCTTCTTCAAGGCGACCAAATGGTCCCACCCCCAGGCGTTGACGAGGGGCCTCTTGCCCGCCTCGATGCTCTTGTGATAGAGCGGATACCACGTTGGATCGCAGGAGGGGGGCTCGCCGGCGCCCGGCGTCCATTGCAGGTAGGTCAGCTTCTCCAGACCCAGTAGGTGGTCGTGGTGGCAGATCGCACCGGGCCCGTCCCAGTGGTACATGCTGTGGTCCACACGGCGGGTCATCTCATCCAACACCGGTACCATGAACTCGCCGAACATCTCTGGGCCGATCATGGCCGAGAAGTCGCACTGGA
>CAYRZU010000039.1:9564-31053 GCA_964428895.1 uncultured Planctomycetaceae bacterium
ACCATGAACTCGCCGAACATCTCTGGGCCGATCATGGCCGAGAAGTCGCACTGGAACTTGGCCATTCGGCCCGGCGACCAAGCCCAGAAGATCGATCCGCCGGTTTCGTCCTTAATCAGCTCATAGAGATGGTCGTAGTAGTGGAAGTACAGGTCCGTGATCTTCTTGAGCGACTCATGCACCCACTCCGGCCGTTCGACCAAATCCATCAGCAGCTTCTGCGTGTCGCGCATGGCTGCGAGCGTGTCCAGACCTTCGATCAGATCCGGGAACGCCAACCGCCACTTGCTCGCGCCGGCCTCCCGCAGGGCATGGGCGAGCTTCAGCGTGAACTGCCAATACTTGTTGCCTTCGTCGACTTCGAAGACCGCCGTCTCCGGGCTTTCGATGCAGGGCTCGGCCCAGACCGTGCCCACTTCCTCAACGCCCTCGCACCCCAGGTAAAGCGCCAGCGTGTTGGGAGCCAGGCACAGGCCGGTAACCGGGACGGACTCGCCCATCAGCCAGCTATTCACGCAGCAGCGTTTGCCGATGTTGACGCGGAGGTCAAAGCTCTTGATCGTGTAGTGGCCGGCCTGGACGTCCGGGGGGGCGGGCATCTCGGGGATGTCTTCCAACGGTTCGTCCCGGGGGGCGCTGACGTGCATGGCTGGTCGGCCGATATCCTCACCCGCCAGCCACGCCGTCATCCGCTTGCGAACATCGTCGATGTCTTCACGATAGAGCAGTCCAGCCATGGAGGTCATTCCTTATGTATGGCAGCAGGGGCCTCATTAGGGAGGGACGAGCGGGATGTTTCAACGGCAAAACGCTACGTCTGGCCGTGGGGGCGGACGGGCAGCAAGTCCGAGCGGAGGTGCCGGACGGCCGAGCCGGTGTTGTGGAAGAGCAACCCGTCGTAGTCGAAATTGTTGAAGGGCCGATGGCTGTGGCCGAAGTAGACGTCCGTTAGACCCTTCCGCAACGAGGGATGGGACCGATTCAGGCTACCCACGATCCGGCGCGCGCAGCGGCGGGGCCCGAAGAACGGGTGGGCCACGCGGTGGGCCCGCGTTGCGACGATGGCGCGATAGCCCAAGTGCAGGGCGCGGTTGCGCCGGGCCTCGGGGGGGGAGAAGGGCTGGCCGAACGGGTCGGCGCACTTGCGGTCGAAGACCAAGTCCCCGTGGAGGAATAGGCACCGGCCCAGTCGCACGTGGCTGGCATGCCAGTGGAAGTTGTCGGTCTGTTCGGTCAGGCCTTGGAGATGGTCGGCGAAGAACGCGAACCGGTCGTGGTTGCCCAACACGTAGAAGACTTCACACCCGTTGACGCCCAATACCAGCGACGCCAGCCAGTCGACGGCCACGTGGGCGGTCTCGTCGGCGCCGGCGAGCGTGGACCAGCGAAAGTCGAAGATGTCCCCGTTGAGGACCAGAAAGTCGGCTCCTCCCGCGACCTCGCGAACGGCCGACAAGTGATCTGCGGCCGTGGATCGATGCGCGAACATGTGGAGATCGGAAAGCACATAACCGTGCTGGAGGTCCTTGGCGGCTGTGTTCGGCATGTCGTTCAGGCTGTGCATCTCCAGTCATTATAGCGTGGCGGCTACCGGTGGGCCTACAGCGGCAATCGGCCGAGCCCTCGACCGTATGCTCTGACTCGGAGACCGATTGCCCCGTGCTGGACGCGGACCCACCTGCCGCGTATGATCGGCCCCACGAATAGCTCTGACGACGGCGCAGCCGCCAGGGATGAGGGACGTTTGACGTGATCGAAGGTGTTTCCCAGGATGCCCGCGGAACCGTATTGACCGTGCGCGGTAGTGTGGTCGATGCTCAGTTCCCGACCCACTTGCCCCGCATGCACGATTTGCTGCTGGCCGGTGAGGGCGGCTCGGTTCGCGTCGAGGTCGTCAGCCAACTCGACAGCCAAACCGTTCGCGGGTTGGCTCTGAACCGTACGCAAGGCCTCGCTCGCGGTGACGTTGTCGTCAGCACCGGCGAGCCCATCAAAGCGCCGGTCGGCCAGGCGCTGCTGGGGCGTGTGTTCAACGTTTTCGGTGAGCCCATCGATCGTAAGGGCGCCCCTCAAGCCGACGGGCTTCGCAGTATCCATCAACCGCCCGTGCCGTTGGATGAACGGGCGACGACCGACGACATCTTCGAGACCGGCATCAAGGCCATCGACGTGCTGGCTCCCCTGGAGCGGGGCGGTAAGGCCGGCCTATTCGGCGGGGCCGGCGTGGGTAAGACCGTCCTGCTGATGGAGATGATTCATAACGTGGTCGGCGTCCATCAGGGCGTGAGCATGTTCTGCGGCATCGGCGAGCGCTGTCGCGAGGGCGAAGAACTCTATCGCGAAATGGACGAAGCGGGCGTGCTCGACAAGACCGTGCTGGTCTTCGGTCAGATGGACGAGCCGCCTGGCGCGCGGTTCCGCATTGGCCACACGGCTCTGACCATGGCGGAGTACTTCCGCGATGAGGCCCGCCAGGACGTGTTGCTGCTGGTCGACAATATCTTCCGCTTCGTGCAGGCGGGTATGGAAGTGTCCGGCCTGATGGGGCGGTTGCCCTCACGACTTGGCTATCAGCCCACGCTATCCAGCGAACTATCGGAGCTGCAGGAACGCATCTGCAGCACGCGGAGCGGAGCGATTACGTCGATCCAGGCCGTCTACGTGCCCGCCGACGATTTCACCGATCCCGCGGCCGTCCACACCTTCGGCCACCTGTCAGCCACGATCGTGCTCTCACGCGATCGCGCCAGCCAAGGCCTCTATCCGGCCATCGATCCGCTCAAGACCTCGTCCAGCATGCTCTCGCCCAAGATTGTCGGCGACCGCCACTACGACGTCGCCCGCGAGGTCCGCCGAGCGTTGGCGGAATACGACCAACTCAAGGACGTGATCGCGATGCTGGGCATGGAAGAACTCAGCGCCGAAGACCAGCGTACCGTCCACCGCGCTCGGCGGCTGGAGCGGTTCCTCACCCAGCCGTTCTTCGTGACCGAGAAGTTCACGGGCAAGGACGGGCGCACCGTCACGCGCGAAGAAGCCATCGACGGCTGCGAGCGCATCCTCAATGACGAATTGTCCGACGTGGACGAGCAATCCGTCTATATGATCGGCAAGATCGACATGATCGGCAAGATCGACGAGGCCCTGGGCAAAGGGAGCAGGGGCTGATGGACCTGAAGGTCATGCAACCGGCCGGTGTGGAAGTGACCGAAGAGGTCCGCAAGGTCTCCGCCGAGGGCACGCATGGGGCGTTTACGCTCCTACCGCGGCACGTGGACTTTGTGGCCTCCCTCCAGCCGGGCTTGTTGAGCTTCGAAAGCCCGACAGGTCAAGAAACGTTCCTGGCCATCGACGGCGGCGTACTGGTCAAGTGCGGCCAGGAGGTGTGGGTGTCCACCCCACGGTCGGTGCGGGGCTCGCTGGGTGAGTTGCACGAGGCCGTCAACGAAACGTTCAAACAGGCCAGCGAACGTGAACAACAGGCCGCGTCGGCCGTCGAAAAGATGGAAGCCGACTTCATTCGTCGGTTCGTCGAGCTGCAACATGGCCAGTAACGCTGAAAGCAAAGACCGCGAGCGGTTCGAGCGGAATGTCGCGGGCAAAGAGACCCGCAAGGTCCGCGCCCGCCGGGATGAAGACCGAAGTGTCTTCTACTTCCTGGGCATGATCGGCCTGATCGGCTGGACCGTGGCCTTGCCGGCCGTGATCGGCGTGGCGATCGGATGGTGGATGGATCGCCGCTACCCGGCGGACATCTCGTGGACGCTGACGTGCCTGGTCATTGGCGCGGCGCTGGGATGTGTGTCCGGTTGGTACTGGGTTAAGAAGGAGAGCAATCGTGAGTGAGCAGGCGTGGATCATCCTGATCTCGCTGGTCGCCGGTCTGGCTATGGGCGCGGTGTTCTTTGGCGGCTTATTGCTGACGACGCGCCGCCTGGCCCGGGCGAGCCACCCGGCAGCGCTGGTGTTGGTGAGCTTTGCGGTCCGCGCCGTTGTCGTCGGCGCGGGCTTCGCCGTACTCGTTCGCTACGGCTGGCTGGGGCCGGCGGCAGCGATGCTGGGATTCTTGATCGTGCGACTTGTGTTGACGCGCATTGCCCTAGCGCAACAGCAAGGAGCAACGGAGTAGGTCACGATGGCAGCCCCCGAACCTTTTAGCCCTGACGATATGATTCTTTGGCAAGGCGAGCTATTCAAGCTCAACGCCACTATCGTCTTCACCTGGGTCATCATGGCCATTGTGGTCATCGGTTCGTGGTTGATCACACGACGGTTGCGGCCCGACACGAAGATCTCTCGGTGGCAGAACATGCTGGAGATTATCGTCAAGGGCATGCAGCAGCAGATTCGCGACATCAGCCGCCAGGAACCGGCCCTGTACCTGCCGTTCGTCGGTACACTGTTCTTGTTCATCGCAATGGCCAACCTGCTGACGATCATTCCCGGCTACCAGCCACCGACGGCATCGCTGTCGACGACGGTCGCCTTGGCGATCTGCGTTTTCGTGGCCGTGCCGGTGTTCGGCATCGTCAAGGAGGGGGTGGGCCCGTTTCTGAAGCACTACATCAGCCCGACGCCGTTCATGCTTCCGTTCAACCTTATCGGCGAAGTCTCGCGGACGTTGGCGTTGGCGGTGCGTTTGTTCGGTAACATGATGAGTGGGGCGAAGGTCGTGGCCATCATCGTGGCGCTGGTGCCCCCCCTGTTCCCGGCTGTGATGAATGCCTTCGGCCTGTTGACGGGAATGATTCAAGCCTACATCTTCGCCGTGTTGGCGATGGTCTACATCGCCTCGGCGACCGAAGGTCATAGCAAGAAGCCCAAGACACCCGCGCTGGAACCGGCCGAGCAGCAGGCGCCCTCCGTCGCGGCCGGAACTGAAATAGAAGGAGCTGCCTGATGGATCCTGTAAGTCTTGTAGCCGTTGCGTCGCTCGTTACGGCCGGCCTGACCATTGCCATCGGTTCGGTCGGCCCGGCGTTGGGTCAGGCCCGTGCGTTGGCTGAGGCCCTGCGGTCGATCGCCCAACAACCGGATGAGGCGGGCACCATTACCCGCACGCTATTCGTGGGCTTGGCCATGGTCGAATCGACGGCCATCTACTGTTTCGTTATCTCGCTGATCCTGATCTTCGCCAACCCGATCTGGCAGCACGTGATCAAGGCCACGCCGTAGGAGCGGACCCATGGTTGACTGGTTCACGGTCGTTTGCCAAATCGGCAACTTCATCATCCTGGTACTGCTGCTTCGGTGGCTGCTCTATAGGCCTGTGATTCGGGCTATGGACGCACGGCAGAAGCGTATTGACGCCGAGCTATCTGATGCTCAGGAGGCCAAAGCGTCTGCGCAGGCTGAGGCGGAATCGCTGCATCAGACGCAGCAGGAGTTGGAAGAGGGGCGCGAGGCCTTCATGGCCCAGGCCCGGGCCGATGCCGATGCGCGTCGGACGGAGTTGATGGCCCAAGCCGAAACAGATGTCACCCAGCAGAAGGAGCAGTGGCTTGAGGCGGTCCAGCGCCAGCGGGAACAGTTCTTGCAGTCGTTGCGGCAGAACGTGGCGGAGAAGCTCTCGACCGTGGCGCGGAAGGCGTTGGCCGATCTGGCCGACATTGACCTGGAGCGACAGGTGGTAGCCGCGTTTCTGCGACGGCTGGGGCAACTGCCCGACGATCAGCGGCAGGCGCTGGCCGAGGCGGCCGGCAAGGCCGATCGGTCGTTGGTGGTCCGAACGGCGTGGGAGTTGACGGACGATCAGAAGAGCCAGGTCACCGATGCCGCCAAGGCCCTGACAGACGGCCAAAGCGTGACGTTCGAACGGGCGGCGGACGTGGTGTGTGGCATCGAGTTGGTGGTGGAGGGGCAGGCGGTCGGTTGGAGCGTGGGCCGTTACCTCGATGACGTCACCGACGCCCTCAACGTGGCGATCGGCCAGCAGACCCAGCAGGAGACCTCCGCATAATTGCGTGATCGCCGATGAGAAACGAGCAGCCGAATCTCGAGCGGATCGCAGCCGACCTGAATGAGGCGGTCGACCAGGCCCTCGGCGCCACCCAGCCGGAACTGTCCTCCCGTGAGGTCGGTCGCGTGGTGGAGGTCGGCCCGAGCTACGCGTTGGTGGAAGGCCTGCCGGGCGTCAAAGCCGAAGAGGTCGTCCGCTTTCCGGGCGACAAGCTCGGGATGGCGTTCAACCTCGACGCCGACCAGATCGGCGTGGTGCTGATGGACCCCACCGAGGAAATCCACGCCGGCACGGAGGTCCGCCGCACCGGGCGCGTCATGGACGTTCCCGTAGGCCCGGACGTGCTGGGGCGAATCGTGGATCCCGCCGGCCGGCCGCTGGATGGTCGCGGGCCGGTCGCGTCCGTTGAACGAAGGCCCATCGAGCGCGACGCGGCAGGCATTCTCGATCGTGACCCGGTCGAAGTGCCGCTTCAGACCGGCATCAAGGTCATCGACGCGCTGATCCCGGTCGGCCGCGGCCAGCGAGAGCTGATCCTGGGTGACCGCCAGACGGGCAAGACCGCCATTGCCATCGACACCATCCTGAATCAGAAGGATTTCGGCGTCGTCTGCATCTACTGCGCCATCGGCCAACGGAGTAGCGCCGTAGCCAAGGTGGTGGCCACCCTCCGCGAGAACGACGCCATGGACTACACGGCCGTCGTGGTCTCCACCGGCGAAGACACCGCCGGCCTGCGGTTCGCGGCGCCCTATGCGGCCGTCAGCATGGCCGAGTACCTCATGGAGCAGGGCAAGGATGTCCTGATCATCTACGACGACCTGACCCGCCACGCTCGGGCCTATCGCGAGCTGTCGCTGTTGTTGCGTCGGCCGCCGGGGCGGGAGGCATTCCCGGGGGACATCTTCTACATCCATTCGCGCTTGCTGGAGCGGGCGACGCACTTGAACCAGTCGCTCGGCGGCGGATCGATCACAGCCTTGCCCATTGTGGAAACCCACGCCCAGAATATCTCGGCCTACATCCCGACCAATCTGATCTCCATCACGGACGGTCAGGTGTACCTGTCGCCCACGCTTTTCCAGCAAGGCCAGCTCCCGGCCGTCGATGTCGGCAAGAGCGTCTCACGCGTGGGCGGCAAGGCGCAGTTGCCCGCTTTCCGCGCCGCGGCGGGCGATTTGCGACTCAGCTACTCACAGTTTGAGGAGCTGGAACGGTTCAGCCGTTACGGGGCCCGCCTTGAAGAAGCTCAGCGCAAGAATCTCGAACACGGCCGACGCGTTCGGGAAGTGCTCAAGCAAGGCGAACACGCGCCGCTGACGGCCAGTGAGCAGGTGGCGGTATTGCTGGCGGTCAGTGAGGGGTTGTTCGACGACATCCCCATTGCCAGGGCCGCCGAGGCCCAGCAGGCCGTCGGCCAATGCTTGCACGAGAAGTTGTCTGAATTGGCCGGCCGGATCGAGTCCGGCGAGAAGCTCTCCGACGACGATCAGCAGATGTTGTTGGAGAGCCTTGGACCCGCTGTGGCGCCGCTTAGCGAATCGACCGATGGAAACGCTTGAGGAACTTCGCAGCCGGATCGACAGCGCCGATGGCCTTCTGTCTGTCGTCCGAACCATGAAGGGCCTGGCGGCCGTCAATATCCGCCAGTATGAGCGGGCGTCTGAATCGATGGCTGACTACTTCCGGACGGTCGAGCTCGGTCTGCAAGTCTTGCTCCGTGATCGGCCGGCCGATGTTCGCCTTCGCCCGGCCGAATCCAATGGCGGTCGATGCGTGGCCGTTCTGTTCGGGTCGGACCAGGGGATGGTGGGGCAGTTCAACGCCGAAATCGCCTCTCATGCCATGGCTGAGCTTGATCGGTTGGAGGTCGGCCCGGATCGGGTGCTGCTGGCGGTCGGCCAGCGCCTCGGCGGCGACCTCGAAGGCCTCGGCCACGACGTGGCAGGAACCTTCTCTCTGCCAAGTTCGGTGGCGGGAATTGCCCCGGCCGTTCAGGAAGCGCTGTTGATCTTGCAGGAGTTTCGTCAGGCTCAGGATGTCGAGCGTGTGATTCTGTTCCATCACCGCCCGCTCTCAGCGGCGAGCTACGAACCGGTGACGTGGCAGATTCTTCCCCTGGACACCGATTGGCTGGCCGAACTGGAAGATCGCGATTGGCCCACCAAGCAACTGCCGATGTTCCTGGCCGACTGGTCCAAGCTGCTGTCGAGCCTGGTCCGGCAGGTGCTGCTGGTCTCATTGTTCCGGGCGTTCTCGGCCTCGTTGGCAGCCGAAAACGCCAGCCGGCTGGCTTCGATGCAGGCGGCCGAGAAGAACATCGACGAGCGCCTGGAAAAGCTCAACGGCCACTTCCATCTCCGCCGACAAACAGCGATCACGGCCGAGCTTCTGGACGTCATGTCAGGCTTCGAAGCCCTTCAGGGCTAGGCGTCTTCCAGGTTGGCGTCTTGGCTAACACACTTCGAATGGTCCAAGCTCAGGCTTGACGGATTGATCAGACCGGAGTAACTTGCAGACAACGATGGCGGTGTTATCGTCGCCTGTGAGACATAGGAAATGAACGTCTTGAGACCCCGCACACGGCACCATCATTCGCGTCTGAGCCCCTCGGGCCGCGTTGCGGTGTAGTCTGCCCCAAGACCAGACCATGCACACGCCGGCCCCCGGGTCGGCGTTTTTGTTTGCAGACACGTCGGCGGCCGGGGCCAGGCGGGGAGAGAGAACGATGACGGAACAGATGAGCCCGATCCGGTTGGCCCTGCCCAAGGGCCGAATGGAAGACGGCATTCTTGAATTGCTGCGGGAGGCGGGCATTAGCGTGACCGCGCACGCCCGCGGTTATCGGCCGACGTTGAGCTTGGACGGCTTTGAGGTCAAGATGCTCAAGCCTCAGAACGTGGTGGAGATGCTGTCGACCGGCTCGCGAGACGTGGGCTTTGCCGGCGTGGATTGGGTCACGGAACTCGAAGCCGACGTGGTCGAGCTACTGGACACCCAACTGGACCCCGTACAGGTCGTGGCGGCCGCTCCGGCGGGCCTGCTGGAACAGGGCCAGCTACCGGCCCGCCCGTTGCTGGTTGCCTCAGAACTGGAACGCATTACCACCGACTGGATGAGTCGGAAGAGCCTCGACGCTTCGTTCGTCCGCACCTATGGGGCTACCGAGGTCTTTCCGCCTGAAGACGCCGACGTGATCGTCGACGTTACCGCCAGCGGCGCGACCCTCAAAGCCAATGGACTGGTGATTGTGGAGGAACTGCTAACCAGTTCGACGCGACTGTTTGCCAGCCGACGGGCCACCGACGACCCGGCCAAACGCGCCCGCATTGATGAACTGGTCCTGTTGTTGACAAGCGTGCTGGAGGCCCGCCAGCGGATGATGCTGGAAGTGAATGTGCCCGAAGATCGGTTGCAGGAGGTCATCGCGGCGCTGCCGTGCATGCGCGAGCCGACCATGTCGCCGCTGCATGGCGGGGCCGGCTATGCCGTCAAAGCCGCGATCCCCAAATGTGAACTGACCCGCGTGATTCCCGAGATCAAGCGCCTCGGCGGGATGGACATCGTTGTGACAGCCTTGTCACAAATCGTGCCCTAGGAGCGGCCCTGTGAACGTCCCCGACCCATCTCCGAGCCCGTCTCCCTACGCCGCTGCGGTGAAGGCCTATCGTCCCCCGGCGCCGCTAACCCCCACCGACTTGCGCCTGCATAGTAACGAAGGCATGCTGCTGGTGACCGACTGGCTGGACGTGTTGAGTAAGCTTTCCGCCGAGGCCGTCAGCGGCTATCCATCGGCGGCTGCGCTGGAAGCGCAAATCGCCGATGCCTTTGGGCTGGACGCGGCCCAGGTGCTGGCCGGTACGGGCGGTGATGATGTTGTTGAACGCGCCTTGCGGGCATATCTGTGTCCCGGTCGCCGTGTCATTCTGAACGATCCGAGCTTTGTCATGCTCGGCCGTTACGCCACGTTGGCCGGAGGTGAATCGGTCACGCTGCCTTGGTTGGCCGGGCCCTTGCCGGTGGACGACATGCTTTCCGCCGTCGATGAGACTACCGCCATGATCGTGGTGGTCTCGCCCAACAATCCGACCGGCCTTGCCGCCACCGCAGACGATTTGCGGCGATTACGCGATGGTGCCCCTTCGGCCATGCTGTTGGTGGACCTCGCCTACGGAGAATTCGCCGACGAGGATCTCACCGCGTCGGCTCTGTCGCTGCCGAACACCATCGTGATTCGCAGTTTCTCGAAGGCGTGGGGCCTGGCCGGCCTGCGGGTGGGCTGGGCCGCCGGGCCGCCGGACGTTATGGAGAATCTGCGGGCGGTAGGGCATCCATACCCTGTCTCGTCCCCAGCGGCGGCGATTGTGTCCCATGTATTGGGTCGCCGGTCGATTGTGGATGACTTTGTCGCGCGGATTCGCCGGCACCGACGGCGGCTTGCGGATGTTCTGGCCACTTGCGGCGTCGACTTTGCGCCGTCGCAAGCGAACTTCATCCTGGCCCAGTTCAATAACGCCGTTTGGGTCCGTGACGGCCTGGCCGGGCTGGGCATTCTCGTTCGAGCTTTTCCGGAGGTGCCCGTTCTGGGCGACCGGCTGCGAATCACCGTTCCCGGCGACCCGGACGACCTGGAACGACTGTGTTCGGCCGTGGAGACGGTCGTACGCCCGCAACGTGTGCGGGTCGATTCCCGCGTCGGCGAGGCCGGCCCTTTGGCCGATCCAGTTTCGGCCGACGAAGCGTCGCTTCGAGCGGCTGTCGAATCGGATGGGGGCCGCGTCTGGTTCATCGGCGCCGACGTCGAGTCCATCCGCACTGCCCGTCGAGTCGGGCTTTTGCCATTGGCCCTTGCGACCACCAACGGGCCGGACGCGTCCGACCTTCTTCTGGCCGGGGCCGCCCGCGTACTGAAGGACCTGCAACAACTCGAGGAACTCCTGCCATGACCACCAAGCGTACCGCTACCGTCAAACGGACAACTGCCGAAACCGACATTGAACTGACGCTCTGCCTCGACGGCAGTGGTCAGGTGGAGGTGAGCAGCGGCATCGGCTTTGTCGACCACTTGCTGACGTTGCTGGCTCGTCACGCGGGGTTTGACCTACAGCTGTCCTGCACGGGTGACCTGCATGTTGACGACCATCACACTGCCGAAGACTGCGCCATCGCCCTGGGCGAAGCCATTGACCAAGCCTTGGGCGAGCGGCGAGGCATTGGGCGATTTGGGTGGGCCCTGGCGCCGATGGACGAGGCATTGGCCCGCGCGGCGGTCGACCTGTCGGGGCGCGGCTTGGCGGTGGTACGGCTGGCGCTGTCGGGGCAGCCGTTAGGAACGCTTCAGTCTGAGAATGTGCCGCACCTGCTGCACAGCCTGGCCCGGACGGCTCGTGCGACGATCCATCTGGACGTGCTTCGCGGCGGGAACGACCATCACCGGGCCGAGGCGGCCTTCAAGGCGTTGGCGCTGGCGCTGCGCCAGGCGACGGGCGCCACGGGAGATGATCGGGTCCCCAGCACCAAGGAGACGCTCTCGTGAGCGAGTCGGCTACCGTGGTGGTCCGGACGGGCACGGCCAACTTGGCGTCGGTGTTGGCGGCGTTGGGGCGTCTGGGTGTAACGGCCCGGGCCAGCAACGCCCCCGCCGACGTGCAGGCGGCGGGGCGAGTCGTTCTGCCCGGTGTGGGGGCCTACGGGTCTGCGATGGATCGTCTGGCAGCGGACGACCTGATCGATCCCCTTCGTCAGCGAATCCGTACGGGCATGCCGACGCTGGGGATTTGCCTGGGGATGCAACTGTTGTTCAATGGCAGCGACGAAAGCCCCGATCGACCGGGGCTGGGAGTTGTCCCGGGGAAGCTCCAGAGGTTTGAGCGCGGTGTCCGCGTTCCGCAGATGGGCTGGAATCGGATTGTTGCTGAGGATTGCGACATCCTCCAGAGCGGCTATGTTTACTTCGCCAATTCCTATCGCGCTGTCGGAGCGCCAGACGGGTGGTCGGCCGCGATGGCCGACCACGGTGGGACGTTTCTGGCTGCCATCGAACGAGGCCCGGTGGTGGCTTGCCAGTTTCATCCGGAATTATCGGGGTCGTTCGGCCTGGCGTTGATCCGTCGGTGGCTGTCGATCGGAGGCGCTCCATGCTGACGGTCCGAATCATTCCCTGTCTGGACATCCGCGACGGCGAAGTCGTCAAGGGCGTGCAGTTTCAGCACCTTCGGTCCGCGGGCGACCCGGCCGAGCTCGCCGCGGAGTATGAGCGTCAGGGCGCGGATGAACTGGCGATGCTGGATGTCTCGGCGACCCCGGAAGGACGCAAGACGGCCGTTCAAACCGTCAAGGCCGTTCGCCGTGTTCTGGCCGTACCCATGCTGGTCGGTGGGGGCGTACGCGCCGCCGATGACGCTGCGGCTTTGCTGGACGCGGGGGCCGACAAGGTCTCCGCCAATACGGCGGCCGTGGAACACCCGAAAATGATCGACGAAATCGCCGAGCGCTTCGGAAGCCAGTGCACGGTGTTGGCAATCGACGCGGCGGAATGCGAAGGCGGCTTCGAAGTGGTGACGCGAAGCGGCACGCACCGGACCGGGCAAGATGCCGTGGCCTGGGCCCGAGAGGCCGCAAATCGCGGCGCCGGCGAAATCCTCTTGACCAGTTGGGACCGCGATGGGACTCGACGCGGCTATCACCTGGAGTTGATCGGCCAGACCGCAAGGTGCGTCTGCGTACCCATCATTGCCTCCGGTGGAGCCCAGAACGCTCGGCATCTGGCCGAGGCCGTTCGAGCCGGCGCGACGGGACTGCTGGCCGCATCGATCTTCCACGACGCGGAGTTGACCGTTGGCGATTTGAAACGTGATTTGGGATCGTTGGGCGTGGAGGTCCGATCGTGATCATTCCGTCTATCGACATCTCGGGTGGGCAGGCGGTGCAACTCGTCGAAGGTCGCCACAAGGCGCTGGAAGCCGGCGACCCCTTGGCGGTCGCGGAACGATTCGCCGTGGCCGGCCCGTTGGCAGTGATCGATCTCGACGCCGCCATGGGGACCGGCGACAATCGCGCCGTCATCGAGCGGCTCGTTCGTCGGTTTGATTGTCGAGTGGGGGGAGGCATCCGGTCGTTTGAAGCCGCCGCTCGTTGGCTCGACTCCGGGGCCGCGCAGATCATTCTCGGCACGGCCGCCCAGCCAGAACTGCTCCGCCAATTGCCGTGCGAACGCATTATCGCGGCGCTGGACGCTCGCGATGGCGAGGTGATGGTTGAAGGCTGGCAGAAGGCCACCGGCGTCGGTGTGCTGGAACGCATGGCGGAGTTGAGGGGCCTCGTCAGTGGATTCCTGGTGACCTTCATTGAGGTTGAAGGACATCTGGTAGGGACGCGGCTGGAGCAAGTTGAACAGCTGGCCGCCGGCGCGGAGCCGGCGCGGCTGACCGTTGCCGGGGGCGTAACGACGACGGACGAAATCGCCGCCATCGACCGCCTTGGCGCCGACGCCCAAGTGGGGATGGCCCTGTACACCGGGCGCCTGGGTCTTGCCGAGGCGATAGCTGCGCCTCTGACGTCAGATCGAGCGGACGGCCTGTGGCCGACCGTTGTCGTGGACGAGCATCGGCAGGCGCTGGGGTTGGCGTGGTCCAGTATGGATAGTCTCCGTGAGGCCGTCACGAACCGACAAGGGGTCTACCATTCACGCCGTCGCGGCTTGTGGGTCAAAGGCGAGACGTCCGGAAACACGCAGGAGCTTCTACGTGTCGATGTCGATTGCGACCGCGACGCGCTGCGCTTCACGGTGCGCCAGGGGGGCGAGGGCTTCTGTCACACCGGGCAGTGGACGTGCTGGGATAACGGCGCCGGCCTGCCGAGATTGGCCAAAAGGCTTGCACGACGAGTCGCCGGGGCTCCGGAGGGCTCCTACACGAAACGGCTGCTGGAGACCCCGGAGTTGCTGGCTGCGAAGTTGACCGAGGAGGCCGGCGAGCTGGCGGCTGCGGAAGCGCCCGACCACGTCGTCGAAGAGGCCGCGGATGTCATCTACTTCACACTCGTGGCGATGGCCCGGGCGGGCGTGGACCTTGCCGATGTGGAGGCCGTGCTGGACCGGCGAGAGTACCGCATCAGCCGCCGAGCGGGAGACGCCAAGCCGGAGAATGAATCGTGAAATCCGAGTGCCTGAAGATGATTCGTGTGGCGCAGATCGCATCGGAGCGGCGTCGGGCCGTTGATGCCGAAGCACTGTCCGTGGTGCGGCCGATCATCGAGGAGATTCAGGCCGAAGGCGAAGTCGCCCTTCGCCGATACGCCGAAGAGCTAGATGGGCTGACCGCTGGATCGTCCCTACTTGTGACCAAAGCCGAACTGGCCGAGGCGCTGAGGGGGATCGATTCAGCCGACCGGCAGCTTCTGGAGCGAGTGGGTGAACGCGTCCGGTCCTTTGCCGAGGTCCAGCGAAGCGCCCTTCGTGCCGTCGACTGCGCTGTTCCGGGTGGGCGCGTGGGGCACACTGTCGTCCCGGTGGATCGGGCCGGATGTTACGCGCCCGGAGGACGATACCCACTGCCGTCGTCGGTGTTGATGACGGCGATCCCGGCGCGCGTGGCGGGTGTTGGGGAGGTGATCGTTGCTTCGCCGAACCCGGCGCCGATTACACTGGCTGCTGCGGCTGTCGCGGGAGCAGACGCGGTGCTCGTGGCGGGCGGGGCCCAAGCCATCGCGGCCTTGGCTCTGGGCGTCGGCGTGGCGCCTTGCGATGTGATCGCGGGTCCGGGCAATCGCTACGTCACCGCTGCAAAATACGTGCTGAACGATCGCATACGGATCGATATGTTGGCCGGCCCTTCGGAGTTGGTGGTGTTGGCGGACGACACGGCCGAGGCCGACGTGGTCGCGGCGGATCTGCTCGCCCAAGCCGAGCACGACCCAGACGCCCGGGCCATGTTGGTTGCGTTGGATCACCGGATCGTGGACGCGGTCAACGGTGAACTGGCCGAGCAGCTTAGCTCACTGGCCACAGCCGATGCGGCTCGGGCCGCAATGGCCGGCAGCTTCGCCGTTGTGGCCGCGGATATCAACGAGGCCGTCTCGATCTGCGATCGGATTGCCCCCGAGCACCTGGCCCTTCACGTGCGCGATGCAGAGGAGGTGGCGGGGCGCGTTCGCCATTTCGGCGCGCTGTTCATCGGGGCGATGTCGGCCGAAGTCTTGGGCGATTACGCGGCCGGGCCGAATCACACCTTGCCCACGGGCGGGGCTGCACGGCAGACCGGCGGCCTGAGCGTGTTGGACTTCCTGCGAGTTCGGACCTTTGTGCAGGTCGCGGATCTCACGGCGGCCGAGCCCTTGACGATCGACGCCGAACGCCTGGCGCGGTTGGAGGGCTTGGAGGCCCACGCCCGATCGGCGGCGCGCCGCCGTAGCTAGTCGTGTCCCTAATCACCCTAAAGGTCGGTCAGATAGCCGGCCGCCTGGTACATGGCGATGACATTCTCGACCGGCGTGTGGACTTGGATGTCGTGACTGGGGCCCAGGATCAACCCGCCCTTGTCGAATAGCTGGAGACGCGTGCGGACCTCGTCGCGGACCGACTCCGGCGTGCCCTGGGCTAGAATGGACTGCACGCACATCGACCCGCAGAAGGCAAGATCCTTGCCGAAGTCGCGACACAGGCCGTCGATGGCCATGCCCTTGGCGGCCACCTGGACGACGTCGAAAATGTCGAGGCCGAGCTCGATCAGGCGCGGGATCATGGGACGAATGCCGCCGCAGATGTGCATCATCGTCAGCGCGCCGTTCTTGTGGGCCAGGTCGAAGCCCATGCGGAATCGTTCGGCGAACAGTTCGTTGAAGGTGTCCATGCTGATCAACGGGCCGTTCTGGCCGCCGAGGTCTTCGCACATGTGCACGACGTCGATCTCGCCGTCGGCGGCTTCGAAGACTCGCTTGTCGGTTTCGTAGTGATACTCGAAGCGCTTCTCCAGTAGCAGCATGAACACGGGGTCTCGCAGGCCGATGTCGAGCATGGTCTGCGTCACGCCGCGCGTGCGAGCGATGTTGTTCATGAAGTCGTAGCTGTAGGGCGTGTACATCGCCACTCCGCCGCGGGCCTTGATGGCCTGGCACTGTTCGCGGATGTTTGTGTAGTCAAACCAATCCGCGGTCGGCCAGGGGTAGTCGGCCAGTTCGGCCGGGCCGGTGACGTCGGCAAAGGGCAGATAGGCGGCCTCGCCGTAGGTGCCGGTGTTCTCACCCGAGCCGTAGGCCTGCGGAGCGTAGATCTCTCCCCAGTTGCCGATGTGGATGCCTTCCGGATAGTTGTCCACGTTGCCGCGTGTGGTCGGCGAGACGGTCTGGGTCGGGCCCACGCCGTCGAACACATCCTCGACCATGTCGTGAAACTGGTCATGGTCCACGCCCAGCCGTTCGTAGAACTTGCGGTGGAACTCGGCCGTTCCGTAATGGTGGGTGACCGGAATGCGGTCATAGCCGGCCCGAGCCATGCAGGAGAAGAACCGTTCTCGTCGGGTCATTGCGGTTACCTTTCGTTCTACTGAGTGTAGTCCATGTGCTCGCGGTAGACGTCGTGAGCGAACTTCAGGTCGGCCAGGGCCACGCCGGTTGAGATCGAGTGGTCTGAACCAAAGACGTACCGGGCGCCGCGGGCCTTGAGGCCCTCGACGAGCTTGATTACTTCAGACCGGATCAGGTCGCGGTCTCCGGACTCCAGGACGCGAATGTCGAGCCCGCCCACGAAGGCGAGCTTGTCGCCATACGTCTCGGCGAAGGCCATCACGTCGCACCCGGCTTTGACTTCCATGGGGTGCAGGGCGTCAAAGCCCGCGTCGACCAGCATCGGCAGGGCTTCGGTGATGCGGCCGCACGAGTGGAGAATGACCGGCAGGTCATAGGAGTGGAAGAACTCGACGATCTCGGCGTAGTAGGGAACGACCAGTTCGCCCAGCACCTTCGGCGAGCAGAATAGGCCGTTGCGATAGCCGAGGTCTTCGTAGATCCAGATACCATCCGGTGTGCCGGCCTCTTCGAACAGCACTTGGTAACAGGTCTTGTACAGATCGGCGTAGACGCGGCAGTAGTCGGAAATCCACTCCGGGTCCAACAGCATCGATTCCAGCATGCACACGTCGCCCATGCTGGACCGCATCATTTCGCAGACGAACATCAGCCCGTGATAGGTCCAGACTCCTTGGGCCTTGAAGCGTTGGAGCTTCTCACGCGTTCCCTCCACATCGATACGGCCCCGGTCGAACCCCACCAGCAAGGGGCGATAGGTCTCATCCCAGATGTCCCTGCTGGTCATATGGAAGTCGATGTGTTCGGGCGTGCCGGACCGGCGTTTCCAGGTCTTCATGGCCGCGCCGGCGCCGTTGCGCTTGATGACCCACTCGTCGGTTTCGTCGAGAAGTTCTTCGGCGTCGGGGCCGAAACGAGGGAAGGCTTTGATCCATCCGCCGGCGCCGACCATGTCGAAACCGAACACCTCCTCGCCCGGCAGCGCCTTGCCGTCGTCGTCGACCGGATAGCCTTCATTGGCGACCCATTGGTCGAGCGTCTCAGACCACAGATAGTCGAACACCCCCATCCGCGACAGCGGCGGGTCGCGGCGGATGATCGCGTTGATTGCCTCGCGTGAATCCCTCATCGTCAGATCGTCCCTGCCTTCACTCCAAAGCGGCGAAATCCCCGCTCAGCAAAGCCATCTTCATGTCCATGTAGTATCGGAAAGCGTCCCATGATACGTCCGGCGGGACGGTATGGTCGACGGTCGGAATGAATCCGCCTTCTTCAATCAAGGGAATCATTTCTCGAAGGTGGTCGCGAATGGCCTTCTGTCCGCGGGAGAGCACCCGCTTATCGACCCCGCCCCACAGACGAAGCGAACGTCCGAACTGCTTGCGCCATTGTTGCGGGCCGATTTCCGAAGCCCGTTCGATAGGCCAGATGGTATCGACGCCGGCATCGAGCAGCAGGGGGATCAACGGCGTGGGGTCCCCGTCACTGTCGACGGCGATGTACGTGGTCCCGTGCGAGCGGAAGAACTCCACCAGACGCTTGAGGTGCGGGAAGATGAAGGTCCGAAAGGTCTCGGGTCCCAGCAGCGGGCCTCCCTTCATGGCCATGTCTTCGTTCAGGACAAAGTAGTCGACCTGCACCTTCTCCAGGACCGGCCGGCTGGTCTCGATGATGAAGTCGGCGAAGAACTCCATGATCTCATGCATCAGTGTGGGCTGGTCGTACCACGCTAGAGATAGATTCTCCGTTCCCATGAACTCGCGCGCACGCCAGTAGAAGCCGTTGGCCGCGCAATTGTGGCCAAGAATGAGCGGGCAGCTTCGGGCTTTCCAATCGGCCAGGCGCTGATCGAGGTCTTCCGGGTATCGCTCGGGGATGGCCGCGACCAACCGGGGCTTCAGAGCTGCGAAATCCTCGGGCGTCTTGACGGGGAAGTCCAGATACGTGTCCATACACCATCGCGTGCCGTAGGCCGTGCCGGCCTTGAGGGCTTTGGTGACCGCGCCGGTGGGGATACGGGCGAAAACGTACTCGTCGGTCTCTTCGAGCACCTCATACTCGAACGGGGGGATGAAGCTGTAGTTGACGTCGATGAACTCCCGGCGATCCAGCCCCAGTTCGGGCTCAGCGACAAACCAATTCCAGGTGAAGTCCTTGACCGCTTCGACGGCCTCGGACTCCCACCGCTGGGCCGTCTGCCCCCACACGCCTAGCTCATGGTTGGGCCGCCGATCGGAAGACTCATACTCCATGCAGGCCAGGAAGCGTTGAAAGTCGGAGAGTTGTTGAGTGCTTTCGGGCATATCGACTCCGCGCTGTTGTCCACCAGGCAGAAGTTAAGGGCGGAAACTCCGAAAATGAAGTAAAAGAGCGGACGGTGGTGGCCTAGCTTGAGAACCGGCTGGGGATGGACGGCGACGATGAGACGAGAAACGCACGAGTACGATTTCTGTGTGGTTGGCGGCGGGATGGCCGGGCTGATCGCGGCGGTGGCGGCGGCGCGTCGCGGCGCGAGTGTGGCCTTGGTCCAGGATCGGCCCGTGCTTGGCGGCAACGCTTCCGGTGAGGTCCGGATGCACATCTGTGGCGCGCACGGCCCCGATACCCGAGAGACGGGGATCCTCGAAGAACTGCTGCTGGAAAACTACTACCGCAACGGCCAGCCCAACTACTCGATCTGGGACAGTGTGACCTACGGCCTGGCCCGATATCAGGAAGGCCTGACGCTGTTCCTGAATTGCACCGTGAACGAGTGCGAGATGGCGGACAGCCGTGTTGTATCCGTCACCGGTTGGCAGATGACCACGGAGACGTGGCACACGATTTCGGCGAAGGTTTTCGCGGATTGCTCGGGGGATGGGATTCTTGCGCCGCTGACGGGGGCGGAATTCCGCATCGGCCGCGAGGCGAGAGGCGAGTTCAACGAGAGCATCGCGCCGGAGATAGCGGATAGCATGACCATGGGGCTGAGTTGTTTGTTCCAGGCGCGCGAACATGACACGCCGCAGGCCTTCATCGCTCCCGACTGGGCCCACCGCTTCACCAAGCCGGAAGACCTGCGCGGGCGAAACTGTTCCGTCCGCATGACCAACTTCTGGTGGATGGAGGTCGGCGGCGATCAGGACAGCATTCACGACACCGAGGCCCTGCGCGATGAACTCCTGCGAATCGCATTCGGGGTGTGGGACTACGTGAAGAACTACTCACCCGATCACGAGGCCATGGCCAACTGGGCGTTGGAGTGGCAGGGGTTCCTGCCGGGCAAACGCGAGAGCCGACGGTACCTGGGCGACCACATTCTTACCCAGAACGATGTGGCGGCCGAAGGACGCTTCGACGACCTGGTGGCCTACGGCGGTTGGTCGATGGATGATCACTTTCCAGCCGGCTTTAACCATCCCGAAGTGGGCACGATCTTCCACCCGGCCCCGTCGCCGTATGGGATTCCGCTCGGGTCGCTCTATTCGCGCAACATCGCCAACCTATTCTGCGCCGGCCGATGTCACAGCGCTACGCACTCGGCCATGAGTTCCACCCGCGTGATGGGAACCACGAGCCTGATGGGCCAGGCCGTCGGAACCGCGGCCGCTATCGCCGTTCGAGACGGACTGACCCCACGAGATACGCGCGAGCAGAGAAGTGCGGATGTCCAGCAAGCTCTCATGGAAGACGACTGCTGGTTGCCGTGGCACACGCGCGCCGTACCGGAAATGTCTTTACGACCGAAGCTGATCTCGGAGTCGGGCGATGTAGAGCAGCTCCGCACCGGCATCGACCGCCCCCTCGACGGCGTCTCAAACAATTGGTGCGGTCAGCCCGGAAGCTCGGTGACCTACGAGTTCGACTCGGAGACGCTGGTTCGTGAAGCTCGTATTGTCTTCGACAGCGACCTGAACCGTGACGCCAAGAACATGCCCTGGCGCCACTCACTCAACGAACCGCCTTGGGCCGTGCCGGACACGATGATCCGAGCGTTCCGGATCGAAGCCCAGCAGAGCGACGGCATGTGGCAGACCGTTGTCAGTGAATCGAACAACTATCAGCGGCTCGTGCGTGCGCCTTTGGACATCCAGGCAAAGGCCGTTCGCTTTGTCCCCGAAGCTACGTGGGGCGCCCCGCAGTGTCGCATCTTTGCGTTCGACGTGAGGTAGGCTTTCCGATGACAAGAAGTGAGAGGGCGAGCATCCGCAAACCGAATCTCCTGTTCATTTGGACCGACGAACAGCGTGCCGACACGATGGCCGCCTATGGCAACACGTTGGTCCAGACTCCGAATCTCAACAAGCTCGCCGGAGAGAGCTTCGTTTTCGACAAGACCTACGTCTCACAGCCGGTGTGCACGCCTTCGCGATCTACGGTCATGACCGGCCTATGGCCCCACCAAAACGGATGCCTGGGCAACAACGTTCCGCTCGGGGCGGATACGCCGTGTTTCAACGAATTGCTCGCCGATCCGAACTACCGCAGCGGCTACATTGGAAAATGGCACTTGGGAGACGAGGTGTTCTGTCAGCACGGCTTCGATGAATGGGTAGCCGTCGAGGACATGTACGTTCACTACTACGGTGAGGGTCGCGACCAGGACGCACGTAGCCCCTATCACGACTTTCTGATCGCCAAGGATTACGAGCCGGGCCCGGGCAATGTGTTCGACCGCGGTTTCGCCTGCGGGCTCCCGTTCGAGCACGGCAAACCCCAGTTCATGCAGGATCGCGCGTGCGATTTCCTGACGCGCAATCAGGAGACGCCGTTCATGCTCTTCGTGAACTTCCTCGAGCCGCACATGCCCTTCACCGGCCCTCTGAACGACCTGCACGATCCGAAGGATATCGAATTGCCGGAATCGTTCAGGGATTCATTTGGCGAGGATGACCCGTTGCGATACCGGCTCAACCGCAAGCAGATCGAAGCGGGCTATGGGCTGGACGAGAAGAACTGCCGCGAACTGATCGCGCGGTACTACGGCCTGTGCACGCAATTGGACCGGTCGGTGGGGGCGATCCTGGCCA